>JADHRU010000046.1 GCA_016777265.1 Synechococcus sp. BS30m-G31
TCAGCAGTGCTGCAGCCTCGTAACGGGTCATCGCCCGGTTGCCGCGGAAGGTGCCGTTGGGGTAACCAGCGACGCAGCCGTACTGCTCAACCAAGTTGCTGAGCGCCTGATAGGCCCAGTCGGTTGGGACAACGTCGGAGAATTGGGTAACGCTGGTGACTTGGTCGTGGCTGTTGTCAAGCGAATGCGCCGCGTAGTCAGAAACGCCGTTGATGTTGAGCTCGGCGGCATTAGCGGCTGGGCCGTTGACGACAGCCAAAGGGGCCAGAAGGCCCAGGGCGGCAGGAGCTACGAGTACTTGTTGGAAAAGCTTCATTTGTTCTCCGCCCAGAGAAATTTAAATTTGTCGGAGATTAATTGAGAAATCAGTCCGCGTCACTTTTTTTTCTGCCAAAAACAGTGAACTCACATCACCCTGTCTGCGGAGCTTTTGCTGCCCAGACCAGTCTTGTGTTCCGCTAGCCCCTTATCGTTGTCAAGCATGACTTTTTTTGGGTGTCAAGTGTTTGATGGCTTGAGTTCTTTCCTTTCGTCTCGTGCTAAATGTTCGACCATCTCGTGATGCTGCGTCGTCGCCAGTATGCATTTGTACTGGTTTTTTGAATGTCCCTATGTCTTGCCAGTCTTTTTTGATATCTCACTGCATTTTTAATTTGGATATTATAGATCAGCGTAGAATTTTGTCTTGACAATTGCTTATGATGCGCTGTATTTGCGGTGTATGTTGCCGGCTGCCTATAATTGTTGCCCTCTTGGTTGTTTGTTGGACTTGATTCCTGTTGACGCTAATTAGGCCTGCTCCTGCGATAAGTATTTTATAGACATTATCTTGTTCCGCTATATGGTTCATCTTTGTTGATCAATTGTATTCCCATGTTGCCTCACTAATAATGTTTGTTCTGTTGGATTGATTGCCAGTTGTTCAAGGTTTTTCCGATGTCAGACCTCATGCTGCAGGTCCAATTGTCCGAATAACCTTGGAGCGCTAGCGGCACGTCGTGAATCGTTCGGATCACTCCGAATCAACTCGTCTTGGTATCCGTGATGTCTGAACAAGCTTGGAAATTTTGGGTGGATCGCGGTGGCACGTTTACCGATTTAATCGGCTGCGGTCCCTCCGGGACCCTGCACATCCGAAAAGTTCTCTCCGATGGTGTTGGGGGAGATCCTGCGGTTCAGGTGATTCGGGAGTTGTTGGCGATTTCCCCCGGGGAGCCCATCGATCATTCAGTGATTCATAGCGTTCGGCTTGGGACCACCGTCGCTACAAATGCGCTCTTAGAACAACGCGGTGCACCGCTTGTCTTGCTCGCTAACAGCGGATTGGCTGATCTGTTGCGCATCGGTGATCAGCATCGCGCTGATCTCTTCGCTCTGGCCCAGTCTGAGCGCCCATTTTTAGCGGGCGAGGTGGTTGAAGTTCCGGGCCGTTTGGATGCCCATGGCATTGAGTTGGAGTCGCCCCTTTGGAACGACGACTTGCGGAAGCGTCTCGCTGCGCTTCGGGCCAGTGGCTTTGATGATGTGGTGGTGGCGTTGTTGCATGCCCACCGCAATCCCGCCCACGAGTTGCAGTGTGCTGATGAATTGAAGGTTTTGGGTTTTCCCCGGGTGGTGTGTTCCCACCAGGTGAGCGTCAAGCCACGCCTCGTGCCCCGTGGTCAGACGGCGCTAGTGGAGGCGGCTGTTGCTCCGGTGCTTCACGGTTATTTGCAGCAGGTGCAGAGGGCGCTTGGTGCATCGACTCCCCTTCGGGTGATGACCTCGAGCGGAGCCCTGCAATCCGTTGAGGGCCTGATGGCCAAAGACACCATTCTTTCGGGCCCCGCTGCTGGGATGGTCGGAGCGATTGCAGCAGCGCGGTCGTCAGGCTTCGAGGGGGTGCCTGTGCTGGGGTTCGATATGGGAGGCACCTCCACCGATGTGTTTTGTGTTGCGGCTGCGGAGGATGCGGCCCTGCGTCTTGTGCAGGAGCAAACGGATATCGCTGGCCTCCAACTTCTGGCGCCGCGCTTACCGATTGAAACGGTGGCTGCTGGTGGGGGATCGGTGTTGCAGAGGGATGGCGATCGCTTGCGGGTGGGTCCGCGCTCGGCGGGCGCTCGGCCTGGACCCGCCTGTTATCGAGCGGGTGGGCCGCTCACCATTACCGATGCCAACCTGGTGTTGGGGAGGCTGCAGCTTCATCGTTTCCCCTGCGTGTTTGGTGCCCAGGGCGATCAACCACCAGATCTTGAGGTGGTGCAACAACAGTTTGAGGCGTTGGCCACCGAGCTTTGCCAACGCCCAGAGCAGTTGGCGGAGGGTGCTTTACAACTGGCGATCGAGCGAATGTCCGCCGCGATTCGTCGTGTGTCCTTGCATCGTGGGCAAGACATCCGCGGTGGCGTGTTGGTGGCCTACGGCGGCGCCGGCGGGCAGCATGCTTGCCGGCTTGCCGAAGAGCTCGGCCTGGCTTCGGTGTTGCTGCATCCCATGGCCGGCGTCTTGTCTGCCTATGGGATGGGGCAGGCCCGCCAACGTCGACGGCTACAGGTTCATCTTGGAGCGGAGCTTTCCGATCAGTTGCTTGCGGAGCTGCAGCAGCAAGTTCAAGAGCTAACGCAGCAGGCGCTGCAAGAGTTGGCTGATCAGGGGGATGGATCGGGGGGGTTCCAGGCTCAAGCGGTGGTTTGGCTGTCTTTGGAGCTGCGCTATCCCGGTGCCGAGCAGACCCTGATGCTGCCTTTCAACGAGGAGATGGAGTCGTCTGCGTTGGTGACGGCATTCCAGGAGAAGCATCAGCAGCGCTTTGGTTACTGCATCCGTTCTGAACAGTTGTTGTTGGTTGAGATGCTCAATGTGGAGGTGGCTGCCCCGCAGCAGTTTCAACCACCAGGGTTCACCACCACTGCCCAGCAATCGGCTCAGGATGTGATTCCCCAGCGCATACAAATGCATCTGCGCCACATGGGCTGGCAGAGCGTTGCTTTGTTCGATCGGGAGACGTTGCCCGTTGGCTGCTGCATCGAGGGGCCTGCTCTGATCTCAGAGGCGACGGGTTGCATCGTGGTGGAGGACGGTTGGACGGCGCGGGTGGATCGTGCCGCCGCTTTGGTGTTGGAGCATGGGCCGATCACTGGTTCAGAGGCTGAAAAATCAGAGGCTGATCATTCAGCGCTGAAGCCGGCCGATCCAGTGCTGGCAGAGCTGTTTCGCCATCGCTTTATGGCGATCGCTGAGCAAATGGGTGAGCGCCTTCGCCAGACGAGTCGTTCGGTCAATATCCGCGAACGGCTCGATTTTTCTTGCGCTCTATTTGATTCCCATGGTGGTTTGGTGGCCAATGCGCCGCATATTCCAGTGCATCTCGGTTCCATGGGAGACAGCATCCGTGATCTGCTCGAGCAGGTGGCTGCTGGTGTGGTGCCTCCTTTGCAACCCGGCGACACGCTGCTGAGCAATGACCCTTTCCATGGTGGTACGCATCTCCCAGACATCACGGCGATCACACCGGTGTTTTGTGGTGGTCTGAATCCCAGCTTCTTTGTGGCCAGCCGTGGTCACCATGCGGATGTTGGCGGGATCAGCCCCGGTTCCATGCCGTCGTTCAGCACAAGCATTGACGACGAGGGTCTGTTGCTGCGCAACCTGTTGTTTGTGCGTGACGGTGCGATCCATCTCTCAAATTGGCAAGCATCCTTCCGAGAGATGGCGATACCGCCACGCAATCCCCAGGAATTACTGGCCGATTTGCAAGCCCAGGTCGCAGCCAACCAGGCGGGCATCGAAGGGCTTGAACAGTTGGTCGAGCGGGAGGGGGAGGCTTTGGTGCAGCAGCAAATGCAGGGGTTGCAACAGCATGCGGCGGCTTGTGTTCGGCGTCTGATCTCTGGTTTGGTTGATACGAGCCATCAGTTGCAATTGGACGATGGCGCCATCCTTGCGGTGCGGATTGGCGTCGTCCCTGATCAACAAAAGCTGGTGCTGGATTTCCGTGGAACATCGCAGCAGCGGCAGGGCAATTTCAACGCGCCGCTCGCGGTAACCCGTGCGGTTGTGTTGTATGTGATCCGTTGTCTTCTCGACGACGACATTCCCTTGAACGAAGGTTGTTTTGCGCCGCTGGAGCTGCGGGTTCCGCTGGGTTGCATGTTGAATCCGCAGGCTCCTGCCGCTGTTGTGGCTGGAAACGTGGAGGTGTCCCAAGCCCTGTGCAATTTGCTGTTTGGTGCTTTTGGCGTGCTCGCTGCTGGACAAGGCACGATGAACAATCTCAGCTTTGGCAATCACCGTTGCCAGTACTACGAAACGGTGGCTGGTGGGGGTGGTGCTGGTGAGGGATTTATGGGATCGATTGGTTTGCAATCGCACATGACGAACTCCCGACTGACGGATCCTGAGGTGTTGGAAGCCCGTTATCCGGTGCGTTTGGAGCGTTTTGGAATCCGATCGGGTAGCGGTGGTGATGGTTGCTGGCGTGGCGGTGATGGACTGGAGCGCACCATCCGGTTCCTCGAGCCGATGAGCCTGTCCCTGATCAGTGGGTCGCGGCGAGTGGCGCCCTTTGGACTCGAAGGCGGAACCAGTGGTGCGTGTGGCGAGAATCAGTTGATCCGTGCCGATGGAACGGAAGAGCGATTGCCTGGTTCGGTTCAGCTGGAGCTCAAGGCTGGGGAGGCGATCCAGATGTTGACGCCTGGTGGCGGCGGATATGGAGTGTCTGCGTAATGGAATCATTGTTTTGGTATTAAGGCTGCGCGCCCCTCGGGCTGTTGTGGCGCAATCTGTTGTTAGCGAAGTTTGTTGTATGGCATTTCTGCAAACCCTTCAAAGCAGCCTGCTCCGATACAACTCTCCGGTGACATCAAACCGGGACGAGTATTTCAGTTGCGCTCGCGATCTGGTGCTGGCCCAATTCCAGCTGGCCGACCAGGAACTCACGCAACGGCTTTGGCAGGATGTTGCTGATCGCAATCTCGATGTTGATCGCATCATTCATTTGATGTATCGCTGCCGTTTTCACGACGACAACGAAGCTTTAAAGGAGGCTGACGATGCTTTTATCGCTCACGGCCGTCAACACATCAGCCAGGTAAGTGATATGACAGTTGGTGTTTTTGAGCACTGTTAAAGCTCAACGATTGCATGAAGTATTGCGGTGGAAGTTGGTGTTGTTTTGCTTAGAGTTGTGGGGGCGTGATTCCCACAAATTTTGCTGCGAGCACCAAATCAGCTTGCGTTAATCCATTCACTTTGTGGGTGTAAATCGTGGCATCAGCACGCCCCCATCCGAGGCTGAATTCTGCGTGGTGCCCTTCCTGCTCGCAAATCTGTCCTGCAGCATTCACCCAATCGAGTGCACTTTGAAAGTCTTTAAAGCGAAGCGTTCGGCTGAGATGGTGGTTGTCGATAACCGACCAACCAGGAAGTTCAGGCAGTGCCGCCTCGAGTTCTGATGCGGTGAGTGTGGGAGCACCGATTTGGCATGGCGTACATGACTGATGGGCTAAGTCCAAAATGTACGGGTGGATCTGTGGTGGCTTCTTAGTCTGCATCGCATGGACGATTTTGATCCCATTTCGATCACGCTCTTCTGCGTTGCCTTGGCATCAACAGCCTCGGTGCTGTTGTACGGAGCTACACGGACAACGCGTCATGAGATTCAACGAACCCAAATGCGTCGCATGCGCAAACGGTTGAATCAAATGTTTCCGGGTCAAAAGAATTGAGACGCTCTAGCCGTTTCGACTCCTAGAGCGTTTCAGGTCGAAGCCGGCTGGGTCGGTAAGCAATCACAAATTGTTGACGGATTTTGCCGTCGTGCTTAACGGCGGTGATCAGGTCTTCTCCCGTGTTCCAAACCCAACTTTGTTCATTTTGTTGTGGATCGGTTGAGCTGGTGCTGAGCGGAGATCCATGGCGGGCACGAAGTCCTGCCAACACTTCGATCATGTCGTCGATGGCGAATTCATAGGCCTACGACTGGAGGCCAGCCTCTGGGGTGAGATCAAACGTCACTTGCGAGACAGGGAGGCGATCAAGCATCACGTTTCGCGCGATGAAGCGATCTGGATGCGTTGTGTTGGCTTGATGGACTTCACCGAGATGGGCGTGAACCTGGTCGAGGGGCATGCCCCAGGCCAGACCTTCAAGTGATGCGATCAGGCTGATGACCGCTGCTTGCAATCGTTTCAGCATCAAAGCCGTTAACACACCTGCACTCTGACGGGGTGAGTTCCCAGGTCATTAAAAAGAATCTGGAAGAAAGAGGGGGTATGTGTTCGATCGATGCGAGATCGGGGCATGCTTTTCAAAGCTTGATTGAAAGGGTCGAATGTCGATCCCTTAAAACGAATGACGCTGGACGATTTAAAGGCTGATCTCTCGTCTCGTCTGGGAAAGACAGTCGAAGCTCTTTGTACGAGAGAAGGAATGATCGCTCTAGCGATCGAGGATTTATATCAACCATCACCGGCGGGGTTTGGTGGGAAGTTGTTTTTAAAAGATGGCTCACAATGCGCTTGGGAGCTTTGGCTGGAAGACGGGGAAAGCTGGAATTTCCATGCAAGCCCCTTGGGTGGTGAGAATCTCCAATGACAGGTCTTGCAGTCGCTTCACAATTCAGTGCTCCGATGCAATGGTTGCCATGGTTGATTCGGGCTTGTTGAACAGCTTTCTCACACGATTGCGTCGATGTTTGTTGTGGGGCATTCCCCTGTTCATGGTGGCTTTGGGATCTCCATTGGCGGCGATGGCTTCCACTGCTGGCCAGGAGGTTGTGGTGTTTCGTTCAGCTGCTTGCGAGTGTTGTAGAGCATGGGAATCGCATCTGACTGAGGCCGGTTTTTCGGTTCAAGACCATGTCGCTGACGACATGAATGCCATCAAAGACGCCATGGGATTGCCCGCAGATTCGACGTCCTGCCACACCGCGAGCTTGGCCGGTTATGTGGTGGAGGGTCACGTGCCAGCGGCCTCGATCGAAAGGATGCTGGCGGAACGTCCTGAGATCAAGGGGCTTGCAGCTCCAGGGATGCCAATGGGATCTCCTGGTATGGAGGTTGAAGGTGTGGCTGCGGATGCTTTTGCCGTTTTCTCCATTGCCGATGACGGCACAATGGCTGAATTTGATTTTTATGAATCTGAATGAATCATTGATGTAATTGTGTTCAATTGGCCAATACATCATGAATGTTTATAACATCAACTGGATGGGTGTGAGTGTTTCATGCTTGCACGTCCTTGCCGTTATCATGATTAGTAAAAGACTCGTCATTACTGGGTTCAATCTAAATAACAATATCGACAAGAATCTGAGTTTTGTTGAAGAGATTCTTTGGTCGACATCCTTGCTGAAACCTTGGTAATTCCGTATTTCTTTGAAGCGTTGAGGCGCCCGAGCCTTGGGTTGGCGTTGCGAAATCAAGTTCGACCCGTCGGGGCTCTTCTTCTCGCGCCAGAGTGCATCTCCTACACGCGTCGTTATGGCAGATTCCCGCCGCACTGTCTTAATCACTGGAGCCTCCAGCGGCATTGGTTCTGTCACTGCGCATCTGCTGTTGGATCAGGGTTGGAATGTGTTTGCTGCAGCAAGGCGTCAAGGGGCGATGGACTCTCTGCAAAGTCGTGGAGCTGTGGTGCTTCCCCTGGATGTTGCGGACGCTGAATCTCGAGAACAACTCGCCGCAGACGTTCTCGAGAGGACCGGTGGACAGCTGGATGCCTTGGTTAACAACGCTGGCTATGGAGAGGTGGGGCCCATGGAAACGATGGCGTTGGATCGCGCCCGTTCCATGTTTGAGGTGAACGTGTTTGGCTTGATGGGGCTGACGCAACTGCTTTTGCCCGCCATGCGTGATCGCCGTCGTGGCCGCGTTGTCAACGTGTCGTCCATCGCTGGTCGCTTTGCGACTCCTGGCGCCGGTTGGTATTGCGCCAGTAAGCACGCTGTGGAAGCGATTAGTGATGCCATGCGCTTAGAGCTGCATCAATTTGGAATTCAAGTCGTGATTGTTGAGCCTGGTTTAATCCGCACCGGATTTGAACAGGCGTCGGCTGAATCGATGGATCAGGGGGGGAAGGATCCGATTTGGGGAGAGATGATGCGCCGGGTAGCGGCCGGATGGACGGAGAGCTTTCGAAAGGGATCGGACCCCCAGTTAGTGGCACGAACCATCGCAACGGCGCTTGAAACCAACCAGCCGAAATCCCGCTATTTGTGCGGAAGCGAATCCGAAGCGGTGCTGCTTCAACCGTTTGTACCTGCGGGGCTCTGGGATGTTTTGGTGCGAAGGCGCCTGTTGGGTTCTTAATTCCTCAATCAATCACTTCAAGGCGGACGTTGATTTCACCAGCTCGCATCATGTTTAAGGCACTCGCTGCGCCATGGGCGAGATCAATCACGCGGTGATATTTAAATGGCCCTCTGTCATTGATTCGTACATTTACAGATCTGCCATTGTCCAAATTTGTCACGCGAACCATCGTTCCAAAGGGGAGTGTGCGGTGTGCAGCAGTCAGCGTTCCTTTCCGGAATGTTTCGCCATTGGCGGTTCGACGTCCATAAAAACCAGGTCCGTACCAGCTCGCAACTCCAACGCCGAGCTGTTTGAGTTTGGCGGCTGGCTGCTGTTGTTCTTGGAGGTAAGACTTTTGGTGATTAGGTTTTGGGAATGAACTGGGTTGGCTTAGCTTTACAGAGGGCTGAGACTGATGTCTGATCGGTCCAATGACGAATTCTTCGCTAGAGGGACTGCCGAATGCTGGTGCTGCGATGAACAGGAACAACAGAATTCGATAATTCACCTTGAGTTGATGGAATCAATGCCTCAACCGTATCAAAGATGACTTTATTGGCAATCCTTGCATGCGTTTTTGCTTGGTCCTGACGTTGTCTTAAGGCTGACTTTTGTGCCGTAATATTTTTTGAATCGCTAACTTTCTATCTGGAGTGTTGTCTGTGTTACTGATGGATTGACTTGTTTTTGGTTTCATCTAAATCATTGAATTCCTTGGATTGAGATGCACCAATCAGAAATCAACAATTGGATACGTGTTGCAGAGCAGTTGGAAGCCAAAGGGCAAACAGAGACGATGTTTTATAAACGTGCCCGTGCGATTGCCCTCGGTGCACCAGATCCATTGCAGGCCTTTGCCGTCGAAGACGATGTGGATCTCAATGGGTCTTGAGTCAGTCGATTGATGAGGTGATCACGACCGGTGAATGCTGCTGCTGCTCACAGCGGCTACCGACTTTTTCTATCGTTAACAGGATTCAAAGAAACACATGACGATTCCTTTTGGTGAAGCTCCCGAAGCCGAACGTGATGAGCAAATTGGTTTCTGGTGGAAAGACCGCCTCGAGTTCTTGGTTGATGAGCAGCGGGCAAAAGATGCTCGTGCTTTATATCTTGAATTTGAGAATGATTTGAAGACTAGCTAAAATATTGGACTGAAAATTGTTGACTTTTTCTATTCAAGCTGCTGATTTATTGTTGAGATTTAGCTCGAGTTTTGCTTTTAAGGGCTGAGAATTGTGATCGCTAAGATTGGTGTCGCTTAATTCAAGATTGAAAAATAGGGCGGTTGGGGTAAGAAAGAATGGGCCTGCGTGCCACGTGCCTTGATGCAATTTCACCGCTTCACCGGGTTGGACATTCACCAATTGCACGGTGCTGTGGTCGAGTTGTTCAGATGCAAGTTTCGCCGAGGCCACGGCTAACCACCATGGTTGTGCATCCGCAGAGCTCAAACATTGGGTGGCTTTGGTATGTCGCGTCATGCTGCCGAGCATGGCTGGCCGACGCCGAAGACGCATCACATAGTAGCGCAAATTGGCCCCGTTGAATATCAGTTCGGCATCACCAATGCTGTGGGGTGTCATGTCGTCCACTGGCAGAATCGCCGTGCCAAACTGTTCAAAATTGCATTCGTTCAGGCGCAGGGCGGTCAATATTTCCATGCTGAAGTCCTTTGGTTGGTCGTCTGGAAAGCGAGGTGAATGGTTGGCTCTGATTCCTGCTTTATTTGCAGGTCATCTTGTGGACCTGCGGTGAGTGTATTTTGCCTTGCCTTTTTGGTTTTGTGTCTTTGGTGGAGAAGATTACCGGATTAATTGGTTTGTCTGAACAGCATTGCAATGCCAGAAATGCTTACGAGGATTGTGAGCATCCCAAGCACGATTGGGTAAAAGGGCTGAAGGTCGAACCATCCGAATTGTCCGGTATGAATCCTGAGCAACCAGAAAGCATCGATATTTCGCTCAAGCAAAAGGCTATAGAGCGAACCTGTAGCAGCAGTGATCAGCAAGGGAGCTGCTGCAATGGGCACCACCCATCGGTGGACTCGACGAGCGCGGCGTTGGATGGAGGTGGAACGGCCGCTCATTGACGTCTCATCTGCTGATGCAAGTCCCGTTCATCGGCACAGGGCATCCATCGTCCATTGTTTTGATGAACATCAGTGCAACCAATTTTTTCAGCTTGCGTTAGCGCTTCCGCTTCGCTCGCATAGATCCCTTTGCGATGGGCATGGGCTG
>JADHRU010000047.1 GCA_016777265.1 Synechococcus sp. BS30m-G31
CGTCAAAGTCACCCGACAACACATCGCGGCCTTCGCAATTGCCAGCGAAGTGGAGCCTGGATTCCCCTTTGAGTAGTTCGTAAGTTTTTAAGGAGAGCTCGTTCCCTTTGCATTCTTCTTCTCCGATGTTGAGCAGGCCAACCCTTGGCTGTTCCACCTGAAGGACGTCTCGGCTGTAAATGTTTCCGACCAGGGCGAACTGATGGAGATATGTGGGTTTGCAATCCATGTTGGCCCCCACATCGAGCACAAGCACCGGCTGTCCTGGGTCCTTGGTGGGAAACAAGGCACCAATGGCAGGCCGGTCGATTCCTTTGAGTCGTCCAAGACGGAAGATCGCAGAGGCCATCACAGCTCCGGAATTACCCGCCGAGTAAACGGCAGTGGCACGACCTTTTTTCACCAGGTCCATCGCCACATTGATGCTTGCATCGCGTTTTCGGCGAACGGCCGTCGCTTCGTCATCCATGCCGATGGAGGGGCCGCTCGGCACTAACTCCAAGTGACCTGACGCTTGAGCACGTTCCAGAATGGCTTCGAGTTCTAGGTCTGCAGCAGCAGCTCGCACCCGATCCTGCTCGCCAACGAATCGAATTTTTAAGGGCAGGCGCTCAATCGCCTGGAGACACCCCTCAAGAATGGGGCCGGGGGCATCGTCGCCACCCATCCCATCGACAGCAACCCAAAGGCGATCTGCATCGTTGATCTCGTCTTCATCATTCCCACCCTGCAGGCGGCGAAGAGGATCAAAGACGAGGGGCTGGAGAACACTGCTGGCAACGGTGCCGGCCCCAGACACAACATTGCCTGCAACGGTTCCTGCTGCAGAGGCTGAGCTTGCCGCACTATCAACAATTGTGGTCACGGCGGTGTTCCGCCGGTACCAAATCACAAGACGGCGGATCGCCCGCGGCCTTGTGCTTTTACTCCGGGGCTCGGGGGCCTGGGAGGAATCAGGGTCCTTCGGAAGCAACGGAGTCGATGATGCGCTGGAACAGGTAGCCGGTACCGCGAGCCGTGAGGATCAACTCAGGGTTAGCAGGATCATCTTCCAGTTTGGAACGAAGCCGGGAGATATGAACATCAACCACACGAGTATCAACGTGCCGTTCTGGGGTGTAGCCCCACACTTCCTTGAGGATTTCGCCACGGTTAAACGGTTCTCCTGAGCGAGACACCAGTAATTCCAGCAGGCTGAATTCCATGCCTGTGAGCCGGATGCGCTCATCGTTGCGGAACACCTGGCGTTTGTTGGTGTCGATGCGTAGGTCGGAGACCTGGATCACACCGGAGTTGGGAATTCCAGCAATGGCTTCCTTCTCCACCCTGCGAAGAACGCAGCGAATCCGCGCCTCAAGCTCTTTCGGGCTGAATGGCTTCACCACATAATCGTCAGCCCCTAGTTCGAGTCCCGTGATGCGATCGGCGACATCGCCGAGGGCCGTCAGCATCACGATCGGAACATCCGATTCCTTGCGGAGTTCTTGGCAGACGCCATAGCCATCAAGCTTTGGCATCATCACGTCGAGTACCACGAGATCGGGCATGCAGTTGGGGAACAACTCCAGAGCCTCCGTGCCGTCGCAAGCGGTCACGACGTTGTACCCGATCATCGAGAGTCTGGTTTCCAGAATCCGTCTGATCGAGGCCTCGTCATCGACCACGAGAATTGTTTCCTTGGAGGGAGCCGTGGCCGTCATGAAGCCTTTGGCGCAGCGTGGATCTCGTCACACTTAAAAGAGAAGCCACCCTTTAATTCACGTAACAGCAACTTTCTTCACAGTTCGCATTGCCTAAGCCCACCGCCATTTTCGTTTGCCAGGCCTGTGGGGCTAAGGCTCGGCAGTTCTTTGGGCGTTGTCCTGAGTGCGCCAGTTGGAACTCGCTTGTTGAGCAATCACAGCCTTCGATGGATGGCCGTCGCCGCCGTGCTGCTCCAGACCAGAAGGACGCTCCCTCGCCCCGCCGCTCCACGGCGATGGCCTCGTTGGACGATCAACCCCTGCAGCGTTTGCCAACGGGCTCTGCTGAGTTTGATCGCGTGTTGGGGAGCGGATTGGTGCCCGGTTCTCTCGTGCTGGTTGGGGGTGATCCTGGGATTGGCAAAAGCACTCTTCTGCTGCAAAGCGCGTCGGCCATGGCGGCCCATAGCTCTGTGCTTTACGTGAGTGCTGAGGAATCCGCGCAGCAAGTAAAACTGCGTTGGCAGCGCTTGGCAGGGGAGACGTCCGATCTGCAATTGCTGGCCGAAACAGATCTCGACTTGGTCTTGGAGGAACTTGAGGCCTTACGACCGGCGGTTGCGATCATCGACAGCATCCAGGCGTTGCACGACCCCAACCTCACCAGTGCCCCTGGATCCGTGGGGCAGGTGCGGGAATGTGCCGCATCACTTCAACGCTTGGCGAAGCGCCAGAACACGGCTCTGTTGTTGGTTGGTCATGTCACCAAGGAGGGGATGTTGGCGGGCCCCAAGGTGCTTGAGCATTTGGTTGATGCGGTGCTCACTTTTGAAGGTGATCGCTTTGCCAGCCATCGACTGCTGCGTGCGGTGAAAAATCGTTTTGGTGCCACCCACGAATTGGGTTTGTTTGAAATGCAGGCGGGCGGCTTAGCAGAAGTGAGCAATCCCAGTGAGCTGTTTCTCAGTGATGCCCGTGCATCTGGGGTCGCCACCATCGTGGCTTGTGAGGGCACCCGTTCCCTGGTGGTGGATCTTCAGGCGTTGGTGAATGTCACCAGCTATGCCAGTCCACGCCGAACGGCCACCGGCATCGGCACCAATCGCTTGCACCAGATCTTGGCCGTGTTGGAGAAGCACATGGGCATTCCCCTGTCCCGTTTCGATTGCTATCTCGCTGTGGCTGGAGGCTTGGATGTGGAGGAGCCAGCTGCTGATCTTGGAGTAGCAGCAGCTGTTGTGGCGAGTTTTCGAGACCTCACCCTTCCTCCTGGAACTGTGTTGATCGGAGAACTCGGGTTGGGAGGACAACTCAGGCCAGTCGGTCAACTTGAACTGCGGTTACAAGAAGCGGCTCGGCTGGGGTTCCGTCGGGCTGTGGTGCCGTCCGGTAGTGGTTTAGGAGCACTGGCCTCTGGGTTGGATCTGGCCTTGCTTGAGGCCGCCAACGTCACCGAGGCGCTTGTCTTAGCGCTCGGCGATGAGGTGCGGACTGAGCACACTTAGCCAACTAGAAGTACACGTCGACGTTGCTGCGACCGGTGGATTTCAACCAGTTTTCGATATCGAGATAACCGCCGGGATTGAGTCTTACCGCTTGAGTCCAGACGTCTGCAGCCTGGTCAAACCAGCGATCGGCATCATCTTGTTGACCACTTTCTTCAGCGATTCGGCCCCACTTTTCAAAGATCAGTCCCATGTTTTTGAGGCATGAGGGTTGTTTTGGGTTTTCGTCCAGAGCTTTCTGGTACGTCTCGATTGCCCGTTCCTCCTCACCGTTCGACATGTAAATGATGGCCATGTTCTTGAGCGTTTCGCCCCGGTCGGTGGGGTCGGTCTCAAGCTTTAGGGATTCGTCGTAGTTTTCGAGGGCTTCGGCGTAGTCACCATCGTTTTGGGCGGAGAGCCCGTCTCGGTAGTAGACGTAGGCCTCTTTCGAGCGGGCATTGATCGGCAGCAGCTTGACGATCAAGTCGGCCATCACCGTGAAGCTTTTGTCGATGAAGTTGTCGTTGCGGTTGCTGCGGGGCACGGCGCGCCGGTTGATGTCACTCCATCCTGACGGCCCTGTCATCCGACCTAGCGTGCTCGTAACGATTGATCGCTTGTGAGTTCTGCGATGCAGACCGTCGTCCTGGATGTGGAAGGGATGAAGTGTGGCGGTTGCGTGTCCGCGGTGGAACGTACGTTGCTCGAGCAGCCGGGTGTACAGCGGGCTGATGTGAATTTGGTCAGCCGTGCTGCTTGGCTTGATTTCTCTGAGTCAGAGGGCAATGTCGACGCGGTGCTGGAGGCTTTGGCAGCGCGGGGATTTCCAGCCCACGAGCGTTCCTTGGAGTTTCAGCCGGGTGTAAAGGGTCCGAATGGATCCACTGGCTTGAGTTGGTGGCGTCAGTGGCGTCAGTTGATGGTGGCGCTGGTGCTGTTGCTGCTGTCGGTGATGGGTCACCTCAGCGAAGCCGGGCAATTGTCGGTGCCGGTGATTGGCAGCCTTCCGTTTCACGCTGGGTTGGCGACTGTCGCGTTGTTTGGACCAGGTCGTCAGATCCTTGTCGGCGGCTTTAAGGCAGCCCGTGTCGGCGCACCGAGCATGGATACCTTGGTGGGGCTGGGTGTTAGCAGCGCCTACACGGCCAGCTTGGTGGCTTTGGTTTGGCCCACGGTGGGCTGGCCGTGTTTTTTCAACGAGCCAGTGATGTTGCTGGGTTTCGTTCTTTTGGGGCGCTTCCTCGAAGAACGGGCGCGTTTCCGAACGGGGCAGGCTTTGCAGCAGTTAGCGCAATTGCAGCCAGAAACGGCTCGTTTGGTTTTGACGGATGGTGAGATTCGCGAGGTCAGAGTTGGTGCTCTCCGGCCCGGTGAACGTGTCCAACTCCTTGCCGGGGACCGCATTCCTGTTGACGGAGTTGTGCGTGAGGGGCTGTCAGCGGTGGATGTTTCCAGCCTCACTGGAGAACCGATGCCGCTCCAAGTGGAGCCTGGTACTGAGCTGTCATCTGGCAGTTTGAATTTGGAAGCGCCGCTTGTTCTTGAAGTGAGCCGCGTGG
This sequence comes from Synechococcus sp. BS30m-G31, assembly GCA_016777265.1. Classification (GTDB taxonomy): domain Bacteria; phylum Cyanobacteriota; class Cyanobacteriia; order PCC-6307; family Cyanobiaceae; genus Parasynechococcus. Next base: position 4,729 of record JADHRU010000047.1, read on the forward strand.
GTTCCGATACAGCCCTCGCTCGCATCATCCGGTTGGTGGAGCAGGCCCAGGCGCGCCGCGCACCCATTCAAGGTTTGGCGGATCGGGTGGCAGGGCGGTTCTGCTACGGCGTGATGGCTTTGGCCCTCGCCACCTTTTTGTTTTGGTGGCTCTTTGGGGCGTCGCATTGGCCCCAGGTGTTGCAGACCCATGCTCCGGGTCTTCCCACTGGCCATGGCATGGCCCACGGCATGGTTCACGGCGCTCCGTCCCATCACAGTGGATTGGGCAGTGGTGCGACCACGCCCATCGGCTTGGCGCTCCAGCTCACCATTGCTGTGCTTGTGGTGGCATGCCCCTGTGCGTTGGGCTTAGCAACACCCACGGTGATCACCGTGTCCACAGGCTTAGCAGCGAGACGCGGTTGGTTATTTCGGGGTGGAGATGTGATCGAAACCGCGGCTGCATTGGATCAGGTGGTCTTCGACAAGACCGGCACGCTCACGTTGGGACGGCCGTTGGTGACCGACGTTTTTGGTGATGATCCCGATCGGTTATTGCAGTGGGCCGCAAGCCTGGAGCAGAGCAGCCGCCATCCGCTGGCTTATGCCCTGCTGCAAGAGGCGCAACGGCGCGACTTGGCGTTGATCGAGGTAACCCGTGTCTCCACGGTGTCTGGGGAAGGCCTTTGGGGTGAGCTGGATGGGGTAGTGGGTGAACTTCGAGTTGGTAAGCCCGCTTGGTTGCAAAGTTTTGGTGTTGAGTTCTCCGCTGCCGCAACGGCCTGGTTGGCCGCGGCTCAGGGATCGGTGGTCGCGGTTTCGGCTGGACAAGGTTTGGTCGGATTACTGCACGTAGAAGACCAGCAACGGCCTGATGTTGCCCCTTCATTGGAGAGGCTTCGTAGTTCCGGCCTCAAGCTCGCCATCCTCAGTGGTGACCGTGAAGTGGCCGTACGTCGCCTCGGAGAGCAACTGGGCTTTGTCGAAGCTGACCTTGGTTGGCAGATGCTTCCTCAACAGAAACTCGAGCGTTTGGAGCAGCTCCGCAAAGAAGGTCGCGTGGCCATGGTGGGCGATGGCATCAATGACGCACCTGCTTTGGCCGCGGCTGATTTAGGCATCGCCATCGGCACAGGAACCCAGATTGCACAAGACACTGCCGACATGGTTTTGCTTGGCGATCGTTTGGACAACCTCCCCGAAGCGCTCTCTTTGGCTCGGCGCACTCTGAATAAAGTCCGCCAAAACCTCATTTGGGCTTTTGGGTACAACCTGATTGCTCTTCCGGTTGCGGCCGGTGTTTTGCTGCCAAGCCAAGGCGTGTTGCTTTCACCGCCGTTTGCGGCCCTGTTGATGGCTCTGAGCTCGATCACTGTGGTTGTGAATGCCTTGGCTTTACGGATATGACTGGCCGCTTCATCGTTCTCGACGGGATCGACGGTTGCGGCAAATCCACTCAGATTCGTCACCTCGCCCAATGGTTGCCGGTGAGTGGCCTGATGCCCTCCACTGCAGGCCTGATCTGTACCCGTGAGCCTGGTGGAACTCCCTTGGGTCAGTCGATTCGTGATTTGTTGCTGCATACCGAGGCCGATCAGGTGCCATCTGTGACCGCTGAGCTTCTCCTCTATGCCGCGGATCGTGCTCAGCATGTGGACACGGTGATTCGACCAGCTCTTCTGCGGGGCGATTGGGTGTTGAGCGATCGCTTCGCTGGATCCACCCTTGCGTATCAGGGCTATGGCCGTGGCTTGGATCACCAGTTGATTACGCGCCTGGAATCGATTGCGACCACTGGTTTGGTGCCAGACCTTACCGCTTGTTTAATGGTGCCTGTGGAGGTGAGCCTGCAGCGTCGTCATGGGGAGAAAGAGGATCGCATCGAGGCCGAGGGACGTGCCTTTTTGCATCGCGTCGCTGATGGTTTTGCAGTCCTCGCCGAGCAACGCCATTGGTGCCAATTGGATGCACAGCAGTCGGTGTCGCAACTCAGTCAGGCGTTGGAACAAACCCTGCGGGAGACCCTGCAGTGAGTGCACTGTTTGATGGGTTGGTCGGGCAGCCGTTAGCCGTTGATTTGCTCGAGGCGGCCCTTCAGCAGAAGCGCCTTGCTCCCGCTTACTTGTTTGCTGGACCCGAAGGGGTTGGTCGACGCTTAGCGGCTTTGCGTTTTTTGGAGGGAGTGTTGAGTGAGGGGGTGGGCTGCAAGCGAGCGAGGCGTCGCTTAGAAGACCGCAATCATCCTGACTTGGTTTGGATCGAGCCCACGTTTCAGCATCAAGGGCGTCTGCTCACGCGCGATGAGGCGGTGGATGCTGGGGTGAACCGGCGAACTCCACCACAGCTGCGGCTCGAGCAGATCCGTGGCGTGAGACGCGCACTTGGCCGTCAGCCGGTGGAATCCACCCGTGGAATGGTGGTGATTGAGTCCACCGAAGCCATGGCGGAAGCTGCGGCGAATGCCTTGCTCAAAACGTTAGAGGAGCCTGGCCATGGCCTCTTGATCCTGCTGACGGCTGCGCCTGAACGCCTTCTCAGCACGATCCGTTCGCGTTGTCAGTTGATTCGGTTTGTCCGGCTCGATCTTCCGTCGGTTGCAGAAGTGTTGCGTCGTTTGGATGCTGTTGAGCATGATCCGCCGGAGCTTCTAGCAATGGCTGCTGGATCTCCCGGGGCCGTACTTGAGCATCGGAATCGCTGGGCTGCTCTCCCGACGGAATTGATGCCTCGGTTACGGCAGTTACCCAATGAACCCATGCACGCTCTCGCTTTGGCACGGGATGTGTGCGAAGCGTTGGATGGCGAACAGCAGCTCTGGCTTATCAATTGGTGGCAACAAGCGCTTTGGACATCGTCTAGAGATGTTGAATCTCTGAAACGCTTGGAGACGCTGCGGCGTCATTTGTTGTCGTTTGTCCAACCGCGGCTGGCCTGGGAGGTGGCGTTGTTGGATTTAACCAAAGAAGCAACAAGTGGCTTGGCTTAAGGGTCTTAAGCAGTGGCGCGGTCGCCTTGTTGTTTGCGTTCTTCCCGCGCTAGGGACACCACATCGTCGAGCTGTCCACCAGTGGGAAGCTCGAGGCAATAACCCGCTCCATACACCGTTTTGATAAACCGAGGTTTCCGGGGGTCGGGCTCGAGTTTGGTGCGTAAATGCCTCACGTGTACACGGATTGTTTCGATGTCGTCATCGGGTTCGTAGCCCCAGACTTCCTTCAAAATCAACGAAGGGGCGACTGTTTGCCCATGGCGTTGCAAGAGGCAATGCAGCAATTCGAATTCCAGATGAGTCAAACGAACTGGGCTGTCGAACCAGATCGCTTCAAACCGCTCCGGCACAAGAGTAAGGGGGCCGTAGCTGAGGATCTCGTTCTGATTGCTGGCCCCTAGAGGAGCGCGATCACTGCGGCGAAGCAAGGCCTTAATACGAACCTGTAGTTCCTCAAGATCGAAAGGTTTGGTGAGGTAGTCGTCGGCACCGGAGTTGAAGCCGCTCACTTTGTCCTTAGTGCCGCCAAGAGCGGTGAGCATCAAGATCGGAATGCCTGCAGTGCGCTCGTCTCTACGCAAGCGTTGGCAGAGGGTGAGACCATCCACCTTGGGAAGCATCAAATCGAGAAGGATTAAATCTGGTGTGTATTGAAGTGCAAGAGCCTGACCTTTGATCCCGTCATCTGCCCGCTGAACATCGAAGCCGCTGTGCTCTAGGTGGCCGCTCACCAGGTCGCGCATGTCCTGGTCGTCTTCGATCAACAGGATGCAGGGCTTCATCGGTTCAGCAGCGGAACAGTTGGAGGGTTATGAGCGCGGTTCTATGAATTGAGCAACGCTGCGCAGATTCTCTCAAGCTTTTCTGGTTTCTGCAGATTTCAGTCTTGTGCGGTTTGTCCCTGTCAGCAGATGAGAACCATCGCACTGCAGGTGATGTTGGCGTTTCTGCTGTTGGTCCCAATTCCGGATCTGTTCAGGAAGTCTTCCGCTTCCAGCAACCAGCTGTCATGAAATTTCTTTTCCCGTCAATAAAAAAGCCACAGCCTGAGCTGCGGCTTGAAGTGAAACTCCCCGGGCGGGATTCGAACCTGCGACCAATCGATTAACAGTCGATCGCTCTACCGCTGAGCTACCGAGGAATACGACATGAAGAACTTACCTGTCAGACCTCCCAGACTGCAAGCGTTGGCGAAGTTCTCGCCCAGTTGTCCAAGGACCGATACGGCCTTGGCTCATTTGAGCAGCGCCATCGGCCTCATTGAGTTCGTCCAGTCGATGGGTAATCCAAAGGGCGGTTATGGGGCTTGTTGGGTCATGGCACAGGTTGTGAACGGCCGAAAGAACGGTGCGCTGGCTTTTCGGGTCGAGCAGAGCGGTGGGTTCGTCCAGTAAGAGAAGTCCAGCATTGCTGGCTAGGGCACCAGCGATGGCCAGCCTTTGTTTCTGGCCACCACTGAGGGTATGGATGGGTCGCGTTGCTAAGCCATGCAACCCCAGTTGATCGAGGCAGGCTTCAACTTTGTCCCGTCGTTGATCCATCGATTGACTTGAGCGGATGCCCAGTAAGAGGTCGCTACCGCAACTGGGTAAGAGCAATTGGTGGTCAGGATTTTGAAAAACAAGCGCAGCAGGTTTTTTGCATGCGATGGATCCCGACTGCGGTTGAAGCAAGCCAGCGATTAAGCGAAATAACGTGCTTTTCCCACTGCCATTGCTGCCCACCAACATCCAAAGGCCAGGCCTTTGGATCGTCAGGTTGCAGCGATTTAGAACATGGTCGCCATTCGGCCAGCAGTGGCTGACTGAATCGACGTGAAGTTCAGCGTCTTGATCAGGAATCAAGGGAGAAGCCAGGCCGTTTGCTACCACCTGCTGCTGCAGCTTTCTCATAAAGCTGAACAGCGAGAACTTCACCAATGAGGAGCGATGCTTTTTTCCCCTCTACTTTCTCGCAGGTGAGTTCAAGCAGGCGGGGCTGCCCATGATCGATCGCTTGGCGAATCTCTTGATAGAGCGCCTCTGCATCACTTGGTTCTTTGCGCTGAACAGAAACTGGAATGGGGCTCATCCGGAGAGTTAGCTCGATGACGTACACATCAATTCGTTCGGTGTGTATGCATCTTCGCGAAGGGAGTGCAGCTTCGGCTGTTCATACGTAGGCATTTTCACTTATCCCTTCGAATCAGCGGAAATGGCAGTCCCCATTTCGCATTTCTGCCCCTAGGCTCCCCGATGTAACGCTTCATGAAGCGCCTCTCTCATGACTATTGCTGTAGGACGCGCGCCTCAGCGGGGATGGTTTGACGTCCTCGATGACTGGCTCAAGCGCGACCGCTTCGTATTCATCGGCTGGTCTGGCCTACTTCTGCTCCCGACGGCCTACATGGCTATCGGTGGCTGGCTGACCGGCACCACATTTGTCACCTCCTGGTACACCCACGGCATCGCGTCGTCGTACCTCGAAGGTTGCAACTTTCTCACCGCTGCTGTTTCGACCCCCGCTGACGCGATGGGTCACAGCTTGCTGCTGCTCTGGGGTCCAGAAGCCCAGGGCGATTTTGTCCGCTGGTGTCAACTCGGCGGCCTTTGGGCTTTCGTCGCCCTGCACGGTGCTTTCGCACTGATCGGCTTCATGCTGCGTCAGTTCGAAATTGCTCGTCTCGTCGGCATTCGTCCCTACAACGCCATCGCCTTCTCCGGCCCGATTGCGGTGTTCGTCAGTGTTTTCCTGATGTACCCCC
>JADHRU010000048.1 GCA_016777265.1 Synechococcus sp. BS30m-G31
TGCCTTGCTCTTCTGCTGCGTCGAGGATGTACTGATCATCAGGGACTTCGATGGTCTTGTTGAGACCTTCGCTCTCGCTGACCACGGTGACCTTGTAGGAAGCCATTGATTGATAAATACGACAGGTTCCGGGAAATCCCGTCCTGCAGAACAGCACCTATCTACTGCAAATGAGGGGCGAAGCAGAGGGTTTGAGCCGCTCAGGGAGGCAGGACCAATCTGAGCGGGAGGTCCGATAAGCCTGGCTTATGGCAAATGGCTCATGTGTGTCGAATCTCCAACAACCCCCAACGCCCCTGCGCCAACTCCTGAGTGACCTGCCAACCCTGTGTTTTAAGGACCTCTTTAAGCCTTGGAGCCTGATCCACCAACAAACCACTCAGGAGTGCTCTCCCGTGGGGAGCAATCAGGCTCTCAAAGCCGGGGGAGAGCGCTTCAATCACAGGAGCCAGGATGTTGCACAGCAACAGATCAGCTCGTCGGCCTGCCAACAGTGCTTGAAGGGTCTCCACGGAGCCCAGAGCAACCTTCAACCGCTGCTCGGAACAATCGTTCAACGTGCGATTCCCTTCAGTGGCGCGCACAGCCAACGAATCGGTGTCTGCAGCCAACACGGCATCAGCTCCCAGGAGCAAGGATGCCAGCCCCAATACACCGCTACCACAACCGAGATCAGCAACAAGCAAACCCTGCGGTGGAGCCGCCTCCAGGGCCTCCAAACAAAGACGCGTCGTTGGATGGCTCCCCGTACCAAAAGCGCTGCCTGGATCCATCCGAATCACGAGGCGATCGGCATGCTCCATAGGCACCTCTAACCAGGCTGGAAGTATCAACAGCTGTTGTCCCACTGGATCGGGCTGCCAGTGCTGCTTCCAGCTCAAGCTCCAGTCTTCATCGGCCACCTCATCCCAAACCCCCTCAGGGAAAGCCAAACCAAAGGGCTGCGATAAGGGCTCAAGACTGGCCAACAATTGCTCTCGCTCAGCAAGGGGCCACTCCGGTTGAGGCAACCAGACCAACAAGGTTTTCTGGTGAGGAGTCTCTGGGGAATGCTGCACCGCAAACCGGTGCAGCCCCAAATCATTCAGTTTCCAAGCCAGCGACTCCTCAAGATCAGGAGGGCAAGGCATCGACAGTCGCCACCACATCAAAGCGTGACGGGGTGGGCTTCCTGAATGCCATCGATTGCTGTGATTTTCTGGAGCAATTCAGCAGGAATCGGGTCATCGATGCTGAGCACCATCACAGCATCACCGCGCACAATTTTTCGCCCCACTTGCATGGACGCGATGTTCACGTTGTGCTCCCCCATCATTGATCCCAAATGGCCAATGATTCCCGGCATATCGCGGTGACGGGTAAACAGCATGTGCCTGCTGGGAGACACATTCACGGGGAACTCATCAATGCTCGTGATTCGCAGTTCACCATCGGCAAAAACGGCGCCAGTGACACAACGATCACCCTGATCACCCCGCGTCGTGATTTGTAGGGACCCCCCTGCAAAATCGCGGCTCGTTTCATCTTTTACTTCCAAGACATTGATGCCGCGTGCTTTGGCTTCCAAGGAAGCATTCACGAAATTGATGCTGTCGCCAAGGGCTGCACTCAGAAGACCTTTCAACGCGGCGATCACCAGAGGTTGAGAGGGATGACTGGCGAACTCTCCTTGCAGTCGAAGCTCCATTTCCTTGACGTGCCCTCCCGCAAGTTGGCTCACGAGTAAACCAACGGTTTCAGCAAGCTGTAGGTGTGGTTTCAGCCGCTCCATAATTTCAGCGCTGAGACCTGGAATATTCACGGCGCTGCGGGCCGGCAAGCCCAGCAACACATCTCTGATTTGCTCGGCCACATCGACCGCCACATTTTCTTGGGCTTCTTCAGTGGATGCACCCAGGTGAGGCGTCAACACCAGACCCCGTTCAACGGCACGCAACGGCGAATCTTCCGCCAAAGGCTCAGTGGCAAACACGTCGAGGCCAGCCCCGGCAATTACACCCTGATTAATCGCTTCCGAGATGGCAGCTTCATCGACAACGCCACCACGGGCGCAATTCACGATGCGTGCTGTGGGCTTCATCGTGCGCAGCAAATCAGCATTCACCAAGTTTTCCGTGTCCTTGGTCCGAGGAATGTGCAGCGTCACGTAGTCAGCCGTGCGAAACAGCTCATCAAGCTCGATGAGCCTCACCTGCATTTGCTTGGCGCGATCGGCGGCAATAAAGGGGTCATACGCGATGACTTCCATCCCCATCGCTTGGGCCACCTTGGCCACGTGGGAACCAATTTTGCCGAGACCCACCACCCCAAGGGTCTTCTTATAAAGCTCATTGCCAACATATTTTTTGCGGTCCCACTTCCCTGCACGCATTCCGGCATTCGCCTGGGGCACATGACGGGACAGCGAAAGCATCATCGCCAAGGCATGCTCTGCCGCCGCAATGGTGTTGCCCTCCGGAGAGTTCACCACAAGAACACCTCGCTGCGTGGCTGCGGGCACATCCACGTTGTCCACACCAACGCCGGCACGGCCAATGATCTTGAGTCGGTTAGCGGCGGCAATCACCTTCGCCGTCACCTGAGTTCCAGAACGGATCATCAATCCGTCGTACTCACCAATCATTCCCACCAGCTCGTCTTCGCTCAAACCGATCTGCTGATCGACTTGCGCCACCTGGTTGAGGATGTCCAAGCCGGCCTGATCAATTGGATCGGAAACCAGAACTTTCGTCATGAACGGGCGCAAAACTGCCTTTCCGAACTGTAGAGATCAACACCCACCTACCCCCCAATAACTAAGGACAGGGTTCAGAATTCAGCTAATAAAATGTGAGCGAATGCCCGTCTGCGTGGTGGTGCTGTCCGATCAAAGGGCAGCTGAAGGGCTAAGTCAGCAGCTTCAGGAGACAAAACTCCCCTTAACGAGATGCATCACGCTGCCACCAGAGGGCGATGCCATCGATCAAGTGGAATTACTCAGCCCCAACCTCACCCGCGCCCGAAGGCAGAAAGCCATGGCGCGCTGGTTGATGCCCTTTGGATTTTTGGCAGGGGTCACGTTTACACAGATCACCAACCTCACCACGTTTGCAAGCTTCGGGCCCTGGGGTGAAATGTTGATCGGCGGTCTGATGGGGATGGGCTCCGGCTTGATGGGCAGTTATGCCGCGGCCGCCAGCGTGAATTCCGATAACGACGATGGTGTGCGCATCCTGCGCAACCGTCGTGAGGAAGGGAACTGGCTTGTGCTTCTCGAAACACCGAATGGCATCGAACCCCCATGGCAGGTGGTGCAACGCAGTAACCCACAACAGGTGGTTCGCCTCAACGACCTATGACCCTCTTGCAGGATGAGCTACTCATCGGGGCAGAAGATCCTGAGGGGATTAGGCGACTGGTCCATCTGGCTGATCAAGTCCTACGGACCTGGCAACCGGCTTGGAGCCCATTCCTGGGGGCTCGACTTCAGGAAGAAGCACTCACCCGTTTGAACAACTTGAGTGAAATTGGCTGGCAGCGTGATGGGGGCCACCCGGGGGCCGAACGATGCAGGTTCCTTTGCCACCGAAACGACAGCATTAGCGACAACGATGAGACCCCATCGGCGCCCATTCAAGGCCTTCTGATTGAGGGAAATTTTCTATTCGATCCCCTCAGTCCAGAAGACATTCGCAACGCTCTGCATGACATGGGGGCCGCACCGGGTCAAATCGGAGACCTTTGGGTCCGAGGAGACCGCGGGGGGCAAGGGCTCTGCTCCCCAGACAGCGCCGCAATCCTCCATGAACAGCGCGGTCGCGTCCGCGATGTCGACATCCGGTGTGAAGTCCTGCCGATCGAAGCGCTCCACCTACCAACCCAACGCATCCCTCGAACCTTGCAAACCGTGGAGGCCTCCTGTCGGATCGATGCGATTGCCTCCGCAGGGTTTGGCCTTTCGAGAGCCAAGATTGTGAGCCACATCAAAGCTGGGCGACTGCGCATGAACTGGCATGACGTGCGTCAAGCCAGTCGAGACGTAGGGGTCGGTGACCGCCTTCAGCTCCAAGATCGTGGAACCCTCGAGGTGCTCTCCCTCACACGGACAAAACGTGAGCGGTGGCGTGTCGAACTCAGACGCAGTTAAGCCGCACTCTGGCTGCTAATCTCCATTCCGATCAACGCGAACCAATCGTGGTTCGATGTTGGTTAATGGGGGCGATTAGCTCAGGGGTAGAGCGCTACATTGACATTGTAGAAGTCACTGGTTCAAATCCAGTATCGCCCATTTCCCTTCAGGGGACAGAAGTTTCGATGACATTAACGATCGTCGTTGGTCTCGGACGATCCGGACTCGGAGCTGCACGTCTCTTACATCATCAAGGCCAAAAAGTTGTTGTTTTGGAGCGCGGCACAGGTCTCGATCAAACGTCCTCTGCGGCAACACTTCAAGCGGAAGGCATCCAGGTTGAGCTGGGCATTCCTCTCGAAATCAACAGCTTTGAACCTTGGCGTTCTGACCTAACCGCTGTGGTGGTTGGGCCAGGGATTCCATGGGATCACCCAACCCTTGACAGCCTGCGCCAGGAGGGAGTTCAGATACGCGGGGAGATCGAGCTGGCCTGGGAGGCCCTCAACGACATTCCTTGGGTGGGAATCACGGGAACCAACGGCAAAACCACGGTCACCCACCTTCTCAGTCATGTGCTGGGCCATGCCGGAATCGTTGCCCCCATGGGAGGGAACATGGGCGTTTCAGCGGCGGACATGGCGCTGAAAATCACAACGGGGGAGATGCCAAAACCAGATTGGCTGGTGATGGAACTCAGTAGTTACCAAATCGAAGCAGCCCCGGCCTTGGCCCCAAGCATCGGCATTTGGACCACTCTCACCCCGGACCATCTCGAACGCCACGGGACACTCGAGGCCTACAGGGCCATTAAACGCGGCTTAATGCAGCGCTCCAGCCTGGCCATCTTCAATGGGGATGATTCCGATCTGAAGGCCCATCGCCCATCCCTTAAGAAAGGGCTTTGGGTGAAGGCAGCCGCCCCTTGCGCGGATGAAGAGCCTGCAGATTTTTGGATTGATGCCGCTGGAACGGTCCAATCAAAACAAAGCGGTGCCATGTTTCCAGCCGAGGTTTTGGCGATGCCAGGCGCCCACAATCGTCAGAACCTGTTGTTAGTGACCGCTGCCGCAACAGAGATCGGCCTGAATGCTGAGCAGATTGTCCAAGGTCTTCGGCAATTTCCTGGCGTCCCCCATCGCCTCGAGAGAATCGGATCAATGGCCTTTGCAGAGGTTTTTAATGACAGCAAGGCCACCAACTACGACGCGGCTGCGGTCGGCCTGCAAGCCATGGCCGGCAGCGTGGTGGTTCTGGCGGGGGGACAGACCAAACGCGGCGACGCCACTGGTTGGCTGTCCGAACTGAAATCGAAGGCTTGCGCTGTCGTGTTGTTCGGCACTGGTGCGGCGGAATTGGACGCCCTCATACGCCAGTCCAACTACCGAGGACAAGTGCATCGGTGCACCGATCTGGCATCAGCAGTGCCGATTGCCGTTCGGGCAACGTCCGAGCTGGACGCCACCAGCCTGCTGTTATCTCCGGCCTGCGCCAGTTTCGATCAATACCCAAACTTCGAAGCCCGAGGCGATCATTTCCGCGAGTTAATTCAGACTCACATTCGAATGGGGTGAAACAAATCGAACATCTTTTCTGGCAGTGCCCCAGAGAGAACTCAAAATGAATCCACTTGGACTTGGTTTGTGGCCTTTTGGCTGATGAAGAGCGAACCCGATGCCTATGGCATTGATGACCTGCGCCGAGAGGGATCAACTCTCTGGGATGGAATCCGCAATTATCAGGCCCGCAATTTCATGCGCAGCATGAACGAGGGTGACCAAGCTTTTTTTTATCACTCCAATTGCAAACCACCAGGAATCATTGGCTTAATGGAAGTGGTGGAGACAAATCTGGTGGACCCCACCCAATTTGATTCCACCGCCAAGTATTTCGACCCGAAATCCAATCCGGCTCAACCGCGATGGGACTGTGCTCGGCTTCGTTTCATCGGCCAATTTGGCGAGCTTCTGAGCCTGGATCAGTTGCGCGCTGCCTACACCGAAGAGCAGTTACCTGTGATCAAGCGGGGCAACCGACTCTCGATTTTGCCCATTCCGACCACGACTGCAGAGGACCTGCTGGATCGGCTTGGCCCTCTCCACTGACCTTCCCCTGATCACCCTGCTTCCACGAGCCTGGATCGGGTTTGGCAAAGCTCCGTGGCGCTGCGTTGGATTGGCAGCGCTGATCTTGATTAGTGCCATCGGCCCCGCCGTCGTGGCTCAAGACCTTCGGATGGTCTCGGCACCATGGCTTGCCCGACTGGGAGACATCGCTGTGCTGATCAGCCTTGGCCTTCCAATAATTCCCTTGCTGGGGTTACTGCGGTTAGCCGATCAGCTCTTGCCAGACACGCTGGAAGCACGGCCACCCCAACAACTCTCAAGCCTGATGAGCCAAACCTTGGTTTTGGTGGTCTTCGAGTTGTTATTGCTACTTGCTGGTTTGGGACTGATTCAGGTTTTGAGTTGGGCCGTCGGGCACGTCAGTACAACCCTGGCAGGCCTCATCGTGCTCCTCGGCGCTCTGATCCTTGGGGCCGGTCTCTTCACCCAGGTGCTGTCATTACCACTGTTGGTTTATCACCGCTGCAAAGCCCTTCAAGCCATGGACCGCAGTCGGCGCCTTGTTCAAAACAACAGCTTGAAGATGCTCGCAGTCTTGGGTTTGCTCCTGGGCATCAACGCGCTTGGTCTGCTGGGAGCGACCCTTGGTCTCTTGCTGAGCTTGCCCTTCAGCGCCCTTGTCTTGATGGCTTGCTGTAGGCCTCAAACACCGTGGAGAAGAGATTCACGTCGAAACATATTGCCCACGTAAACCCTGGTGATTTCGCGGGATTCAATCCCGTTTTGCACCAAAAATCCAGCCAGTGCCGCTTGAACGAGGCGATATTGATCCCAATTGGGGTGTAGCTCAATGAACTGCACCATGGCCTGCTGCAGAGCCAGGGGAAGCTCCGACTGAAAACTCACCACGCTGTCTCCACCTTCGACTGCCTGATCCAAACCCGACTGCATCAAAAAAGCGCTTACCGAACTCCAGTTCTCCACAAGAATCGGAACCCGTCAAGCAGCATCACATCGTGCAAGTCTCGCAAGACTCCTCTTGAGACCATGTTGCTCACAGCGGTCCAGAGCTCTTGATCATGGACAACACAAGACCGCTATCAAGTCCCTCGCAAACGTCAACAAATAGAGCTCAAAGCTTCCGCTTTCCACAGAGCCTTGTTGCGACGGCGGTCCGTGCGAAAGGCCTGTGGAAAAACTGTGCAAAGACAAGGCCTCAAGTGGGGAGATATCAATCACTCGCCATTGATGAGACCAGCTAATCAATGGTCAATCATTCGCATGTTCTGACCGCAGCGACCACGGCCGCAGCAGCAGACGCTGGCCAAAACCCCTCCACTCCACGCCCCTCCTGTGGAGTGAGCACAAGCGCAAGGCTCCAGCTCTGGCAATCACCGGCCAAACAACCCCACCAAACGCCTCGATCCAGTTCGAGTTCGATGGCTTCCTCAGCCATGAGTTGATCCCTCAACGCAGAGTGCTGCGTCTCGAGGGTCGCAAGAAGGCCGACTAAATCCTTCCATTCGGGTTCCGTGAGCTCGAAGGCCCAGCCTTCACCTCCCACCAGGATGCTGAATTCTCCCCTTGAAGGGTCCCGGGCCAAACGCCATCCGGGCCCTTCCTGCACAATCACGTCGAATCAGCCGGGCAACAGATCAGGCTGATCTTGCTCGTCGCTGAGCTCAACGATGGCCCGTTGCACTGGCTTCACGCTCGACTCCTCCAACAGTCCATCGAAGTCGTCGAAACGTCTTTGCTTCGCCCGAAACGCGATACGTACTGTGGTGAGATAACGATTAGTGGAATGCCGGATCAGGCTCTCGCCACGCTTGGCTAGATCACTCGAATCAACCCCTGCCGAAATCACAAGCCAACTGCGTGTTATTAACCACCTTAATCGTTGGTCTCAACGATTCAATTCAAGCGATCCATCAGCACCAATCCCGTTAATCTCAGTCTGAGTTCAACGTGCCTCCATCGCGGCAGGTCAAAGCGTGGGAGACGACAAGCTTCAACATTCAGCCGGCCGTGGCGGAACCCTGGCCATTGATTTGGGAAGCACCACGACAGTGGTGGCCTTTCAATCACCCGACACTCCGACAGCACAGCTGGTGGAGCTCTCTCCCATAAGCCGCCGTCCAGGAGAAGTGCCAAGCCTGGTCTGGCACAGCGGTGACCAGCTATTGATTGGCCATGAGGTGATCGAGGCAGGACTCGACGACTCCAACGATCCAAGGCTTCACCGGGATTTCAAACGTCTAATCGGGCCACAGGACACCCCGGAACACAACCGCGCCTGCTGGGCAGGACAACAGTTGTTGCAGGAGGTATGGCACAGGCTTCCCCCCGAGCTCAATATCGAGCGGCTTGTGCTTTCTGCTCCGGTGGAGAGCTATCGCACGTACCGAAGCTGGCTGGTAAAAGCGAGTGATGCCCTTCCCGTCAAAGAAATTGCCCTAGTTGATGAGCCCACAGCCGCCGCCTTGGGAGCTGGGTTGCCGCCAGGCTCGCGGATGTTGGTCGTGGATCTTGGTGGAAGCACCCTCGACCTAGCCCTGGTATCCCTGGAAGGAGGCGAAGGGAAAGCAGCTCCTATCGCGCAGCTGTTGCGACTTGGTGGCAGAAGCCTTGGAGGTGGAAGCGGCCAAAAACTACGCACTGCCAAGGTGCTCGGCAAGGCGGGTATGCAGCTTGGTGGTCGTGATATCGATCGCTGGATCGTTGATGCCTGCTGCCCCAATCAGCCAGTGACTTCAACGTTGCTGAACGCTGCAGAACGTTTGAAGTGTCGCCTTAGCAGCAGTGACGTCTCCGATCGAGATGAGCTGTTTGAGATCGCAGCGGATGAACAACAACACAACCTCCGCCTATCTCGCCGAAAGCTCGACCAACTCCTCGATCAGCACGGCTTCGATCGAGCCCTCGCGGAACTGATGGAAACCACCTTGGCCGGAGGACGTCGAAACAACTGCCACCTCGAGGATCTGGAAGGTGTCGTCGCCGTTGGTGGCGGAGCACAACTGCCTTGGCTACGCCGCTGGCTTGCCGAAAACACGGCTCCAGCCCCCTTACTCACCCCCCCACCGGTTGATGCCGTAGCGCTGGGTGCTCTCAAGCTGACCCCGGGCGTAGCGATTCGAGATGTCTTGAAAAATGGTGTGTCGGTTCGAACCTTGGATCAACGCACCAACCGTCATCACTGGCATCCCCTTTTTGTCGCTGGCCAGCCCTGGCCCAGCACGAGCCCCCTCGACCTTGTCCTCGCCGCCAGTTGGACGGGACAACCCAGCATTGAACTGGTCTTGGCCGAACCCTTAACCCAAGGCAGACACAGTGTTGTCTTCGTGAATGGCTTGCCGACTGTGCAAGAGATCGAGACCCATGAAAACGACCATCAGCCCTGGCCGAGCGAACCCCTTGTTTTGCCCCTATCTCCACCTGGCGAGGTCGGACAAGACTGCCTTCATTTGCAATGGTCGATCGATGCCGATGCACGGCTTCAGCTGAGCGTCCGCGATCTTCGATCTCAAGAAGAACAACCCACAGTGATCCTGGGCACGGTCCGATAAGACGTCCGTCCACAGATCCTGGGTGGACAAGGCAAGTCTCCATAGAACACAGCTACTGATCCCGAAAGATTGCCTTGGCGGTGCAACGCCACCTGCTTAAGCTTTGGGTCCTGGCCACCTTGAGCATGGTGCTCGCCATTGCGGGGGGTGCTTTTTGGTGGGAGAAACAACTGCCAGCACAACTCCGCCACGCCATTGCAAACCAGGATTACGAGGGATGCATTCGCGCGAGCAATCAGTTGGCCGCCCTGCAGTGGCTAGGACAAAGAGCGCCAGTCGAGCTGGCACTTTGTCGTCAACGCCATGCTGAACAGCTATGGGCGCAAGGGGCCACGAGCCAAGCCCTCGAACTTCAATACAAGCTCGTGGTGTCTGGACAGGGCAATCTCGACCACAATCGAGCCACGCTCAAGCAATGGCAGAAGACGACCCAAGAACGGGCGATCAGCTTGTTTCGCCAAGGACAGTTGGAGCCATCGCTGGCGCTGCTCAAACCACTGGAATTACAACAGCGAGACCAAATCCGAGATCTTCGCAAAACATTTCAAGAGATCTGGAACCGCAACAGCGTCGAACACACGCGCCTCGGACGCCTGGTGCAACAGGAACGCTGGTGGG
>JADHRU010000049.1 GCA_016777265.1 Synechococcus sp. BS30m-G31
CGGCACCGCCATCGGGGGCCGCTATGTGAACGACACCTATGAAGGTGGGCGTGTTCGAAGTATTTACGTTCAATTAGAAGGAGACGAACGCAATGGTCCAGCTGATCTCACCAACTTGATGGTGAGGAATCGCCAAGGAAGGATGATCTCGGTTGCATCCGTGGCTCAATTAACCCGCGAAGAAGGTGCCAACAGCATTAGCCATTACGGTCTAAATCGTGCCATTCGAATTACTGCTCTACCAGGGCAAAAGATTAGTAGTGGTCAAGCCATCCAAATGCTGAAACGCACCGGTGAACAGATCGGAGGAAACAATATTGGCCTGGCATTTACTGGCTTGGCAAAAGAAGAACAAAAAGCACAAAGCGTGACCTGGATACTGTTTAGTCTGGGCGTGTTGGTTGTGTATCTACTACTGGCAGGACTTTATGAGAGCTTCATTGATCCATTCATAATTCTGCTAACAGTACCGATTGCTCTAATGGGAGCATTGATTGGATTAAAACTCAGGGGATTACCGCTTGATGTCTATGGGCAAATGGGCCTCCTTGTCTTGATCAGCTTAGCCACCAAAAATGGCATTTTAATTGTCGAATTTGCCAACCAAAGACTTACCAAAGGGATCATCCTCAAGGAGGCAATCCTTGAAGCCGCCATCAATCGGATGCGTCCAATCCTGCTCACGGCGACTACGTCACTGGTCGGATTTCTCCCTCTTCTAATGGCTAGCGGCAGCGGATCTGCAAGTCGCATTAGCATCGGAACCGTCGTGTTCAGCGGGCTACTGATGTCCACCTGGCTATCGCTATTCGTGGTTCCGGTGGCCTATCTCTTGATCAAAAGCAAACCAGCTCAATGAGCTAAATATCAAATTGCAGGGCTTAGCTGTCAATCATTCTTTTGGAACAGCACTTGCTCAATCAGTGAGACCGAAATGCACAAAGCCATTCGGTCGTTCAACTTTTGGAGCGTCCTAATGAGGGTCACACCGAACACAGTCAACAATATCGATTAACGCGATGCCAACAAAGTCGTACGCGGTGTCTCCGCAAAGAGATCGCGATACGCACTCGCGAAGTGATTCCGGCTCGCAAAGTCAAAATGCTCTGCTGCCTGCTGAACGGTATGGCATCCAAGCTGGTGCCGGAGATCATGATTACAAAGCACTTCGTGTACTTGTTGTAATCGAATAAGGCGCATCAATGCTGACGGTCCATAACCAAACATTTCACGGCAACTTAGCGTGAGGGTTGTCTTGGTCGTGAACAGCAACTGACAAACCATGGCCAAACTGATGGGCTCCGTGCTCGATCGGAAGGCAAAGCGAACTAACTCTTTCACCAGATCACTGTGATGGGTCCTCAGCACAGGCTGCAGACGAGTTGAACTCTCCGGGGAAAGAGATTCGAGCAACTGCGCCTCAAGAAAGTCAGCCTGGAAAAGATGTGGCGTTTTGGCTAACCAGATTTGAACAAGAGTGCAACTTTTGCAAGATAGCCAGTTACTACCGATGAGATAACAGTCGGTGGACAAATTTCAACAGAATCACAATCACAAAACAAAAAACCCCGTCCGATCAATCGGACGGGGCAGTAATCGAGGAACGACTCGTGAATCAGACCGTTGAATTGATATTGATCAACCGAACTTGCCTGAGGTCGAGGCTATAAGGAAGGCCGCGTAGGTGAGTACGTAACCAACCGAGAAGTGAGCAAGACCCACAACCCTTGCCTGGACAATCGAGAGAGCCACAGGCTTATCACGCCAACCCATCATGTTGGCGATAGGGCTGCGCTGATGAGCCCAAACGATGGTCTCAATCAGTTCCTGCCAATATCCTCTCCAGGAAATCAGGAACATGAAACCTGTCGCCCATACCAGGTGACCGAACAGGAACATCCAAGACCAGACGGCCAGGTTGTTGCTGCCAAACGGGTTATACCCGTTGATCAACTGGGAAGAGTTCAGCCACAGGTAGTCACGGAACCAACCCATGAGATAAGTGCTGGATTCGTTGAACTGAGCAACGTTGCCAGACCAGATCGCAAGGTGCTTCCAATGCCAATAGAAGGTGAGCCAACCCACCGTGTTCAAAGCCCAGAACACCGCGAGGTAGAACGCATCCCAAGCTGAGATGTCGCAGGTACCGCCACGGCCAGGGCCATCACAAGGGAAGGAGTAGCCGAAGTCTTTCTTGTCTGGCATCAGCTTGGAACCACGGGCATCCAACGCACCCTTCACAAGGATCAGGGTTGTGGTGTGGAGTCCAAGAGCGATGGCGTGGTGCACAAGGAAGTCACCAGGGCCAATCGGCAGGAACACATCGGTGTTGCCATTGATTGCCCCCATCCAACCGTCCATGTAAGCGGCATTGGCATTGGCAGCAGCGCCTCCAGCATTGGAGAGCAGCACGTCAAAGCCATAGATCGCTTTACCGGAAGCGGCTTGAACAAACTGAGCAAACACAGGCTCCACCAGGATCTGCTTCTCAGGTGTACCGAAGGCAACAACAACGTCGTTATGGACGTAGAGGCCCAAGGTATGGAACCCGAGGAAGAGAGACACCCAGCTCAAGTGGCTAATGATCGCTTCCTTGTGCTCGAGCATCCGAGCCAGGACGTTGTCCTTATTGGCTTCGGGGTCGTAATCACGAATGAAGAAGATCGCACCGTGAGCGAAGGCACCACACATCAAAGCGATGGCGATGTACTGGTGGTGGGTGTAGAGCGCTGCCGAAGTGGTGTAGTCCTTCGCGATGAAGGCATACGAGGGCATCGCATACATGTGCTGCGCCACCAAACTGGTCACCACGCCAAGAGAGGCGAGGGCCAAGCCCAACTGGAAGTGAAGGCTGTTGTTGATGGTGTCGTACAGGCCTTTATGGCCAGCACCCAAGTCTCCAGGGGTGCCCTTGGGGGGGTTGTGGGTCTCGAGGATCTCCTTAATGGAGTGCCCAATACCGAAATTGGTGCGGTACATGTGACCGGCGATCACGAATATGCAACCAATCGCCAAATGGTGATGGGCAATATCCGTGAGCCAAAGAGCTTCTGTTTGAGGGTGAAAACCACCCAAGAAGGTCAAAATCGCAGTACCAGACCCCTCTGCACTTCCGAACACCTGATTCATCGAATCAGGATTTTGGGCGTAAACACCCCAGTTGCCGGTGAAGAAAGGGCCAAGTCCTGCGGGATGCGGCATCACGCTGAGGAAGTTGTCCCAACCGACGTGCTGACCACGGGCCTCAGGGATCGCGACATGGACCAGGTGACCGGTCCAAGCGATAGAGCTGAATCCAAAGAGGACAGCGAGGTGATGGTTCAAACGCGACTCAGCGTTTTTGAACCAAGCAAGTGAAGGGCGGAACTTGGGTTGCAAGTGCAACCAACCAGCGAATAGGGCCCAAGCCGACAGGATCATCATGAAGATGGATCCTTGGTACAGCTCGGCATTCGTGGTCATGCCGATCGTGTAAAACCAGTGATAAAGGCCTGAATAGGCAATGTTCACCGGGGAGGAAGCACCCGCTTGGGTAAAGGCGTCAATGGCGCCTTGACCGAAGTGGGGATCCCAAATTGCATGAGCGATGGGGCGCACGTGCAGCGGGTCGGCGACCCACTGCTCGAAGTTGCCCTGCCAGGCGATGTGGAACAGGTTTCCCGAAACCCACAGGCCGATGATCGCGAGATGGCCGAAATGCGTGGAGAAGAGCTTTTGATAAAGCCGCTCCTCCGTCATTCCGTCATGGCTCTCGAAGTCGTGAGCCGTGGCGATCCCGTACCAAATACGGCGGGTTGTCGGGTCCTGGGCCAGACCCTGGCTGAACGAAGGAAATTTCGTTGCCATTAGAGGGAGAGGTCAGGTGAGGTCAGCCGACCACAAGAATGTGGGCGTGGAAGAAAGCCCAAGTGGTCGCAATACCACCCAAGAGGTAGTGGGCAACACCCACTGCACGGCCTTGGATGATGGAGAGAGCACGGGGCTGGATGGCGGGAGCCACCTTCAACTTGTTGTGGGCCCAAACAATGGACTCAATCAACTCCTGCCAATAGCCGCGGCCACTGAACAGGAACATCAGGCTGAAAGCCCAGATGAAGTGAGCACCTAGGAACATGATTCCGTAGGCACTGGTGGACGATCCGTAGCTGTTGATCACCTGTACGGCCTGAGCCCACAGGAAATCACGCAACCAACCATTGATGGTGATGGCGCTCTGAGCGAAGTTCCCGTTGGTGATGTGCGCAACAGAACCATCCGCATTCACCGTCCCCCAAATGTCGCTTTGCATCTTCCAAGAGAAGTGGAAAATGACAATCGAGAGGGAGTTGTACATCCAGAACAGGCCAAGGAACACGTGGTCCCAAGCCGACACCTGACATGTACCGCCACGACCAGGGCCGTCGCAGGAGAAGCGGAACCCGAGGTTTGCCTTGTCTGGAATCAGACGAGAGCTACGGGCATACAGAACGCCCTTCAGCAGGATCAAGACCGTCACGTGAATCGTGAAGGCATGAATGTGGTGCACCATGAAGTCAGCGGTGCCCAACGGCATTGGAGCAGCTGCGACTTTTCCGCCGACGGCCACAACAGAACCGTTAAACACTTCACTCACACCAGCAAGAGCGTTGGGAGCAGTACTACCCGCCGCTGCAGCGTGTGCGTTTTGGATCCACTGAGCGAAAATCGGCTGAATTGAAATCGCCTTATCGCTGAACATGTCCTGGGGACGTCCCAGGGCACGCATGGTGTCGTTGTGGATGTAGAGGCCGAAGCTGTGGGCTCCGAGCCAGATGCACACCCAATTGAGGTGGCTAATGATCGCATCGCGAGCCTTGAGCACACGATCGAGCACGTTGTCGATGTGTTTTGCCGGGTCGTAATCACGAACCATGGCAATAGCGGCATGGGCCGCTCCACCAACAATTAAGAAGCCACCAATCCAAATGTGATGGGTGAACAATCCAATTTGAGTCGGGTAGTCAACCGCCATGTATGCGTAAGGAGGCATCGCATACATGTGCTGAGCAACGATGATGCTCAGCGAACCAAGCATTGCCAGGTTCACGGCCAACTGGGCATGCCAGGAGGTGGTCATGAACTCATAGAGCCCATCGTGACCATTCGGTGCAGGGAACAGGAGGGGATCGCCCTTCTGATTCTCCTGAATTTCCTTAATTGAATGACCAATGCCCCAGTTGGTCCGGTACATATGACCGGCAACGATGAACAAGACAGCAATCGCCACATGGTGGTGAGCGATGTCGGTCATCCAGAGACTTCCTGTTACTGGATTCAACCCACCTTTGAAGGTGAGGAAGTCCCCGTAAGCGGCCCAGTTACCTGAGAAGAAAGCGGAAACACCAGAACCAATGCCTGGATAAAGCTGTGCCAATAAGTCCTGATTAAAGAACTCATGGGGGAGAGGGATGTCAGCCACCGAGGCGATGGCGGTGCCGTTTAAGACCAGCGGTTCGCCGGCGTCAATGGCATCCATCAACTTGGTGACAGGGAGGGACACATGGATGAGGTGCCCTGCCCATGACAGAGAGCCAAGACCCAGCAAACCTGCCAGGTGGTGGTTCAGCATGGACTCAACATTCTGGAACCACTCCAGCTTTGGAGCTGCCTTGTGGTAGTGGAAAACTCCAGCGTTAAGCATGAGTCCGGCCATCACCAACGCACCGATGGCCAAAGCCATGAGTTGGGTTTCGCTGGTGATGCCCCATCCACGCCAAACGTGGAAGAGACCTGAAGTGATCTGGATGCCGTTAAAACCGGCTCCCATGTCACCGTTCAGGATTTCCTGGCCGAAGATCGGCCACACCACCTGAGCACTGGGCTTCACGTGGGTGGGATCAGCAAGCCATCCGGAATAGTTGGAGAAGCGTGCGCCGTGGAAGAAAGCGCCGCTCAGCCAGATGAAGATGACGGCCAGATGGCCGAAATGAGCTGAGAAGATTCGTCGAGAGACCTCTTGGAGGTCACTCGTATGAGCGTCGAAATCGTGAGCGTTGGCGTGAAGGTTCCAAACCCAAGTTGTGGTTTTGGGACCCTTCGCGAGAGTTCGGTCGAAATGTCCGGGCTTACCGAACAATTCAAAGGTTGCTGGATTGTCAACCTTTTCAACCTGGCTCTTCGCGTCACTCCCACGTTCAGGTGGGCTGATGGTCATCGAGTCGTTCCTCGAGGGACGGGATCGAGGTGGTGGGCCACCCCTCCGACGAACCGAAGCTCGTCGGGGCCCCGAACACAGCTCCGCAAGGGAACAATGGTCGGGCGTCAATGCATGAACGGAAGCCGAAACCCCTTTACTGCACTGAAGCTGGGGCCCCAAAGAGGGGACCGCTGAAAAAAGCATAGGAGCGGACCACGACCATTCCGCCACCGGAGTTACAAAGGTTCAATCCTGCCGCTAACCAGTCAGTGACAGGGCTCTGCAGAACCCCAACAGGCCAGCAAAATCAAGAAAGGTAGAGCTTGTTTCATACAATTCAACTCAATTAATCGCCCTGTTTGATAACAACTCTGTTCAATGGCGGTCCGCCCGTCAAAATGAACTCATTGCACTGACACGCCATGTCACGCCCAGGCCTAATGCCATTCATGGCGTTTCTGATGGCGATACTGCTCATCACAGGCATGCCAGTTGCAGGGATGGCTCTGCCAACCTGGCCGCTCCGTGGGGACGGTAATAAACAAACACCCCTGGAGAGCAAGCCACCATCGGGCCGATTACAAGAAGTCGCTCCCCCTGGCGCCGTACAACAACTGCGCGAAACACTGCAGCGCTATCAACCGAATCTGCGACTCGTCACCCCAACTGACGACAGCGTGATCAACGCCGACACGGTTGAACTCATTCTGGACGTGAAAAACTGGCCGATCAGTCGAGATGACCAACTGGGTCTTGGACCACACGTTGTGGTCCAAATCGACAATCAACCGCCACGTCAGCTATACGAACTCGAGGCCAATCGAGTGAGTGTGAGGCTGAACGATCTCGCTCCAGGGAGCCATCGCTTCAGCGCTTGGGCTGCATACCCCTGGGGGGAAGCTGTGAAAACACCTGGGGCCAACCTTCAAGGACGATTCCACCTATGGCAACGGGTGGAAGGGACACAGCCGGAGAACAATGCGCCATGGCTGGTTCCCGTTACGAATTCGGCTAACACAGCCCTACAACCCTTGCTCTTGGACTGGATCATTTGGAATGCTCCGCTCCAAAACCTGAGGGATGGGGACGGTCGCTGGCGGTTGCGGCTCAGCGTTGATGGGGACAGTTTTTTGGTGGATCAGCAAGAAGCCCTTTGGCTGAAGGGCAGTTCCTCGAGCAGTGGGAATTTGGTGCAAATGGAGCTCTTAAACGGAGTCGGCGAACCGATCACGCCAGAATTCAACAACCAATTGATCCATCAATCAGGCCAAAGAGCGACATCCCCGACGTGGCTCAAAGCCCACCTAACTGAGGACGAGCTCGCGCGTCTCAGCGGAACGCCTCTCATCCGTTCCGCAGACTTAGAACCTGAAGCAATGGCCAAACCTGAGCCATTACTGAACAGAGAAACAAAACCAGAAGCCAAACCAGTCTCATCAGCAAAGGCAGTGTCCGAATCGCCGAACGGGGACGACGCCAAACCGGATTCAGACATCGAGCCAACACCCGGTGCCAAAAATGTGCAAGAGGCAGCAAAAGCGCCAGGGGCGGAAAAAGCTGCAGACACCAAAAAGGGGGCCACGACTCTCATCGAATCTGATCCCACAACAAGTCCTAGGAATGATGCGTTGGTCGATGAGCAGGACACACCAGAACAGACCGATGAATCGGCCAATAAACAAGCCCCCGACGTTGTTAGGGAGGACGTTGTCAAGGAGGACGTTGTGGGTGAGGACATCGCGCCCCCAAACGAGCCAAGGGCATCAGAAGAGCGCCTCATCCCAACCAGTCGCCTGGGAGGATCAGCACGGGAGTTGCTGAATGACGACGGCAGCTTGCGCAAGCCCTGAACAGGTCCTGAAGCCCTGACTACCTCCTCAAATATCAACTTCGCCGGCTTTGGCCTCTCCTCTAGCAGCGACGCTCTCCTAAGAAGACTCGCTGCTTATGGCCACATCGAACGTGTCATTCCGCATGATGCCGATCTGAAGTCTGAGCTTGCCCATCAATGGCAACAGGACAAGGGCATCGTTGTCGTGGGATCGATAGGAGCAGTAACACGGTTAATTGCCCCCCTGATTCAAGGAAAGAGCATCGACCCTGCGGTGTTGGTTCTTGATCCAAAAGGGGACTACGTGATCCCACTGCTTGGTGGCCATAGCAGTGGGGCCGACCAACAGGCGCTGGAATTGGCCGCGAAAATAGGAGGAACGGCCGTGCTCACGGGCGCTTGCGCCCACGACCAACGCATTCCACTCGACTGTTTTGGAGAAGGCTGGGGTTGGCGCCGCAGCGGAACGGTGGAAGCTTGGCGGCAACTGATGAAAGATCAAGCCAATAAAAAGGTCTTACAGATCAGACAAACCAGCGGTCCACAGCATTGGCTGCGAACTTCTATGCAGCCCAGGGTCGATCTTGTTGAGACAGGCACTTGCGATCTTTCCATCGGCCCCCAACAACACAGCGGTTGCTCATGGCATCCGCCGACGCTCTGGATCGGCGTGGGCTGCGAACGCAACACAAGCAAAAGCCTCATCCATCGAGCGATCAGCCAATCCCTCAACGACGCGGGATTCGCAATCGAAGCGATTGCCGGATTAGCAACGGCGGATCGCAAAGCCGATGAGCCGGCACTACTCGCGCTTTGCCACGACTACGACTGGCCATTACGCACCTACACGGCGGAGCAACTAGCCGTCATTCCTGTGCCAACTCCATCTCAAGCGGTGTTCAAGGAAATGGGAACAGCATCTGTTGCCGAAGCAGCTGCTCTGCTCACAGCTGGGGATAGCGGAACTCTCCGTCAAACCAAACGCATTCACCATGCGCATGAGTCGGAACAAGGCGCCGTCACGATCGCCCTTGCGGAGACTGCGGTTCCAATGGCCCCGCATCGCGGGGAGCTCCATCTGATTGGGAGTGGTCCTGGAGATCCGGCACTGCTGAGTGGTGATGCCACCAGCGCATTGAGACGCTGCACGGCCTGGGTGGGATACGAGCTGTATCTCGATTTGTTGGAACCGTTGCGACGGCCGAATCAAATTCGATTCGATGGACAACTCACCAAAGAGTGGGATCGATGCTCAGAAGCACTTGAGCTGGCAGGCCAAGGAGCAAAAGTTGCTCTGATCTCCTCAGGAGACAGTGGGATTTACGGCATGGCAGGTCTGGCGCTCGAACTCTGGCTTCAACAACCAGAGGCCACTCGGCCTCATTTCCAAGTGCATCCAGGCATTTCAGCACTGCAACTCGCGGCGGCAAAGAGCGGCGCACCACTAATGCACGACTTCTGCACGATCAGCCTTAGCGATCGACTCACGCCCTGGGACGTGATTGAACGACGGATCCAAGGCGCAGGGCTCGGAGATTTCGTCATTGCTCTCTACAACCCACGGTCGAAAGGAAGGGACTGGCAATTCGCAAGGGCGACGGAGATCTTGCTTGAACATCGAGAACGTTCAACCCCTGTGGCGATCGCTCGGCAGCTCGGCCGACAAGACGAAGAGATTCGACTGACCACTCTTGGCGAGGTCAACCCAGAGCAAATCGACATGCTCACAGTTGTATTGGTCGGAAACAGCAGCAGTTACAGCAAGGATGGACGAATGGTGACCCCCAGAGGATATCCAGGCGCCGAACTCAGCTAACCGGCGAACAACAAACAAATCCAGCGAAAGACAAAACGAAAATCACAATCCCCTACAAAAAGGAACTGAAGTAGCGATCAAATGTGACATCGCACCATGTAATTTTGTTAGGCAAATAGGTGCTGAGCAAAGCAAACTATGCAAGCCCAAACATTTGGGCACTTCCTGTGTGAGGAACCATTCAATGAAGCTTTTCCAGCAAATGCTGGTGGCTCCTGCCGCCCTGGGGCTTCTGGCCCCTTTGGCTGTCGTCAACAGCCCAGCAGCCAATGCCGCCGAGCTCAACATCAACGGCGGTTCTGACTACGCGGCGCATTCGCTTGACAACAGCCGCGATCAAGTCACCAGCGTTACCCAATTTTCCGACGTTGTCCCAACCGACTGGGCCTATCAGGCGCTCAGCAACTTGGTTGAGCAGTACGGCTGCGTCGCTGGTTACCCCAACGGCACCTTCCGCGGC
>JADHRU010000003.1 GCA_016777265.1 Synechococcus sp. BS30m-G31
CTGCATGTTTCAAGCAGCCGCACTGGCTGGCTGAAGGCCTATGGCAACGCGGGCTCCCTTGTGCTGCCCATCGCCCATGGCGAAGGTCGTTATCAGTGCAGCAACGACACCTTGAAACAACTTCAGGATGACGACTCCATTGCGCTTCGATACGGATCAAACCCCAATGGTTCAGTTGAAGACATTGCTGGAATCACCAATGCTTCTGGCAATGTTCTGGGACTCATGCCCCATCCAGAGCGCGCCTGTGATCCAGCCACCGGTGGCACCGACGGCCGCAGCATGCTGCAAGCCCTGCTGAACTGATGATCCAGCGCCGTTCGCTGCTGATCTCAGGGGCGGCCACTGCACTGGGTGCGCTCATCGGCGGACGGGCCAACGCTCGAGCTAAAGCATCCATCCCCAACCTTCCACCCCTCCGAAAGGGATCCCGCTTACGCGCCGTTAATCCGGGCACTTGGATCGAGCCAGACACAACATTTGATGCCCTGATCGACCGCTGCGCCACCGAGGGTTGGACCTTGGAGATTCCGACCTCAGTGACTGAACAATGGCGATATTTTTCGGGCCGCGACCATGAACGGGCATTCGAGCTATCAACGGCTTGGGCGGATCCCAACGTTGACGCCGTGATCTCTCTCGGTGGGGGATGGGGCAGCGCTCGTGTCTTGGAGGCTGGTTTTCAGTTCCCCCGTCGGCCCAAATGGAGCCTTGGCTTTTCAGACAGCTCTTCCCTTCTGCTTGCCCAGTGGTCCGCCGGGCTGCCTGGGGCCATTCATGGCTCCACAAGTGGGCCAGCAGAGCAATGGCAGCGAACCGTTGCCCTGCTCAAAGGACTGCCCGTCGCGCCCCTTGATGGACGAGGGCTGGTTCAAGGCATTGGAGAAGGCCCTCTCGTGGTGACCAACCTCACCGTGGGAACCCATCTAATCGGCACCCCCTGGATGCCCTCTCTCGATGGAGCCATTGTGGTGTTTGAGGACGTTGGGGAAGCCCCTTATCGAGTGGACCGGATGTTGACCCAATGGAGAAGCGCCGGGCTGTTGGACAAGTTGGCCGGGGTGGCATGTGGTCGGTTCAGCTGGATGGAAAACGACATCTTGCCGGGTGATTTCAGCATGGAAGAGGTTCTCGAAAACCGCCTGGGAGGACTGGGAGTGCCCTTGGTCGTGAACTTACCCATCGGCCACGGCCTTCCCAACCAGGCCCTGCCGTTGGGGCAGCGGGCACGCCTGGATGGTCGACGCGGGAGGCTTTCGCTCCTTCCTTGATTCGCGCCCTTGTTCTGCTGCTGATTCTTTGCACTGACCTCAGCTGCCCTGAGCTCGTTGCTGCTGAGCTTGTGGGCGCTGCTCCCGTGAGTCGGGATGACCCCGAGGGCGCTGAAAGTAGCCATCGAGCAATCTCCTCAGCCGCAGGTTTAGCGGTGGTGGTGACAGCCCATCCACTCGCAACGGATGCTGCCCGCGAGATGTTGAAGCAAGGAGGCGATGCGGTGGATGCCCTCGTGGCAGCACAAACCGTGCTGGCCGTGGTGGAACCGCAAAGCTCAGGCCTGGGCGGTGGCGGATTTCTGTTGCATTGGAATGCCCGACAACAGACGTTGGAGGTGCTCGATGGTCGAGAACAGGCACCAAGTTCGAGCCAACCGGACGATCTACTGAGATCTGACGGAGGTCCCATTCCGTGGCGTGAAGCCTCCAGCCAACTCCGCGCCATTGGCATCCCAGGCACCGTGGCTCTGCTGTGGGATGCCCATCAGCGCTTTGGTCGCCTCCCATGGGACAGCACGTTTCAACCGGCCATCAACTTGGCCCGTGAGGGGTTTCGACCCACCCCACGGCTCTTGCGCTCGATCAGCCTGGCCAAACGGATCGGCACAGGCCACAGCCCCGGATTTGATCAGCTCTATCGACCTGGTGGTGAACGACCAAGCCTGGATCAGGTGTTTCGAAATCCGGTACTCGGAGACACCCTTGCGCAGATTGCACGGGACGGTGGTCCCACGTTTTACGACGGGGTGCTGGCCGCTCAAATCCTGAATGGCATCGCCGATCTTGGCTCGAATGAGCAGGCCTTTCAGGGATGGTCGTCAGCAGATCTCAAGAACTACTCCGTCATTCGACGGCGTCCGGTTTGCCACCCCATCCAGCGCTGGAAGCTCTGCACTGTGCCACCACCAAGTGGTGGCGGGCTCGCCATCCTCCAAACCCTGGCGCTGTTGGATGCCACTGGAGTGATCTCCAATCCCAGACGCCCAAAGGCGTGGCAACGGTTTGCCACGGCCCTCCAATGGGCCGATGCCGATCGCTCTTATTGGGTCAACGACCCAAACGACTGGCCTGTACCGATGCAGGGATTGCTAGCTCCGCAATACCTCCGGGGACGAGCCAAGGCGATGCTGGATCAGCCGTACTCCCTTCCAGGTCCAGGGTTGCCACCGGGGCGCAGCCGTTACCCCTTTGCCAGAACAAGTCCTGGCATTGAGCAAGGGACGACCCATCTTTCCATCGTTGATCGACACGGAAACATGGCCGTCTACACAGGATCGGTGGAAACAGTCTTTGGAAGTCGCCACGTCGTCGCCGGAATGGTGATGAACAATCAGCTCACAGACTTCGCCTTTCAGCCAGCCATCCAGGGGCGACCGGTCGCGAACCGTCGCCGTGCAGGCAAACGCCCGATGTCATCCATGGCACCGCTCATCGTGTTCGAACAGGGACAACCCGTCCTGGCCGTGGGGTCCCCTGGAGGACGAACCATTCCCCACTTCATCAGTCGTGTGCTGATGGCATCGCTGTTGTGGGGACTCACCCCTGAACAGTCCGTTGCCATGCCCCATCTCTCGATCCGCGGCAATGGGCTGGTGGCTGAACGCGATTCACCCATCCCCTGGCCATTTGCTTGGACAGAGCTCAGTGGGGGAGAGCAGGAGATCAGATCCCAACCGCTGAACAGCGGCATTGCCCTGCTTCAGCTGATCCAAGGGCGCTGGCATGGCGTCGCGGATCCGCGGAGGGAGGGCACCGCGATAGCCATTCCTTGAAACAGAAGCTATGAGTCAAAAACCGAAGGATGGAATCGTGGCAGATCTCACCATTGCCAATTCCGTTGTCAATCTCATCCAGGGGGATATCCAAGAACACCTGCCGATGTCGCACATTCCCTTGGCAGGAGATGTGCTTGGCCTGGGAACCACCACCAGCATCGACAACGGCGAACTCACTTTTCTCCGAAATCGAGATAACACCACCGCTATTTGGCGCTGCATAGCCCACGACGGCAGCATCGTGCGCCTTTCCCCTGGCGATGGAAGCAGCAACTTTCCTTACGTGTGTTTCACCGCAGACGCCACGGCTCTGCGGAGACCTGTCCAGCTGAGCAGGCTCGGGGCTCAGGAAGGGCGACCACTGCAAGAACTCGTCGAAGCAGCGATCAAAGCAGGGCGTCAACAGGGAACCCTGGAGGACGCCCCTGTTTATGGGGTTCGACTTGTGGCCCACTGGCAAGAGTTGGTGATCACCGTGGCCTCCAAGCTCTGCATGGGTCAGCAACGCCGCAACAAAGGATTGGTCACCAGCAATGCCAACCCAGCAACCGCGGAACGGAGCATCTACGACACGCTTCAGCACTACCGACTCTCTCCGCTAAGCCAAGAGGACACCAACGATCCGATTCAATATCTGGGTCGGTCCATGCACTGGGACTGCTGTGGCTTCTTCGATACGGAACCCGAACGCGGACGCGTCACCGTTCCCCAAGCGGGAGCCCATCTGCATCTGCATGGATGCAGCACGGACTTGGCCTACGGAGGTCACCTACACCATGAACATGCATCCAGCAGGCTGGGTGCGCTCGACAGCTTGGTGCTCTACCCGCTGAGAACCATCCAAAAGCTCTCCAGCGACCTCGCCATTGAACAGCTTCGCTACGACAAGGGGTTAATCCATTTTCGAGCGGTCAACCTCGGGGCACTCGACGTCAACGACGTCGGCATCAGCGTGGTGTTGGACGACTCATACAGCAGCCATCGCTATGTGCGGATTCCCTGGATGGATGCGGGTGGATCAGAAGACTTCGCCGTGGCCTGGGAGCTCACGCCTGGTGCGCATCAGATCGAGGTGATCGCTGATCCCGAAGAACGGGTCATCGAAGCCGCGCGTGCTCGAGAAAACAACCGATTGCAACTGAAGCTTGTGGTGCCTTAGGCACGTTGCACAAACAAAAAAATGGGGCCCACTGGGCCCCAAGCGATTCATGGCTGAGTGCTGATCAGGCAGCAACAGCGGTTTTGGGATCAAGAACACCCTTGGCGTACAGGCCGGCGTAGTAGTTGATGTCGCTTTGCTTGATCTTGCTGGCATTACCGGCAGCCCAGAACTGCTGATAACGATCGAGGCAAACCTGCTTCATGTACTTCCGAGCCGGCTTGTTGAAGTGGCGGGGATCGAAATTGGCAGGATCAGCCATGGCTGCTTCACGAACAGCAGCGGTGAAGGCGAGGCGGTTATCGGTGTCGATGTTCACCTTGCGAACACCATTACGAATGCCTTCCTGGATCTCTTCGACAGGAACGCCGTAGGTCTCAGGGATAGCACCGCCGTACTTGTTGATCATCTCCAGCCATTCCTGAGGAACGGAGGAGGAACCATGCATCACCAGGTGGGTGTTGGGGATGGCTTTATGGATTTCAGCGATGCGGCTGATCGCCAGCACTTCACCTGTGGGCTTGCGGGTGAATTTGTAGGCACCATGGCTTGTGCCGATGGCGATGGCCAAGGCATCAACCTTTGTTTTGGCGACAAAATCAGCAGCTTCTGCTGGGTCGGTGAGGAGCTGATCTTTGGAGAGCTCACCCTCAAAGCCATGGCCGTCTTCGGCTTCACCTTTACCCGTTTCTAAGGAGCCGAGGCAACCCAGTTCACCTTCAACACTTACGCCGATGGCATGGGCAACATCCACCACGTCTTTGGTGACATTGACGTTGTAGTCGTAGCTGGCAGGTGTCTTGGCATCAGCTTCGAGGGAACCGTCCATCATCACGGAGGTGAAGCCGTTAGCGGCAGCACCGAAGCAGGTAGCGGGGCTATTGCCGTGGTCCTGGTGCATCACCACCGGGATGTTGGGGTAAGTCTCAACCGCAGCCAGGATCAGGTGGCGAAGAAAGTTTTCGCCTGCATAGGTCCGCGCACCGCGCGATGCCTGCAGGATCACTGGGGAATCGGTCTCGTTAGCCGCTTCCATGATCGACTGCACCTGCTCAAGGTTGTTCACGTTGAAGGCAGGAATGCCATAGCCGTTTTCGGCGGCGTGGTCTAGCAGTAGACGGAGCGGTACGAGCGCCATAGTGAAATCTCAGTGAAGGCCATTCAACGGACAAATGTCCGTAGCCGCGAGACTTTACCTTTGAGTCGTGTGAAATGTCACGACACTCCGTTGCCTAAACGACGAGGGAGTGTCAGATGCAATCGCTTAGTAGGTGTAACCAGCCAGAAATAGCTGTTCATCAGACGACGGTTGTGACCCTGCGACATAACGACCTTGAGAGGCTTCGGAATTGGCTTATGCACGCGCAAGAAGCGCGGCTTGACCCTGTTCCCCGTCTCCGATCCTTTCCACGCTTTCAAACATGAATGTTGAAGTGCCCGTCCATAGGAAAAGCCGAGATTCCAGCTTGCTTTTTTAGGGAAACTATTCATCGTATTGAGATAAATAGATGCAGCTTCTTCACTCAAGCCACCGGAGAGAAAAACAATTCCTGGAACATTGGCAGGAGCACTTCTTTCCAAGGTTCGGACTGTCATTTCAGCAACAATCCTTGGATCGGCCTTCTGGGGACAATCAGCCCCCTGCACCGTCATCGATGGCTTAAGCAATGTGCCTTCTAAAAGAACACCTTTGGCATGGCAAGCCTGATCAACCTCTTGGATAACTCGCTCTTGAACAGCTGCCGTCACCTCAATCGTATGGTCACCATCCATCAAAATTTCAGGCTCAATAATTGGGACTAAACCCGACTCCTGAACACTTCTGGCATAACGGGCAAGCCCCCAGGAATTTTCACGAACCGAGAGATCAGAAGGACAGCCATCGGCTGTGATCTGGAGAACTGCGCGCCACTTAGCAAAGCGAGCACCTTGGGCGTAGTAGTCGGCAGCACGCTCCACCAAGCCATCGAGACCAGTGCAAAGGGTTTCCACAGATCCTGCGCCAGGAAGAGGGCGAAGACCCTGATCAACTTTGATTCCTGGGATCACACCCAGATTCTGCAATTTTTAAACCATCGACTCACCGTCTGCATCGTTTTGGAACAACGTCTCTTCGTAGAGAATCGCTCCACTGATGTATTGCCCTAGGCCTGCTGATGTGAACAGCATGCCGCGATAGGCCTGGCGATTTGCCTCTGTATTTTCAACATTTATTGAGCCCAATCTCTTGCCAACTGTCTTGGTGGATTCATCCACAGCAAGAATTCCTTTCCCAGACTCAGCGAGAGCACGTGCTGTTGCAATGAGCTCTTGAGAAAAGTCAGACAGCGACATACTTAACCAAAAAGGAAATAGTTATCTAGTCGGAAAATTGCTACGACTTGTCATTCGCTAACAAGCCATCGTGTCAATTGCGACAAATCATTGATTCATAGCGTTCAAAATTTAGGAATTCAGGCTATTTCGATGCCGCTGCATCACACGCAAGCCGGCTCGCCACGCCTTCCATCAATCCCGGAACCATCGGTTGCCCGCTGCGCATACTCTCCGCCCACCAGCCCTGAATCCTTGCCACGGGAGCCACGCGACCATCACTCCAGGTGGTGGAGAAGGCCAAATCCGCATCAGCCTGGATCGATCGCAGCGGTTCTCCAGGGGATGCATGCCAAAGGGAAAAACCATGGACATAGTCCTTTTGGTTCTCGCTACCCAGGATCATGGTTCCCTTGGATCCATACACCTCCAACCAGCAGCCGCGGCCTTGGCGAGCGACCGACGCAAGATTCAACTGCGCTGGCACTGCACAATCGGAACGCCCTTGCCAGTTCAGGGTGGTCTGAATCAAGGCGACGTCTTCCGCATCAACGGCTTTCATCGCACCATCCGCGCCAGGGCGCTCAGGAATTGAGACGCTGTTCAGCGCTTGGACCGAACCCACCGGACCAATCAACCAAGCCAACGTATCGAAAGCATGGGTCCCCAAGGCACCGATCACTCCACCGCCGGCTTTGCGATCGGAATACCAGTTCCAGCCACGGCTGGCATCGGCCCGGCTACTCATCAACCAATCCAACTTGACCAACCAAGGGGTCCCCACGGCGCCCGAGCGCAACAAGCGCTCGGCCTGCATGAATAACGGCACCGCTCTGTATTCGTAATCCACAGCGACGCTTCGCTGTTGCCGCAGCGCTAACCGCTGCAATTCCATCGCCTCATCTGCATGCAGCGCGATCGGTTTTTCCAGCAACACATGTTTGCCCGCTTGAAGCGCTGCTCGGGCCAAATCGAAACGCGGGCCTGGAGGCGTCGCCACAATCACCGCATCCACCACGGGATCAGCCAGCAACGCATCCCAGTTGTCGTATCCCTTAAGCCCCGACGCCGCACAGGCCTGATCCAAACGCTCACGGCGGGGATGCCAAATCGCCACCGCCTCTAAGTCCTGATTGGCCTCTAAGGCCGGCAGATGCACCTTTTCACCGAAACCAAGTCCGGCAACAGCAACGCCAATGGGTTGTGTGGACATGTCAGCTGGAGAGAGGTTCGTTGCAGACAGCTTCGATCACCGAAACGATCAAACCATCGTTCTCTGCAGCCTGAAAAGTGGAACGAAATCGGGGAATTCCGTTGACTTGTTTGTCGCGATACAGCGACTGCCCACAATCAAGCTCCATCACGTAAAGCTCCCCCTGACGCTGTTCTCCATCCTCGGATGGAGCTGGCGTAAACCGACTGAGCACAGTGCGCAGACCGTTTTTATTGTCTCGAATACTGCCGCGGTCCCACCACTGCTGCCCCGCATCGGTGGCAGGCACTTCAATCCATTCCACGGGTCCAGCCCAGCTGATTCCCACAAAACAGAACAGGGCGATGAACAGAACAAGAAGGCGACGAATCATGCGTTAGTGAGCTCCAACGACTTCGATCCATGCAGGCGGAGGAGAGATGCCAGCGTGCTGCGGAATTGGGTCCGCGGAACGATGGTGTCGACGAAACCGTGGTCTTGGAGATATTCAGCCGTTTGAAAGTTA
Source organism: Synechococcus sp. BS30m-G31 (assembly GCA_016777265.1). Lineage (GTDB taxonomy): Bacteria > Cyanobacteriota > Cyanobacteriia > PCC-6307 > Cyanobiaceae > Parasynechococcus. The sequence continues at coordinate 8,240 of JADHRU010000003.1, forward strand.
TCGGGCAATTTCTCACGCAACGTTTGTTCAATCACCCGACGACCGGCAAACCCAATCAAGGCCTTCGGCTCAGCCAAAATCAGATCACCCAGCATCGCAAAGCTTGCGGTAACGCCACCCGTGGTGGGGTGGGTGAGCAGCGGTAAATACAGCAGCTCAGCCTCCCGGTGACGTTCCAGAGCTCCAGAAATTTTGGCCATCTGCATCAGGCTCAACATCCCCTCCTGCATGCGCGCACCCCCGGATGCACACACGATCAACAGGGGGAGCTTGCGTTTGGTGCATTCCTCCACCAAACGGGTGATTTTTTCCCCCACCACAGAGCCCATGGATCCGCCCATGAAGCGAAAATCCATGACCGCCAAACCCATGCCAATCCCATCCACGAGGCACAATCCGGTGACCACCCCATCGTTCAATCCCGTCGCAGCCTGACTTTCCCGCAGGCGGTCTGCGTAGGCACGACGATCTTTAAATCCCAGTGGGTCGATGGGAGCCAGATGCTCATTCAGGGGTTGGAAACTCTCCGAATCAGCAATCAAAGCAATCCGTTCGGAGCTGTCGATGCGGTGGTGGTATCCACAGCCGGCACAGACACTGGCGTTCAAGCGAAGGTCCTTGAGATACACAACAAGTCCGCACTCGGGGCACTTGCTCCAAAGGCCATCCCCCTCTTCGGGTTCCTGTTTGACATTGCCGACGTACTGACCTTTACGGCGATCAGCAAACCAGTCGAACAGAGACACACGAACCGGTCGGTTGATTCCATTAAAGACCCATCCATGGCGTCAGAGCCGCCTGCCATTGATCCCACCACCAAAAAGGCCCCATTAACCACACCAGCCAAATGCCCAGGGCGATGAATGGGCCGAAGGGAAACGGTTGCTGCGGAGCCAAGCGTCCGGTGATCCGAGCCACGCCGCCAACGACGGCACCAGCCAACACCGCAAGACCCATCGCCAGGCCAATACCCCATAGACCAAGCCAAGCCCCTCCCATGGCAGCGAGTTTGGCGTCGCCAAGGCCAAGCGCCGGCTTCCCCACCAAACGCTCTGCCAAAGAACTCAGTCCCTCCAAAGCCAAAAGCGACAGCACCGTGGCGATCAGATGCTGGACGAACACAGGGACTCCAGCCATAGCACTGATCGCCAACCCCACCAACACACCCCAGCGACAGAGGGGTTCGGGCAACCACATGTGATCGAAATCGATCAAAACGAGGGGAAGCAGCAGGGCAATCAGGGGAAGTCCAGCCCAGGGCAACACTGCAGTGGGCAAGTCACCGCCCCCACTGGGCTGCACATAGGCCGCACTGAGCCACAACCCAGCGCTGAGGGCCTCAACAATGGGGTAGCGGACACTGATGGGAGAACGACAATCGCGACAACGACCCAGTAACAACAGCCATCCGACGACCGGCAGGTTGTCGTGCCACCGCACGCCATGGCCACAACGGGGGCAATGGCTGCTTGGAACAACAACCGACTCTTGCCTGGGCAGACGCCACGCCACCACATTGGTGAAACTGCCCACACAAGCTCCAAACAGGGCAAGAACTAGCCCCTGCATCGGTTTCTCCCTCGAGTGCTACGACCACGAATCAGATCGATGCCAACAAACTCTTCGTCTGGCAACAGCACAGGCACCTCAAAAGCCACACGACCATTTCCATTGCGCAAATGGATCACGGCACCAAGGGGATCCAAACCGGAGGGTGTAGTGGAGAGGTAATTGAAATATGTGGATCGTGCCAGAGCAATCAAGGCTCGGCTATCGACACGATCCCAGCGCGGTGTGCTTGGTGTACCAACAGCACCGCGAATTTCGAAGGAGGGCGAAGACAAAGAAAAAGGCCCACCTGATCAATCAGATGGACCCATTGTAGAGATAAAAGTTCAATCCAATCTTGATTGGATTACCACGTTCAGCTGAGATTCTTTTTCTCTTCGATCATGCGATGAATGATCGGAGTGAGGATGAGTTCCATGGCGAATCCCATTTTACCGCCGTTCACAACAATGCTGGTGGGGCTGGACATGAAGGAATCGTGGATCATTCTCAGCAGGTAGCCGAAATCAATACCCCACTTCTCGCGAGCTCCCTTGCGGAAGTGAATGATCACGAAGCTTTCATCGGGTGTCGGGATATTCCGGCAGATGAAAGGGTTCGAGGTGTCAATCGTTGGAACCCGCTGGAAGTTGATGTCGGTCTGACTGAACTGCGGGCAGATGTGATTGATGTAATCAGGCATCCGGCGCAAGATCGTGTCCACAATCGCTTCAGCGGAATAACCACGCTCTGCGTTGTCGCGGTGAATTTTTTGAATCCACTCAAGGTTGGTGATCGGCACCACACCGACGAGCAGATCGGCAAGACCGGCAACGTCGTAACCCTCACCCTGAACACCGCCGTGCAGGCCTTCGTAAAAGAGCACGTCGGTGCCTGAAGGGATGTCTTCCCAAGGCGTGAACTGACCTGGCTCGAGGTTCACGCCCAAGCGAGCGTTGTGTTCAGTGGCCTCTTCTGGGCTGTGCAGGTAGTAGCGCTTCTGACCAGCGCCCGTTTCGCCATAGGTGCGGAACAGTTCCGCAAGCTTGTCGAACAGGTTCGCTTCAGGACCGAAGTGGGAGAAGTTCTGCCCTGCCGAGAGCGCCTCAGCCATCGCCTGCTTCATCGGCATGCGCTCATAGCGGTGGTAGCTATCGCCTTCCACCACTGCAGGGGTAATGCCTTCACGCGCGAAGATGTGCTCGAAAGCGCGCTTGACGGTGCTGGTTCCAGCTCCAGAGGAACCGGTGACAGCTACTACCGGGTGACGCTTCGACATCGACGCAGGGATTAATGATCCGGCGATCTTGCCAGATCAAAGCCAAAAAATCACCACTCCAGATTTCAAAGAGCCTTGAGCAATTGCTCGCCCATGGCCTGACATCCCAGCGGAGTACAGCCTTCCGACATCAAATCGCCGGTTCGGAATCCGGAAGCAAGAACAGCATCAACGGCCCGTTCGAGGTCGTCTGCGGCAGAACTCTGCTTCAAACCAATGCGCAGCATCATCGCGGCGGAGAGCACCATGGCCATGGGGTTGGCCTTGTCTTGACCGGCGATGTCTGGAGCAGAGCCATGCACAGGTTCGAACAAGCCAGGACCATCGCTACCGAGGGACGCGGAGGGCAGCATTCCAATCGACCCCGTGAGCATCGCGGCCTCATCGCTGAGGATGTCGCCAAACAAGTTGCCCGTCAGCAGCACGTCGAACTGGCGGGGGTCACGCACCAGCTGCATCGCCGCATTGTCCACATACATGTGGCTGACATCCACATCGCCATAACGAGGCGCCATCGCATCAACACGGTCCCGCCAAAGCTGACTGACATCCAGAACATTGGCTTTGTCCACGGAACAAAGGCGATTCTTTCTTTCCTTAGCGATCTCAAACGCCACCTTGGCAATGCGATCCACCTCTGAGGCGGAGTAAGTCATCGTGTTGAACCCTCGTTCCTCCCCATCGGCTTCAATCCGACCCTTCGGTTGACCGAAATAGATGCCACCGGTGAGCTCGCGAACCACCATCAGATCGACCCCTTCAATCACCTCCTGCTTGAGGCTGCTGGCAGCAATTAAAGCCGGGACGATCTTCACCGGCCTCAGATTGGCGAACAGCTCGAGACCTGATCGCAGACCAAGCAGTCCCGTTTCCGGTCGTTTCTCCCGGGGCAAGCTGTCGAAACGAGGGCTCCCAATCGCGGCCAGAAGCACCGCATCGGCCGACCGACATGCGGTGAGCGTGCTGGCAGGCAGTGGTTCACCGGTGGCATCAATGGCAGAGCCGCCAATCGGCTGCTCCTCAAACATGAGCTCAAACCCATGACGCTGGGCCACAACATCCAGTAACTGGCGGGCCACAGCGGTGATTTCAGGCCCAATGCCATCGCCTGGCAAAAGAACGACGCGGTACTGAGCCATGACGAACCCGAGCGGCAGAACAGGCGCTGAGGTTACTGAGAGATGTCGCGCTTCATCTCTCGAAGGGTCTTCGCCATCTCAGGCAACTTGCTGAATGCCGCAGAACAGCGCAGCCAGAGTCGATTGGGAATCGCTGGATAACCACTCACCACCTCACCGGGCGCCACTTCACCGTGGATCCCACTTTTCGAGCTCGCGATCGCCCCATCGCCCACCACAGCTCGATTGGCCACACCAACCTGCCCGGCCAAAATCACGCCATGGCCAAGCTTGGCGCCACCGGCGATGCCAACTTGTGACGCCAAAGCACAACCGCGCCCGGTGGTCACCCCATGGCCAATTTGAACCAGGTTGTCGATTTTCGAGCCGGCACCGATGCGGGTTTCGCCGACGGAGGGGCGATCGATCGTGCTGCCACAGCCCACCTCAACACCGTCCTCTAAAACCACCTGACCGGTTTGAGGCATCTTTCGCCATCCGCGGGGCGTCGGCACAAAACCAAAGCCCTCCGAGCCAATCACAGCATTGGAATTCACAACACAACCACGACCAAGTCGACTGCCTGGATGGAGTACGGCGTTGGCATGCAGCTCACACCCCTCACCCACCTCCACATCGTCGTAAATCACCACACCTGGGTGAACGATGCAATTCGCGCCAATTCTGCTCGAGGCGCCAATGCAGACGCGTGGGGCGATAAAGGTTCCAGGGCCAACCACCGCCCGCTCGTCCACCACTGCGGAGGGATGAATCTCCGCCAAAGGGCGCAGCCGTGGATGGAGACGCTCCAACGCTTCAGCAAAGGCCAACCGTGGATTGGCCAACACCGCAAAAGCAATGCCCCGTTCACTGGCGCATTGGATCAGATCGGGTTGATCGGGAAGCAAAAGAGCTCCAGCACCCGTTTCGGTGAGCGCGGCAATCAGCGCATTGCCCTTCTCGAGGAAGCTCAATTGATCCCCCTTGGCCTGCTCTAGCGAAGCGGCACCGGCCAGAATTGGATCCGCGCCGCACTGGCTCCAACGCAGCTCGGCTTCACCGGTCTGCAGGTCCTTAATGAGGGTGCTGAAGCGCATGCTGTGGCGGAGCTGTTGATCAAAAACGCTACCGGTCTTGAAGGACCAAGGCATCACGGTGCACGACAACCGGGGAGGCCTCGGCATCCGTTACGACGGACAAGGCCTGACGCACCTGGCTGCTGTTGAGGGTGCAAAGACCCCGACCCAACTCCTGTCCATCGGGATCACGCAACAGCACAGGCCGGTTTGCCTCGAACTGCCCCTTCACCGCCGTCACACCCACCAGCAACAAAGAGGCACCGCGATGCAAAAGAGCCTGACAAGCGCCTTGGTCCAGGCAAAGTTCCCCCTCTGGAACCAAGACATGGGCCAACCAGCTGCGACGGTTGCCGAGGGGTTCGGGATGAGGATGAAAGACGGTCCCGCCGCGGTCTCCCTCGAGCAATCCGGCTAACCGCGCGGGATCGCGTCCATCGGCCAAATGAACGGTGACCCCGCTCGCCGTCGCAATTCTGGCGGCGGCGAGCTTGGTGGTCATTCCCCCCGTCCCCCAGCGTCCACCATCGCCGGCTCCGGCCTCCAGCTGCTTGAGATCACGGGGATGATGCACGTCCGAAATCGGTTGCGCATTTGCATTGCGGCGCGGATCTGAGGAATACAAGCGATCAACATCCGTTAGGAGAAGGAGCTGATGGGCACCCACCGCTGCTGCCACCAATGCAGAGAGCGTGTCGTTGTCGCCAAAACGCAGTTCAGCTGAAGACAACGCATCGTTCTCATTGATCACAGGCAGAACACCCCAAGCCAACAGCTGCTGCAACGTTCCCGACGCATTTTGGTAGCGGCGCCGATCGACCAAATCGGACCGGGTCAGCAGCACCTGGGCAACAGAAATGCCATGAACCGCCATCGCCCGCTCATACAACGCCATGAGGTATCCCTGCCCAGTGGCTGCTGCCGCCTGGAGGGCGACGACGGCATCGGGCCGCCTCGGAAGGCGAAGTTGTTGGCAGCCCAAACCAACCGCTCCACTGGTGACCAACACCACCTGATCACCGCGACGCATGGCCGCTGCAAGTCCTGAGGCATACCCCTCAATCGTTGCGGCTGTGTCGCCCCGCAACAGACTCGTCCCAAGCTTCACAACCCACAGGGTCATGCCGTAGGGGCCCCCATCCATCGCGCAAGAGTGCGCTCAAAGCGTTGAACGCGATCTTGATAACAGGCGGTGCCGTCGAGACGAACCGGACGTACAAGCACGGTGTACAGCCCCAGACGATTCCCACACAGCACATCGGTGAATAACCGATCCCCGACCATGGCAACGCGGTTCGCGGGCAAGTCCAAGTCGGCGAGGACACGCCTCAAGGCACCACGACGCGGTTTGCCCGCTGCAGCGGTGAAACTGACGCCCAACTGATCGGCTACAGCTGCAATCCGGCTGTGGGAGGGGTTATTGCTGAAGAGATGCAGAGAAAACCGCTGCTTGGCCTCCATCAACCAGAACCGAACCGGCTCTGGAAGGGTCACATCCCGACCGGGAAGCAGAGTGCGGTCCACATCTAAAACTGCCGCTTCAATTCCTTGAGCCGTCAGATGGGACAACGCCAGATGAGCAATGGTTAGCCCCGGATCCCAATCGGGCTGCAACCAATGTTGACCCATCATTCCGGCCATTCACGCTCCTCAAGCTCCGCCTCGATCCGGGGCTGAATCCGGTCAAGCTCATCTTCATTGAGAAGTTCCGCTTGGCCATCCACCATTCGGACTAAGACAAGAAATGGATCGAGCGGGATGTAGAGGCCATATTCCTGAGCATCCACCATGAAACTCACCAGAAGCTCAAAGGTTTCTGCATCGTCATCAAGGTCGTCTTCGTCCTCTAATTCTTCCAAGTCGTCCTGATCTGGCTCCTCCAGTTCTCCACTCACCGTGAGGGTAATGGCGGAGCGCACCAAAACGAGATCGTGCTCTTGTAAAACCACATCCGCTACGGAGAGGATTGGCTCACTGCTGGAGATACTGGTGATCGGCTCTGGCTCGTCGTTATCGCGTAGCCGAAATAAGGAAACGGGGGTGTCAACTGGCGAAAGCAGGGCGTAATCCAGACCATCGAGCGGGATGAGGTGCTCAAGAAAACAAAGCAGGTCGTGGCCCTCGCGATCACGCACCAACAGTGTTGGGTGGTCTCCGCTCTTTCCTGCTGCGATGTCCGACATCGACTCTCACTATCTGAAGTCAGGATCCACCATCCACGGGCTCGGCGCCCGTCCCAGCAGCCATCAATTGGGCCGGTTTAAGCGCCGGCCCATCCTGCAGCCATTGTTCAAGCAGTAAAGCCGCCGCCGCACTGTCGAGTCGGCCTGTGCGATCACCCTGCAAACCATGGCGTTCGCCAGCCTCCCAAGTGCTGCTGTGCTCATTCACCCAAGCCAAGGGAAGGCTCAAGGATTGGGCTAAGCGCAAGCCGTAGCGGCGGCAGTGCTCAGCCTGAACGGTGAGCTGTCCAGCGGCATCGAGTGGCAAACCCACAACGAGTCCCTGTACCGATCGCCGCTGGCAGTGGTCACGCAACACCAACAAATCATGGTCAAAACGTCCTCGCTGCAGCGCCGTCAAGGGCGTCACCGTGATACCGAGCGGGTCACATCCTGCGAGGCCGATGCGTCTCCGACCAACGTCCAAACTGAGTACGGAACATGCGGATGGCATGGCTACCGAGGCCCTAAACATCGCGGACCCAAGCTTGGGTTCGGCAGGGGGCTCCCTTGCGGGCGTAGCCGCCCAAAAACATCATCCAAGGACCGACTGAGCTGAGGATTGCGGTGTGCCGTGTGGCGGCGCCACATGCTTCGGCCTAAGAGCAACTGCTCACCACCTCTCGTCCAGCCTTGGCCCTCCAAAACCCCACATAACGGAGCATCGTCGAAGGCCGTGATCAAAGAGCCAAGGGCTCCTTGATGCAGAACCCGGCCCAGCACGACGGGCAACGCCTGATCGAGGCGAGCATCCCAGGCCACATCGCGCAGCAACTCAAAGGTGCCGTGCTCACTACTTTCCGTCTGGCGGATGCAACCGGCCAAAACCGTTTCTCCATCGACCAAAACACCGCAACCGGGGCCACTGCGGTCCAAGAGATCCAACCAATGTCGATCTGTGATCTGGCGCAGGTGGCTGAAATGCCCCACCTGCTCGATCGGCCAAAGCAACTGAGCCGTGCGGCGGGTAATCGGCAACCAACTCAAAGGGTCGATGCCTCCAATGGGAGGAGGCGTCGCAGGCGCTTGCGGGGGCAACCAGCTTTGATACGGCCGAAGGGGCTGAAACCCCAGTTCCCGCATCAGAGCAATGGCATCAGCGTCTGAGGCTGGGCAGCGGATCACCCAGCTGCAAACCTGCGGCGCGCCCAATTGAAGAGCTTCAAGCAGCAAATCGTGCTGCACATCCCGGAGGCTGTGGCGACAAGCCTCACCGCTCAACTCCGGCAGCTGCAACGTCCAGCAGGTGCCACGACGGTTGTAAGGACGCGCAACAACCGTGGCAAGAAGCTGATCCTCGTCCAAGGCCACCAAACATCGGGGCGAACGGCTGGGGAGAAGATCTGGAAAGCGTTGTTCAAAACGCGCCAACCAATCGCCGATCAGAAAAGCTTGAAAACGAGGTAGACCACCCGAATCGGCGATGACCCGGCAACGAGCTAGGTGAGCCGGATTAAGCGGTTCAATTCTTAGAGAGGACAGGACTGGTTCCGACATCCCCACTCCCCGCAAAGCCTGTGTTCACAATGTATCGCTCAATTCAGCTCGGGCGAACCAAAACCAAAGGAGTTCGCTGGTTGGCGTTCCCCGCTGGGTTGGGCTGGAGCGCCCGGTGCAGCAGAGCTTCATCGCAACCAGCACTCGATGCCAGCACCTTCACCCGACCCAGATCATTGACATCGACAATGGCGACTGCAACGCCTAGGGCCGCTGCAGCTTCCTGACAAAAGGCAGAGGGATCGTCAGGACCGAGCACAAGCGTTTGGTCATAGGGCGGCGTCGTACCGGTGATGTCATCAATCAAGCGGGCTTGCGGTCCAGCCAAGCGATAAAAACCGCCGGGGATCCCAATCAATTTCATCAACAGGCCACCGCACCAAGCCGCAAGTACACGGGTCGGGCCCACCACATCAATCAAGGTCTGCATTCCGCAGGCCGAAGCCAAGCTGCTGGTGGGATGAAACACCCGACAGGCCAATCGAGCCACCATGCCTGGATTCACCTCACTGGGGTGCCGGTAACGCCCCTGGATCACGGCTAGAGGTGTTTCCCCAAGTGTGAGCACGTCGCCCGGTTGCACCACTGCAGAGGCATAGGTGCGCAGCACATCAATCGCATCGTCCAGGGGTCCCAAAAGGTGGGTTTTTAAGGGCAACACGGAACAACCATCTCCTGGTGTGAAACACGCTTCAGCCGCTTGAACAGGCTGGGGACGACGCAACGGCACCAGAACACCCTGGCGACGCTGCAAGCGACCAAACGGTCCGTAATTGCTCCAATGGGTATCCACCCAAAGACTGTCGACCAGGTCGAGAGGATTCACACCAGCGACATCGATCCTCACCTTCACCCGCGTGGTTTTGCGGCCTTTCACGATGTAGGCCACCCAGTACCCATCCGGCCGAGTCTCCTCATCAGGATGGTCGGCCTCCACGCGTGTGGTGACCTTCAACACAGATGGATCGCTCCGCCCCAGCAAAACGGGATTCACCTGCAGATCAGGGACAAAAACCTCCATGCGTGGATGGGGGTTATGGATCTCGAGAACACCCTCAATCCGAAGCATTCCTGAAAGGCTGGTCACAGACCAATGCTTCGGCTGCATGCGCAGCGGCGATGATGGTCTGAGCCGATGACGAAGCTCCAGCCAGGCCGCACCAAGTCCGAGGGCCAGTGGAGCGATCATCAAGGACACGGCGAACAACCGGCGGAACACCGGGAAAACTCGCGAGCAGCGTAGGCGCCCCCCACCAAGGCGTCCTTAGTTTGAGGTGACCTCAACGTTCACTTCGTTGAAACTTCCGTCTTGGTTGATGTCACCCAAGTCAGGTGCTGGCAATCCAGTGGCAGAGCTAATCGCCTGATTGATCTCTGAAAGGGGCACTTGACCATCACGATCAAACACAAGTCTCGAATCGGGTCCGATCACCACCACCTGAGGAATGGATCCGTTCCAGTACGTGGCTGGATCCTTGGCTCCTGAAGCAGGGCGCCCCTGCAAACCGTCCGTTGTCAGTGGAATCAACTCAATGTTTTGGCCCCAAAGCCGCTGCAATTCGGACACCACAGGAGCAAAGCGCTTACTGACGGCGCTGTCATCCAGGTAATAGATCACCACGGATGTTCGTCCAGAATCCATGGCTTCGCCGAGGGTGCTGGCGGGGGGGACGAGCGACCCGTTGCCCGCATACAGGGCATAGATATTGCCGTCATAACTGTCGGTATTGAGGATGGCTCCAACGGGGGCAACCCAAAGCAGCAGTGCTGCCGTCAAACCGATCACAAGCTGCAGCAAAGGGGCCATCAATCCGACGTCGCAGACGCCATTGTGACCTTCAGGCTCCGCTGCAACGTCAACCTCTGCCAAGACTGCGGCCCATGCCCTGGGCAATGCCACGACCCACGAGACCGATCGCGCGACCCAAAACCTGGGTCAACAACACGACGGCGAGGTCGCCCAAACGTCGGACAAGGCCCTGCACCTGCGGTGCCAAAGCGTCACGGGTTTCCAGCAACAGCGCCACCTGACGCTGCCACCAACCCAGCTGGTTCAATTCGTGATCCCTCGGTTCAGTGAGCTGAAGCGGCTCAATGCGCCCCTGACGCAATTGAAACAACGTCCGTTGGCTTTCATAGAGCTGAATCGGACGTTCAACCCAGTCGGCCCAGCGCATCTGAGAGTTGAGTCGATTCCTCAAGCGATCCAACTCTCGTGTCGCAAGGAGTGAGTCGCGAAGCAAATAGCGTCGTAACTCAGGCCATTGACCACAGGACTCGAGCAATTCGGATCCGATTAGTTCCGCAGTGCGAACCAACCAATTGCTCACCAACGTTTCCAGTTGAAGCAACGCTCGGGGATCATCAGCTGGGAGCAACTGACCGTTCACCAGCACGGGTTGATCGCTGAGCAACGGCGCCAGCATCGAGGAGGGATCGGGAAGATCCCCGTCATCACCACTGAGATCGGCCTGCTCCAGCAAGACAGTCACCACAGATTCCAGATCACCATTGCGTGGAATTTGCACATAGCTCCCCGCCATAGCGGTGACCGCTTGCTGGCGAAGTTCAGGCTGAAGTTGCTCCCACAAGCTTCCCAAGCAAGGGGCTTGATCACCTCCCCGTAATCGATTGAGAACACAATCAAGCTGCTGAATCAGGGCCAGCAACAATTCACGACGGCGCTCTGGATGCAAGCCTTCGATGGCCAGCAACCGACCCGTGGCATTGGTGAGACCAGCTTGAACAGAGTCATCGAGACGCCCACGGATCGCTTCCCAGACAGCGGTGGCATTGCGCTCCCGCAGCGTGATGGCGGTGTGTTCAGGCTTTGGCTTGGGATGACCGGTGGCTGCCCTTAGGGGCACTGCATCCGCCAAGCCAAGCTGCAATGGTCCCCAAAGCAGAAGCAATAAGTCGCGGGCACTTCGCAATTCGCGACAGCGACCCTCCATCAACAAGCGCAGTAGGAGCTGGTTTGGCGGAGGGTTGAGCATCGCCTCAATCACCTGGAGATCGTGACTGATCTGCTGCAGGCCGCTCATCAAGACCCATTGGCCGAAGCCCATGGTGGGGGGCTCAACTTGGGGCGACTTACGTCCAGCTTCTAAGCGAACAAACCGTCCACCCGTCAACAACGCTTCGATCGAATCGGTGAGTGTGGCGAGATCACAGTTCTGCAACAAACCACTGGCAGGAAGACCCAACAGCTGCTCGCGGGTCGCAGCAACATCCAGGGGTAAGAGAAGCAACAAGGGCGCTGGCAGCCAGCGCTCCCCCAATCGCATCGCTTCCTGCTGAATCGCACCAAGGGAGGTCACAGCGTCGATCGACCAGACCACCAAGGCGGGGTGACCGGGCAACTGGTCAGGCTTTAAAAGCACCTCCCAACTGGGATTTGCCGTTGTTAGCTGCAACGCCAACGACTCCCCCAGGAGGTCGGGTGCCAACAACAAAATCCTCACAGGAGACGAAGAGGCCAAGCCTTACAACTGAAGGGTTGTCGTCAAGGTAACGAGCCTTTGCTCAATCCTCCAGTGGGCGACGCCCATTGAGTTGAAGCGTGTAGGACTCAATGCGAAAACCAGTGCGTTGTTCGATCTGAGTGAGCAGCTCCTCTGGCAAATTCACATCAATATCTTCAATCAAGCCTGAATCAAGACAAGTGAGGTGGCTATGGGGGTCACTGCGGTACCCATACAGACGACCATTGGCGCGGTCTAAACATTCAATAACTCCAGCGGACTGGAGCGCTTCAAGGTTTTGATAAACGGAGGTATGACCAATGCTCCTGCCTTGCACATTCAATTTTTCAAAAATATCTCGAGCACTTAAGTGACTTTTCTCACTCCACAACAAATCCAGGACCATGCGCCGCTGACGGCTTAGGCGCATTCCTAACCGCCGGCATTGCTCAAAAACGTTTTGGAGGCTGTCCGGATTGGGCAGACCATCGATGTCAGTGGTGGAGGTTGGCCTTACCACAGAACACTGTCTCTCAACAAACCTTAGAACCCATCATTAGGCCAAATCAGTTGAGCCGCAAGTTATGTCCTGCAGTCGGTCATCACCGATCGCAGCGATCGCCTCCGCCAAATCAATCCTGCCGTCGTACAAAGCCCGGCCAACAATCACGCCGCTGACGCCCTGATCTTCAAGGGGAAGTAGTGACAAAAGATCAGCCATGCAACCAATGCCTCCTGAGGCAATGACTGGAACGCTGCTGGCCTGAGCCATGTCACGCAGGGCTTCAAGGTTGGGTCCCGCCAAGGTTCCATCGGTCGCGATATCGGTTGTGATGATCGCCGTGATTCCCGAATCACTAAAGCGGCGGGCGAGATCCGTTGCCAAAACATCGCTTTGCTCGAGCCAGCCTCGCGTTGCCACCATTCCTTGATTGGCATCAATGCCAACAACCACAGCCCCTGGATGACGCTCCGCAAGAACCTGAACCATTTCAGGCTGTTCGATCGCGACAGTGCCCAAAATCACCCGTTCTAAGCCGCACTTGAGCAGATCCTCGGCGCGTTCGATCGAGCGCACACCTCCACCAAGCTGAACGGGAATATCCAGTGCGTTGGCGATCGCTCTCACCGCAGCATCATTAACTGGCTCCCCACGTTTTGCACCATCCAGATCGACGAGATGAAGCCGCTTGGCTCCCTGACGCTGCCAACTGAGCGCTTGGGCTACCGGATCGTCGCTGAACCGCGTCACCTGGTCGTAATCCCCTTGGTGCAAGCGCACACAGGCACCGTCGAGCAGGTCGATGGCGGGGATGATCTCCATGGAGCTACACAAGAAGGTATTCATCCTGCAGGAGGGCTGTCTTTTGCCCCCCGGCCATTGGAGAATTCACACAAATTTTGAGCGACTTTTAAAGCTCAATAATCTTTTCAATACCCATAAGTGTTGAACATCACTTATATCAGCAAGGACAAATCAAATAATTCTGATACTTAACCTGCATCATTCCCGTCAAGATTTTGCAAGACAAAACATCTGAACCCACGACTGATTCACGCCATGTTCCATCCCTTAGATTTTCGAAGTTTTAAATCTTTGGTTAGGAACAAACCGTCTTAACCAATCTGGAGGCGCAACGTCATGCAAATTCTGGTGATGGGGGGAACCCGGTTTGTGGGCAAGCCTCTGGTGGCTCGGCTCATGGCTCAAGGGCACACCCTCACCCTGTTTACGCGTGGGAAGAACCCTGTCCCCGCCGGCGTTGAGCACATCACGGGTGACCGCAGTAGCGATGAAGGCCTCAGCGCACTGCAGGACCGCGCTTTCGATGTCATCGTCGATAGCTCTGGCCGAACACTGGACGACAGCCGTCGCGTCCTAACGGCGACGGGGCATCCCAGCCATCGCTTTGTCTACGTCAGCTCTGCCGGGGTCTATGCGGGGTCAGACCACTGGCCACTGGATGAAAACAGCCCAACAGACCCCAAAAGCCGGCATGCAGGAAAAGCCGACACTGAGACATGGCTCAAAGCCGAAGGCATCCCCTTCACCAGCTTCCGGCCGACGTACATCTATGGGCCTGGTAACTACAACCCAATCGAGCGCTGGTTTTTTGACCGAATCGTGCATGAACAGCCGGTGCCCCTCCCCGGCGATGGCACCACGATCACGCAATTGGGCCATGTCGACGATCTCGCCGAAGCCATGGCCCGCTGCATCGATGTCGATACAGCCGCCAACCGGATCTACAACTGCTCCGGCAAGCAGGGAGTCACGTTTAAAGGCCTGATTCGGGCAGCCGCTCAAGCCTGTGGCAAGGATCCCGAAACCGTTGTGATGCGGTCGTTTGATCCATCAGCCCTGGATCCGAAAGCACGGAAGGCCTTTCCGTTACGACTGAATCACTTCCTGACGGACATCACGCGGGTCGAGCGGGAGCTGGCCTGGCAACCGCAGTTTGACTTGGCGGCTGGCTTGGCCGATAGCTACACCAACGATTACGCCACCAATCCCAGCCAAAACCCCAACTTCAGCTCCGACGCCAGCCTGATTGGGGCTTGAGGTAGCTCAAGGCCGAGGTCAAGGCCAAGGCCCAAGAGGGCCAGAACAACCACCACCCGCAAACCACCAGAGTTGACTGGCCGACCCATCCCGGCGGCCAGAGCAACAGCAACAAGCTCAAAAACTGAAGGATGGTTTTGGCTTTACCGCCCCACGACGCTGGGGCCCCATCACTGACTCCCGCACGCCAACCTGAGATCAACAGCTCACGGGCCAGCAGGATCCAAATCGCCCACAAAGGCAGTGTTCCAGAAGCTGCGAACCACAACAGAGGGGCCGCAATCAGCACCTTGTCGGTGAGGGGATCAAGCCTGGCGCCCCAGCTGGTTCCACCACCAGCACGGCGGGCCAACCAGCCATCAGCAGCATCGCTCAGACCAGCCAAAAGCAGCAGCCACCAGGCCAACACCGCCCAGCCCTGTTGAAGCGCCAGAATTAATGGGAGGCCTGCCACGGCCCTGCCGATGGTGAGGCCATCAGCCAACAAACGCAGGGATTGAGACAAGGATCGAGACGGTGATCGAGACGGTGGACGAGACAACGGCGCAGAATGGATGCAGATCGTTCTGAATCATGGTCCTGCAGCTGACGGTGGCCGACGTGATGACCAAGCCCGTACTCACCGTTCGAGCCGACACTCCACTGCAGGAGGCGGTGAAGATCATCAGCGACCACCACGTGAGTGGTCTTCCTGTTGTTGATGACCAAGGGGCATTAATCGGCGAGTTGAGTGAAAAAGACCTGATGGTGCGCGAAAGCGGCGTGGATGCAGGTCCTTACGTGATGCTGTTAGACAGCGTGATTTATCTAAGGAATCCACTCAACTGGGACAAACAAGTGCATCAAGTGCTTGGCACCACTGTGGGTGAATTGATGCAAAAAAATAGTCACAGTTGCGATGTCACTCTTGCTCTTCCCAAAGCCGCTTCAATGCTCCACAACAAGGGCACACAGCGTCTCTTTGTGCTTGACAACCAGAAACATCCAATTGGTGTTCTAACTCGAGGAGATGTTGTACGAGCGATTGCCTCCCACCAAACAAACTAATTCAATAGATCTCGTCATCAAATCACTTAAATCAATCGAAGGTTAGGTGCATCAACTGCCTTTACGGATCGCAATCGCAATAGGCCGTATCGCACGGAAATCCACATAATCGCCAACGTTCAGATTTTTCACTGGCTCCCCATTGATGTCACCATGAACATCAAGGTTGTGTACTCCTCCGAATGGACCACGAAGGCTGAGCTCATGGTCGTTTTCCGAGACCTTCACCACCTCTGCAGTGCCGCTGGTCATCGCCACCTTGGCGCCTTGGCGTACGGGACCAAATTGCTCCGAAAGAATCACATCTTCCCTGGCAAATGTGAGAGCCTTTCGCGAGCTTTTGCGTAGATCAACGACCAATCCATCGAGCAGATCAACCGTGACCTGCTCACCCACTTTGATTCCGGCAGTGGACAAATCAACGCCACTGGTGATCAACATGTCGTGGCCATAGGGAGTGCGAAGTTCCAGCACCTTCTCAGCAGGACGGATCCGTTGAACCGTGCCAAACACTTTTGTAATTTCAAAAGATTGAAGCAGCTCCGCCTTCAAACTTCCCTGTTTAGTGACGGCATCAGAAAGCAGGGGTTGCGACTTCGTCGCTGCGTTGGCTTGGGCCTTTGCAATGGATGCCTTTTTGATCTGAACGGCAACAGGTTGGATCAAACGAAAATCCACCAGATCCCCCGCGTTCAACAGCGGGAAAAGGTCATCACCGGAATCGGCAAGAACATCGAGGTTGTGAATGCCTCCAAGTGGACCCATCAAGCTGATGCTGCGGTCGACCTCCGACAATTTGATGATCCGTGCTGTGCCCGATGCCAGAGCGAGGCGCATTCCCTTCTTTAATGGCCCCATATTGAGGGGCATGATGATGTCTTCACGGTTAAAACTCAGCTCTTTTGTCGCGCTGCGCTGAAGGTCCACGACCAATCCATCCAGCACCGAAACATCCACGCCATCTCCGGGCTGCAAACCCAGTGGAGCCAAGTCGATACCAACAGTGATGATCTCCTTATGACCTTCAGGATCAACCACTTCGATCACCTTTTGGGCAGGTGACACCAGATTCACAACACCACGCAGGTGTGTGACTTCAAAACCAGCCAATTCCTCCAGGGAGAAACCAGCTCGGGCAGGGATGTTGACCGTGAGAGCCGAAGCGACGGCTGCAGCAGTAATCAGAGCTGCACGAAAACCGGAAGTTCGGATCATCAAACGACAACGAATTAGGCGATGAGCCGACGCTAGCTCCTTTCGAATGCGGCAGAATGAACGAAGGTTGCTTTTTACGGAAATCCATGTCCGTCCGTCCATCGTTATTGGCAGCCCTGCTTGCAATTGGCTTTTCTTCGACGGCACCCGTTCAAGCGGACACGTCAATTGAAGTAAGCTTGAAACAACGATATCTCACACTATTTGAGAACGGAAAGGTTATTGGTAAATACCCAATCGCCATTGGAGCCCCTGAGTCTCCCACCATTCCAGGAGACTTTGATATCCAGAATAAAGATGCTTCACCCATCTATCACAAAAAAGGGAAGGTCGTTGCACCAGGACCGGACAACCCTGTAGGTGTTCGTTACATGCCCTACGTGAGAATTGGGCGAGATGAATATGCAATTCACGGCACAGCCTGGCCCAGCTGGGTCAAATTAAGAGCTGCAGTGAGTCTTGGCTGCATTCGTATGTTGAATAACGATGTGATTCAAGTGTTTAACCGCGTCAAGGTTGGAACACCAGTTGTCGTAACCACCAATTAGCCCTTCACATAGCACCCATGATTTTCAGATTACTTCTCATCTCTGCCGCAAGCGCCCTGCTTTCAACCGTTGCCCTGGCGAACGCAAGCCAGGAAATGAATGAAGGGGATTTTCTCGATTTAGTCGATGCCAGCGGCCACGTCACCGTGCAAGGCAATGGAGTGGCCGGTGTCAACGCCAATGCAAAAGCACAAGGCTTGAGTAGTCCAGCAATTGGATACTGGTCTCCTGAAGGACATTGCTTCGTTATGCCTGCACCAGGCCCCTGCAATGGTGTGTTTAAACAGTAAAAAGATTTAAATCAAATATAATCCGGAAATACGCACGATCGACCGGCGTTCTACTATCAAAAACTCAACTGAAAATCAATAAACTGAACTACTATCTAGATACAATTTCTATATAATTTTGCCGAAAGGCTAAACAATATTGCTTGAGGGTTGATCACAGATCAAACAATTAGCAGCCAAAAAGGCAATTCCATACAGCCCCAAAGTGCATTTCTCCCTTCGAATAAATCATTACAGCTAACGCAATGATGCCAGCATTGACTGTAATGAATACTGCGCTTACTGTAATTCGATCATTCATGAACAGATTATTGCACATTTATGCCAATATCAATCAACTATCACTACGGAAACTGTCTGACCTGAAGACTGGCATGGCTCTGATCAAGCACACAGAAATATGAAGTGCCCGATTCAGCCCAATGAAATTGTTATCTCAGAGCCCATTCATTGCTCTTCCCAGCCTGCCTAAAAAACCTAATTGATGTTATTGAAACTTGAGCCGGGACAAAGGGAGGGTGCATCCAACTCCAATTGAGAAGAGGCCAAGTCGTGCTCTTCGGTTTTCGTGAGCTGGCACACGAGATTCAGGGCATCCTGAGCCGACATCTCGCCGTTCTCTTCCCACTTGATACTGGAGAGTTCGACGGCGGACATCGGCATTGCGCTTGAGGCAATGAACCTAGTCAGCAATTCTTATGAGACGGGGCAGCGACTCACGCTTGGTAACTTAAAAAAATTGGAAGACTCTTCTCTAAGACATCAATCGCTGGCTTTTGCGTCGTCCCACTTGGCCTTGCCGTCGAGCAGCAAAACAAGCTCTTCCAATTTTTGATTGGTTTCACGAACATCGACAGCTTCAGGCATCGTGCCATCAGCAACAACGTTGTAGTGGTCGCGGCAGCGATTACGCAATTCCTGCAGGAGTTTTTTCGTGATCGTTTTCTTTTCTGCAGCGGTCGCCATACCAAGTTTGATCCATGCCATCCATAGTTTGCCTTATCGCATTAAGAGATGGATCTGGCTTCAAAAAAACGGCTTGCAACAGGACGACACAACATCAATCAACATCCTGTGCCGCGATGGTGATCAGGTACTGACGCCAACGCAACAGGGTGAGGCTGTAGAGCTGGCCAAAACATTCTGCTGAGCCACGTTGTCGATCAAGGGCAACGTTCGAAAGCCCTCCAGCGAGGCCATAGCCACTGGCTTTAAGCACGGCCTCCTTGATCGTCCAAAGCTGCATAAACGACCAACGCTCTAAGCATGCGGCTGCATCCCGTTCCGTTTTAAACATCCGCCGCAACAATAATGTGGGAGAAACGCCGATCCGGCGATTCTCAGCTTCCACATCAATACCAATCGCCCCCTCACTCAACACGCCAACAGTGATAGGCCCGGTATTGGAAATGCTGTGATTGAAAGAACAATCGCGGCGACATCTGAGCTGCGGTTTGCCATAAATCGTGCGACCCAACTCCGCTGGTTGGACCACAACACCTGCTTCACCAAACAAGCGCAAGGTGAGTTGCTCACTCACCTGAGTCTGGATCGCGCGTTGAGGAGGCTCCGTCAACACTCCTACGAGGGGACGATACCGAGACGATGTTTCCTCGATCCATTCCCAAGACGGAGCAACCCTCATTCCGCCATAGGAGGGAGCGGCTGCAGCGGAGCGAACTCAAGGGGAGGGAGCTCTGGCGGAGGAGGCGCATCATTCAAGCCATCATTCAAACCGTCATCCAAACCGTCATTCAGATCGAAATCGAGGCGAGATTGAGGCGGCAAAAGTCCCTCCTCGTTGGGAATGACGGGTTCAATCGACTCGTCGAGCACGATCGGAGGGGGCAAATCTGGGGGCAAGGGCAGGAAAGGATCAGAACGATCCCAGGTTTCATCCCCACCTTGATCCGGATCGAGCTCATCGCTGTCGATGGAGGGCTGTTCACGCAAGACAAGAGGGTCTGCCGTGATGGGCGGCTCCCGCAAGGGAGCGCGATCCGAATTCATCGGAGCTACGGAATCATCACGATCCTGCCTGGGCTTACTGCCGGGGGATGGAGCCCAAATCATCCGAGCCAGGGGCTCAACACCCTGCTCCATCACCCGGTTCAAACCGGCCAACGCCCGGTCGGCCAGATGGCTGCCAACCTTCTGAGCACAATCCACAGGTCCGTCGCAGGATTGCTGCTCAATCAATTTGGGGGTAAGACCTGCCACCAAATCCCCCCGCAGCCACCGCTTGCGTGGACTGAGACGCAGCATGTACGGCACATGCACGAAGCTGGTAGCGCCACCGCTGATCCAATTGGCATCTTCTTCGGTGAACCCTTTTGTTCCAGGAATGATGAAACGACTTTTTGAGGCGTGATCAGGCATGTACGCCGCGAGATAGCCACGACGTCTGGCCAAGTCCTTTGTTTGTTCAAGGGTGAGCCCGTCACGACTCATCAAGATCTCCAAATGGCCGTCGTCCCGAAGGCCCATCACCATGCGTATGCGTGGCAGGTAGTAGCGAATGCGCTGCCCCATGCTGATGCTGTAAGCACCCTTGTAGGTGTCTGGTGGATCTTCCAGATCGTTGTAGAGGCTGTGAAGACCGCCAATGAAGGTGTCGTAGCTGTTGCTGCGAGCGTCTGTGAGCTCCCCGTAGCCAAAGTCAACGCTGCCATCTTTTTGGATTCCAATAAAAGCGCGCTGACGCGAGGCGGTGCGATTCCGCCCCTTCCAAACCTTGGAGCCAAACTTCAGATCGCCGAGCGGAACGGTTAGTTCCTGTCCGGCAGCATCAACATGACGCTCGTACATCGGACCTGAGACGTAGGCCAGTGCAGAAATGTCGTCAAAGGCATCGTCTTCCCGATCCCAACCCTCTAGAAGGCCAAAACGCACCCGACGGGGATCGAGGTCGAGGGCATAGACCTCCTCATCAGGGATGTAGTTGAAGGGTGTGTCATCTCCTGATCGATTCGCAGACCTGGCCTGATCCGTCCGTTCATTCTCCGGACGATCTGGAGCCTTCGGAGCAAGGGCGATCAAAGCCACTAAAACCACAAACGGCAGCGCAAGCAGCAACCAGCGTTTTCGCACCCAACTCTTTGGAGAGGGAGTCGCGGTTTTGGGAGCGTGTTTTTTCACGCGGTCTGTCGTCCTCGTTTTTTGGGAAATGAGGCGAGCCAAGGAACGATGGCGTCCTCGGCCACTAGCCATTGTTGGTAACGCTCGCCGCAGTCATGGCCTCCCGTCAACTGTCCGAAGGCAGGGATCACCAGCCGTGGCCCCTTCGGATCAAAGGCAAAACATGGCAATCGCAACCGATCTGAACGACTTCGTACCGACGCCACGGGATGAAGATGGCCACAAACATTGAGCTGATCGGGATGTGGCGGCGTTTCAGGAATGTGGCTTAGCCAGAGGTCACCAAGGCCCTGGGAGGGTTGTTGAGGCAATCCTTCAAGCCAACTGTCTCGATCGTGATTGCCGCCGATGAACACCAACTCGCATCCGCAAAGAGCAGGCAGTGCCCTTAAGGCATCGCGCAACGACGGCGTTAGTCCAAGACGGGCATGGATCAGATCCCCCAAAAGAATCAGCCGATTGGGTTGCCACCAATGGCACAGATCAAGGAGCGGGTTGAGGGTTCCGGAATCGCCATCACTCGGCATCGGTACACCGTTGGCTTGAAATACCTCGGCCTTACCAAGGTGCAAATCAGCCACCATCAGCACACGATCTTTCTCACGCCAGAGCGCCTTTTCCGGCAAGAAGTGCAGATATTCGTTTCCCCAACCCCAAATGTGACTAGCCATCACTCAAAGAGAAAAAAGAGAGCATTTCTCCGCCGAAGCTCCCGCATTGTGCCGCCTTCAACCACCAAATCCAGCATTGCGTTGTCGGCTCGTTGGCACGACATGTGGTGGGGACGATGCATCGGTGCCACCCTGAAATCACCCGCACGACACGAGCCCCCATGACCATCGCTCTGCTGATAGCACTGGCTGGCTCCTTGGCGGCCATGGCGTTGATTGTGCGTCGTCTTGAGCAGCGTTAAACCACGCCAAAGCATTCGGTCGCATCGCCGTTGTCGTGGCACCCTGAATCCAGACGAGGGGCCGCATCCATGCGGAGGTTCCGACAAAAATCAGCCGTTGTGGTGGTTGTCCTCCTGCTAGCGGGACTCCCAGCGCAAGCGCGAAAATTAAAAGTAGGCGTCAGCGGTTCCCCACCGTTTGTGATTCAGGCGAACAACTCCTTTCAAGGCATCAGCCTTGATGTTTGGCGGCAGGTCGCTGAGGACAACGCGCTGGTGTACGACCTCGTGCCGCAGAGCTCGCCGGAGGCCGGCATCGCGGCGGTCGACCAGGGACAGATCGATGTGTTGGTCGGGCCGATCAGCATCACCCCCCGCCGATTGGCCATGCCAGGGGTCGATTTCACTCAGCCTTACTACCTCGCCAAGTCCGGAGTCTTGCTCCCCCTCGACTCACCCACAGTCTTTAGCCGCCTCAAGGTGTTCTTCGGCTGGGCTGTGATCTCCTCGCTCTTGATCCTTGTCAAAGTGTTGCTGGTGGTGGGCAGTTTGATTTGGCTTGCTGAACGTCGCGACAATAGTGAACAGTTTCCGAAACGTTGGCTGCCAGGAATTGCCAGCGGAATGTGGTTTGCCGTCGTCACCCTCACCACCGTGGGTTATGGCGACAAAGCCCCGATCAGTCGAACAGGCCGAGGCATTACGGCCACATGGATGGTGATCTCTCTGATTGCCGTGTCGTCGTTAACGGCAAGCCTGGCCTCAGCATTCACCTTGTTTTTCTCCGGAGCGAGAGAAACAAGGATCGGTTCACCCGCTCAACTGCAACATCGTCGGGTGGCCACCATCGAAGGGACCAGTGGGGTGGAGTTAGCTGAACGAGGCAGCATGCGGGTTCTCAAAACTGAGAATCTGACTCGCGGCATTGAGTTGGTGTTGTCGGAACAAGCAGAAGCACTGATTTTTGAGCGGCCGGCCATACGGCATTACATCAAACAAAATCCTCACTTGGCCGTTCAGCTGGCGCCCTTCACGCTTGCGGAGGAGACCTATGGGTTCGTGTTTAAGACAGGGAATCCCCTAAGAAATCCCCTGAACGTGTCGATCTTGCGACTGCAAAGCTCCGGCAAAATTAAATCCATCGCTGATGGACTACTGAATTAGTCAGCTAAGGGGACGGTGACGACGAAGCCCTTCCTCCAACAGGTAAGCCGCGAGATTTCCACAACTGCGGCCTTCATCCAGGGCATGGCGCTTCAAATCGTCCATCACTCCGCGGGGGAGGGTCACGTTGATGCGCTCAGAGCTGGCGGCATCCGCGACCGCTGCAGTCGGGGGAACAGGGGCAGCCTCCCCGAGCCGTTGCTGTAACTCAAGAACAAGATCCTGAAGAAGTGACACGATTTCGTAACAATAATTACTCAATATTGACACATTATCGTGACAAATGGGCGGTGGTGTTTCTCAGCCACCACTTCGGCGTAATCTTGTACGGATTTTTGAGGTGCCATGCGTCCCCTGCCGCTCAAGCTTGCACCCGGCAGTGACCTGCGCCTCAGCCTGGAAGATTTGGCTCGTCGCGAGGGGATTCAAGGATTCGTACTCAGCGTTGTGGGCAACCTCACACGCGCAGCCTTCCAGTGCCCAGGCCAATCAGAGCCCACCGTCTTGGAAGGGGATCTCGAAGTAATCACCCTGAACGGCACGCTCAACCCCGATTCCGTCCATCTTCACCTCAGCCTTTCCGACGGTGCTTGTCAGGTTTGGGGAGGCCACCTTGAGCCGGGCACCATTGTGCAAAAAGGGGCCGATCTTCTGATCGGTGTTCTTGAGCAACACAAACCGGCGGCGGTTACGACCGTAACGGCACCGCGTTTAGAGATTGCTGTGTTGCCAGGATGTCCATGGTGCAGCAGGGCGCTCCGCCTGCTTCGCACCTTGGATCTGCCGCATACCGTGACCACCGTGAACGATGACACCACGTTCACGAGCGTTCAGAGCCGTAGTGGGATGGGAACATTTCCGCAGGTGTTCGTCGACGGCACCGTGATCGGTGGCTACGACGACCTCACCACGCTGCACGCTGCTGGTGACCTCGAAGCCCTCCGCTAACGACTCTGCCGAACTTCCATCGTTCTGGTCGCTCAAACCTTGGTGGTGTCAGCCCTGGTCCATTCTGGCGACCGGATTGGTCGGAGTGCTCGGCTCCTGGCTGGTCCTGCAACGGCTTTGGATCAGTGTTCCCATTGCCATAGCCGTCGCCCTGTGGTGGGGACTTTTTCTGGTGGTTGTGCCAAGCGCCTACAAAGCCAGCCTGGAGCAGGACTTAATGGGCCGCAGACCGTGATGCTTCGCGGTAACGCTGCTTCTCCTCATAGAGCTCCCCCTCCAACTGCTCAATCAGACGACTGACCAGATCCTGAAATTCAGGCTGGCATCCACGAAAAGCAGCTTTGTGGCGGATCGGTTCATTCCGCATCCGTAGATCGGTCAACATCAACTGCAGAGAATCAATCCTGGCGTTGGAGTTCATCCTGAGAGCTAGCTCGCGCACAGAGGTTATGACGCAACCGTCCGCTCAGATTCCCAACTCCTTCAGCAAACGCGTCTGAGCCTGGCCACCCAAGATGGCGTGGGCCGCCATCGCTCCACTTGCCGCAACGGGTGGAATGCCAATTCCAGGAAATGTGCTGGCCCCACAAAGCCAGAGATTCTCGAGCGGAGTGGTCACCCCAGGGAACAAGCCCTTCGCAGCCGAAAGAGCAGGTCCATAGCTGCCTTGGCTCACGTTCAAGAAATGGCTATGGGTTAGGGGCGTGCCCTCCATCACCAGATCACATCGGTTACGAATATCTGGGATGCTGCGCTCTAAAACCCGCCAGAAAACCTCGCAACGCTCCCGCTTGAACGCGTCATAGGCCTGCGTCCCACGCGCGTGCTCGCGCCACAGCGTCCAAGGCTCACTCGCTGGGGTATAGCCATGCAAGACATGGCGACCGGCAGGAGCCATCGAGGCGTCCAGGACGGAAGGAACCGACAACACCACCACATTGCGCTCGGCAGCAATTCCCCGTTCCCAGTCGTTGACCCACACCGTGTGAATGGGCAAGGGATCCAGACCGCTGGCATCAAAGCCCAAATGAAGGTGCAAAAAGCTGTTGCAACGTGGGGTCTCTGCCCGTTGACGCTGCCAGGCCTTGGCAGCGTCAACAGGAAGCATCGCCAGGGTGCTCCAAATGTCGGCGTTACTCACAACGCGCTGCGCAGAAATCGTCTCCCCGTTCTGCAACTCGACGCCTACAACGCGATCACCATCCAGCAGCAGAGATCGCACGGTGACCCCTGTACGCAGGCTGCCGCCATGGGCCTCAAGTCCCTTGACCAGGGCATCCACCACCGCAGCACTGCCACCAAGGGGATAGTCGAGATGAGCCTCAGGCTGAAACCACTCCCCAAACAATGTGGCCATCGCAGCAGCGTTGGTATCGCCCATCGGCATCCCGCTGATCAGGAAGCAAAGCAAATCCACCCAATGGCGAAGGAACGGATCCTGGAGATGTCGATCGACCAGTGGACCAAATGCGCCGGCGAGGTGACGCATCGCCCGGAGGTGGGGCAGTAAACGTCCCCCACGCTGCAACAGCTGAGCCATGCCATCGACACCCGGCCGCATGGAGAGGAGCGGCAACGCATCGGCCGCCGCGGCAATCGGACGAAGCACATCCATAAATCGGTGCCACTCCTCCACGGCAGCGGGGCCCCTCAGCTGACGCACCACCGCCTCAAACCCGTCATCGCCAACGGCAACGCTCAGGTCGCCTTCGGGAAGAAGCACGTCCCAGGTGCGGTAAGGAACAACCTCCAAGGTCTGACCCAGGGCCCGTAACACTTGAGCCAAAGGGTTATTGCTGGGCCAGCGCCCCAAGCCACTCCACAGGGACGGACCCGATTCGAGGTGATATCCCTGTCTTTGGAAACCATGGGCCGCTCCGCCAGGCTGGTGATGGGCCTCAAGCACCAGCACATCCCGGCCCGATTTGGCACAGAGCCCCGCGCAGCAGAGCCCCCCGATACCACTTCCAATTACGAGGACATCAACGCTGTCCTTCACCAATCACTGTGCGGCGGAATCATCATTGTGGTCGCTTCTTGTTGTTGATGCGTGGGCGATTTCTCCTGCCAGTGCTGTTGCTGGGGCTGGCCTGGGCGCAGGAATTAATCGACCAAGTGCTCTTCGGTGGAACCTGGAATCTGCCGATGGGGCCGGGTCTGCCGTGGTGGGGAGTCCTAAGCGCCCCGTTTAGCCACGCCGGCTTTGGACATTTGTTGTCCAACAGTGTGATCTTCCTCGTGCTGAGTTGGCTGGTGCTCACCCGAGGGGTCAGGGATTACGTGTCCATCTGGGTGGCGGTTCTAATCGTCAATGTGCCAATCGCGCTGTTGTGGCCAGCCCGAAGCCATGGGCTCTCTGGAGTGATTTATGGGCTTCTCGGTTATGTCTTAGCGGTTGGCTGGCTCGAGAAAAAAATTCTGCCGATCGTGTTGAGCCTGGTGGCGTTTTGGTTGTACGGATCAGCACTCATCGCCCTAATTCCAGGAGTCTCACCAGCGGGAGTGAGCTGGATTGGCCACGCTGGTGGATTCGCCGCTGGACTGCTCGCCGCATGGACACAAAACAAGGAACGTTCCAATGCGATTTAAATGAAATAAACCAACGGAACATCCTGGGTGAACCATCAGAGGTATTGATCCAAGAAAGCCAACGGGTTAGCCATCGTCTCGGAATAACCCAAGAGGCTTTTGTCGCAGTGTTGATACAACAAGTCATCATCACTGTCTAACAAATAGGTAGCTCCACGTTGGGTGATGTAGTCATCACAGGGCACATAGGTGCGCCAGTTTCCAAGCACTTCGTTCATATTTCTCAGTCGCCAAGTCGCCAATTCAAACGGTCTCTGGAAGCCATCACCGCCGGCACGTCGGAACATCTTTCCGCGAAATGACGGCAGGGGCGAGGCCTGCACCAGATCGTCATCCGCGAACAGCTGCGGCGCCCGA
Organism: Synechococcus sp. BS30m-G31; assembly: GCA_016777265.1. Taxonomy (GTDB): domain Bacteria; phylum Cyanobacteriota; class Cyanobacteriia; order PCC-6307; family Cyanobiaceae; genus Parasynechococcus. The sequence continues at coordinate 35,195 of JADHRU010000003.1, forward strand.
CGGTCGCCCGTGTAACCACGCAACACCTCCTGCAGTGTTCCTGGAGATCCAACACCAGCACACATCAACAAAAAGCCAGGCCAAGGCCCCCCTGGAATTTTCAATCCAGCCTCAAGCTCCAATTGCTCATGCAGTGTTGGAACAGGGTCAACTTGCAGTTGCTGGCGGGGAAAACGTGTGAACCCACAAAAGCGATCAGCCCCTGCGGCATCGCCAATCGCGAACACTTGAACACTGACGCCGTGGTCTCGCAAAGAATCCAAACGGGGAACGAGTGCCTGGGCATATTCCAAGGAATCAAAGTCGCCAAGCTGTCCCATGACAGCCACAAGACGCCTTGAACCTGTTGCCATACCTGGTAGTGGTGCGAGACGACTCAACAATGCTTCTGGTGCTTTCATAACCTTCTGGACAACAGCGTTGACAACAAATTTTGTTGTCAACGCCAGCATGCTCTTTTTATGGCATAACCGTTGAGGTGCACGCCATTGGTCAGCCGCTCGAGTGCCATCGCAGCGAACTAGTCATCGTCAAACTTTTCAACTGATCAATCAATCAGTCCCTTTGCATCTTT
>JADHRU010000050.1 GCA_016777265.1 Synechococcus sp. BS30m-G31
GTCGGTAAAACCAAAGTGAAGACCGAGACGTCGAACGAGCGGAACCAACCCGATCGTGAATCCAGCTGCCACAAGGAAACTCACCGTGGCAACCACAATCGGGCTGGCTGGGAGATTCACTGAGGCTCCTGAAATGAAACGGCTCTCTGGGTCCAAAGAGCTGCCCGAATCTTAGGGAGCTTCAACTGGGGACACCATCACGATTGGATGACGTCACACCTCCACATGTCATACGAGCGCTGGCTCTTTGCTGTTGGCATAAAGGGGGAAGCGAGCGCAAAGGGCCGACACTCGCTCGAGGCAACGCTGACGAACCGCATCGTCCTCAGGCTGATGCAAGCGGTCAGCGATCACATCAGCCACCTCCTTGAAAGCATCGGCATCAAAGCCGCGTGTGGTGAGCGCAGCGGTCCCTAGACGAAGTCCACTCGTCACAAATGGGGACTCTGGATCAAAGGGCACCGTGTTCTTGTTAGCCGTGATGTGCACATCGCTCACCAGCAGGTCGGCCACCTTGCCCGTCATGCCAATCGACCGTAAATCGAGCAACACAACGTGGTTATCGGTTCCCCCACTCACCACGTCGATTCCCCTGGCTATCAGTTGCTCTGCCAAGGTCCCAGCATTGGCTACTACGTGCTGGCTATAGGTTTTAAACGACGGTTGAAGTGCCTCACCAAAGGCAACGGCCTTGGCTGCGATCACATGCTCCAAGGGTCCACCCTGCGTCCCTGGAAAGACAGCTTTATCGAATTTCTTGGCGAACTCCGCATCTCTGCACAGGATCAAACCACCCCGGGGCCCACGCAGCGTTTTGTGGGTCGTGGTGGTAACAACATCGCAATGGGGAACAGGGCTGGGATGGACACCAGCTGCCACGAGTCCAGCGATATGTGCCATATCAGCCAACAGAAAAGCCCCCACCTCATCAGCGATGGACCGGAAGGCCGCAAAATCAATCGTGCGTGGATAAGCCGAATAACCGCAAATAATTAATTTTGGTTTGTGCTCGACGGCAAGTTTCCGAATCGCCTCCATGTCGAGGCGCTGGGTTTTCGGGTCAACGCCGTACTGAACAACGTTGAACCATTTGCCGCTCACGTTGACGTGAGAGCCATGGGTGAGGTGACCGCCATGGGAGAGGTCAAGACCCATGATCGTGTCGCCAGGCTTCAACAACGCAAGAAACACCGCGAAGTTCGCCTGGGCACCACTGTGGGGTTGGACATTGGCCCAAGCGGCATCAAACAACTGCTTGGCTCGTTCAATCGCCAAGGTTTCGATGGCATCGACATGCTCACAACCGCCGTAATACCGCTTAGCGGGTAAGCCCTCGGCATATTTGTTGGTGAGCACAGAACCCTGCGCTTGCATCACAGCCTGCGACGCAAAGTTCTCGCTGGCGATGAGCTCAAGATGGGTTTCCTGACGATGACGCTCCTGGTCGATCAGACGGGAAATTTCCGGGTCAGCCGAAGCCAGACCTGCATTGATGGCCCGTTCGGAGACCTGGCTCATGGGGAAAGGACATAACCGATATAGCAATCGTAAGAAACGGTTCTTCGATCGGGATGGGCCAAAACAAAAAAAAACTGCCTAATCGGCAGTTTTCAAGCGCGCCTGGAGAGATTCGAACTCCCGACCCTCTGATCCGTAGTCAGATGCTCTAATCCGCTGAGCTACAAGCGCTTGCGTGAATCCATGAGACTCCATCAGGGTGCCGATCGTCAACTGGGGCGCGGCCGAGCCAGGATCACAGCACGACATTTTTGATGCGATGCCGATCCGCTGGTATGGCCCTGCCAACCCTGAAGACCCGACTTATCGGCACTTTGAACGCATCGTCAACTTTTGTTTGCACGCTGGCGCCTTCGCTGCAATCAACAGCGGCGCATGGTTTTTCCAAGAAATGAAACATCCATTTCCTGAGCCCTCACTCAGCTGGATCACAGGGATATGGGCTAGCGCTCTCGCCATTCAATTGATCAGCGTGATTGCCCGTCGCCCAAGGGAGTCCGATTAGAGCCACCATGAGAACGATCTGATCTGCGACATGTCATTACCCGCATCCGACTTGAAAGATCTACAAGCCGCTGTGGCTGATCGCCTTTACCTGCAAATCAATGGCTGGCATCTCTACCTCGGCGATGCTGGTCTCGCAGAGGCCCTTGCCGTTGAATGCAGCGCCCTCGTTAACCAAGGGGCCGCTGTCGCAGCCAGGCAAGCCATCGAAGCGGTGAAAGTTCCTGTGGCAGGCGGCGCCAGTCAGCTGCCGCTAGCGCGCTTGATGCCGCCAGCCCAACTCAGAGACCTTGAGGACATCCTCGAGCCGTACTGCTAGCCGGAGCATGCGGCAGAGCAGTTCGGAACCATGTTGCGAGGGCTACGGAAGGTAGATCCCATAAAGTCGCATGACGACAGGGTTCCTCCGTGCTGCTAATCGAGGTCACCAACGCACGCGAAGTCGTGCAACAACGCATGGGGAAACTCGGCGCTCGACTCATTGGGAAAGTGGTCGATCCGGAAAAGCAGGTGGAAGAAGCCTTGATGCAAGAGATGGAAACAGCCTTCAAGGAATTCGGAATCGAAGCCAAGATCTCGTCTGTTGCCAACGCCCAAACCATCGGCACTGGTCTGCTTGAACTTCCGATTCAGGTGAGAAGCACGAAAGAAGTGCATCACGACGATTAAGCGAATCCAGGCAGCAAGTGCACCAGTTCAGCCATCACCAGTTCAGCCAAGGTCGAGCCGCACATGAAGCGGGAGCTTGCTGCCGACCTCATCTTGTTGATCAACATCCACCACAAGACTGAGTCCTTGAATTTGCCCTTTCATGGATTGACCAGCCAGGGCCTGAACGAAGGCCCAGGGTTGCCAGGTCGCCAGCAGATCTTGGGATGGTTCAGCGGCCAAAAGCAGAGCTTGGGCCGGACGAGCATCGCTGCTGATGGCCTGCCATTGCCGCAGCCGCGGTTGCACCCCACGGGTGTCCTGACGATGCTTCAGCGCGATCAGGGTCTCACCCCACCAATCCACGGAGGCAGCATGCGCTTGGGCTATGGCCAACTGCGCCTCGAGGCCAGCCGTTCGACCACGCTGACGCACCAGGCGTGTCCATACCGCAAGCCTTTCTCCATCGCCATCCAACTCTGATCGAGATAAACCCTGCTCCTGGAGCTGAACATCCACCAGAGCCTGCTGAGGCTGCTCCCGGGATGTCGTCAGCAGCCATCCATCGGACTGGTGTTGCCAAAGCAAAGGGCCATCGTCGAGCTCCACCACCGTTGAGGCAGCAGCTTGACCTTGCAAATGGGATCGAAGCAGCGGCCCCAACCACTGCGCCAAAGGGTGTTGGTCGTCGGGATCCAGCAACCGAGATGGATTCTGAAGCTGAGCCAGCCAGAGAGCCCGACCACCGGCCGTCTCCGATAAATCGTTGAGGGGTTGCCATGGCTCTGGCGAAAGCTTGTCGCGGAACGCAACGACCGCATCCGCAGCCAACGTGGCACCGTCCGGACGCAGCGATGCCACCAACCCCTCAAGGTCGGAACGCTCGGTGAGCACCGCAGGGAGCTGCAACCATCGCTGCATCGCAGCAGGCGACGCCGTCAGGACCGCGACGCCATCACCAAGATCAGCCACGTTCTGCTGCAGCCTTTGATCGCCCAACTGATGTTGATCCTTCAGCTGGGACACATCGAGGGATTGCTCGAGCACGCCGCGGCCTGAAGCCAGCAACAAGAGATCGTCATCAATGAGCGCGGTCGCTAATGGCTGAGGATCGCGACCGATCAAGGCACCACGACCACTGATCACACCAATGCCGCGATAGCTGCTGATCTGCAAATCGGTGCCAGCCAAGCTTCGGGTTTGCCAAAAGCGCTGCAAAAAGCGGCGGGCCCCGTCGCTATCACGACTGGTGAGGGCCAGCACCCATCCAGGATCTGATGCACCGTCAAGCGACACACCGTCCAGCAAAGTAAGGCTGATTTCCGAGCCAATCCAAGGTGCGAGTTCTGCATCGAACTCAAGGCCAGCCAACGCAAAAGCACCGTTGCGCCAAGCGCGTGCTCCATCTCGGGCCGCACGACGTTGAGATGCGGGCGCCACAGCCTGGGCATAGGCAGGCAAGCGTGAGGGATCAGCCAGCCAATGCAACGACACAGCAGCATCGCGGGGCACAAAGCGAGCCGATCGCGGCAACTGCAGAGGCTGCTCCGCAAGGTGAAGCGGGCTGCGCCGATCCATGGTCCAGATCAGACCCATGGCTAGCAGCACTAGCGACAACAGGGCGGCACCAACCGCGGTAAGAAAGGGGCGGGCCTTCATGGGCCTGCGATCGCGAGTCACCTCATCTTTGTCCATCACCGCAGAATGGCGCCATGAGCCTTGATCAACCACATCCAATCAGCGCCCATGATTTACAGCTTTGGCTTCAGGGGGATGCCCCTTCGCCACAAGTTGTGGATGTGCGAGAAGCCCAGGAGTTGGCCATGGCCAAATTTCCGAGAGACGTGCTCCACTTACCTTTGAGCGCGTCTTCTGAATGGATCGCCACACTGCAATCACGGCTTGCACCGGACCAACCCGTCGTGGTGCTCTGTCATGCCGGTGTGCGCAGCCATCACTTCGGGCTGTGGCTCTTAGATCAAGGCTGGGGCCTAGAGGTGTGGAATCTGGAAGGGGGAATCGACGCCTGGAGTACCCAGGTGGATGACACCGTCCCCCGCTACTGATGAAGCCTTTATCGCGTCGTCAAGAGCAAGTGCTGCAGGCCACGGTGCATCACTACGTCGACACGATGGAGCCGGTCGGAAGCCGAACGCTGGTGCAACGCTTCTCGATGCCAGCCAGCTCAGCCACCATTCGGTCGGCGATGGGTGCCCTGGAACAACGCGGACTCCTCACCCAACCCCACACCTCCTCAGGCCGGATTCCAAGCGCGCTGGGATATCGCCACTACGTGGACTGCCTTCTTCCTGAACCTGCAGCCACCGTTCAACATTTGGAACGGGAGCTCACTGGATTGAGCCTTGGCTGGGCAGCCCTCGATGATCTGCTCCTACAGCTCGCGCGCCGACTGACGGATTTCACCGGTTTGATGAGCCTCATCACCCGACCAACGCGGACACAACCTCAGCTCGCAGCGATTCGACTTGTGCAAAGCGGCGAACGCTTACTGGTGATGCTGGTGGAAAACAGCGGTCACGCCAGTCATCTGAATTTGCGGCACCCCCATGCAACCAGCGACGAGCTGGAAGCCATGGAACGCTGGGCCGAACAGCAATTGCGAGGTGGTTCCTTGAATTGGGAGAAGTTGCCCACCCAACTCCAACGCAGTGGCGATGTGCTTCGTCATGCCCTCGAACATCCTTCGATCACGTCCGAACCAACCACCTTGGTGCACGGCATATCGCGACTGGTGGCTGAACCAGAATTCCAAAGTGCCCAAGACCTTGGCCCCTTACTTCAGCTCATTGACGATGAACCCATGGCCCTGATCAGCCCTGGCGCTGAAGCGCGGGTCTTGATCGGCCAAGAGCATCCAGAATCGGCGCTAGGGGCCTGTTCTGTCGTGCAGGCTCCCTACCGATGTGGCCAAGAGGGGACAGGCCACGTTGCTCTGATCGGACCCATGCGGATGGCATACGCCACGGCATGTTCCGCTGTGGAGCGGGTCGCTCGTCACCTGGAGCTACTGCTCAGCTGACGGGCGACTTAACCACTCAGAGCTTGTCGCCGAGCTTCTCAGCGACTGTGTTCACATCTTTGTCGCCACGCCCAGAACAGTTGATCACCACTTCACAGCCCTGGGGGAGGGTTGGGCAGAGCTGCTCCAACCAAGCAAAGGCATGGGCTGTTTCAAGGGCAGGAATAATCCCCTCCAACTCACTCACCAAACGCAACGCATCAAGGGCCTGGTCGTCGGTGACTGCAGCGTATTCAGCCCGGCCAATCTCCTTGAGATAGCTGTGCTCAGGGCCAACACCGGGGTAGTCCAAACCGGCACTAATTGAATGGGCTTCTTGCACCTGACCATCACTGTCTTGCAACAGCAAGCTCATGGCACCATGCAACACACCAGGCCGGCCTTCGGTGATGGTGGCGGCGTGGCGAGGGGTATTCACACCGTCACCAGCGGCCTCTACACCAATGAGACGAACGGTGGTGTCTTGCACAAAGGGATGGAACAGCCCCATGGCATTCGATCCCCCACCCACACAGGCCATCAACACATCTGGCAGGCGGCCAAAGGCTTCCTGACATTGCTGTTTCGCTTCCTGACCGATGACCGCGTGAAAATCGCGCACCAGCATCGGATAGGGGTGCGGACCAGCAACAGAACCCAGGATGTAGTGGGTGGTTTCCACGTTCGTCACCCAGTCGCGAATCGCTTCACTGGTGGCGTCCTTCAAGGTGGCTGAACCGGCTGTCACCGGCTCCACGGTTGCCCCGAGAAGGCGCATACGGAACACGTTGAGGGCTTGTCGACGCATGTCCTCTGCGCCCATGTAGATCACACAATCGAGGCCAAATCGGGCGCAAACCGTTGCTGTAGCGACACCATGCTGGCCAGCTCCGGTTTCAGCAATGATTCGTTTTTTGCCCATCCGCAGGGCCAAAAGCGCCTGGCCGAGGGCATTGTTGATTTTGTGAGCGCCGGTGTGGTTCAGATCCTCACGCTTCAGCCAAATGCGCGGACCACCATCGTCTCGGCGGTAATGCGTTGTGAGTCGCTCAGCTTCGTAGAGGGGGGTGGCCCGACCCACGTAGGTCTTGAGGAGATGGTTCAGTTTCCCCGTAAAGGCAGGGTCTGCCCATGCTTGAGCTGCCGACTGCTCCAACTCAGCCAAGGCTGGCATGAGAGTTTCTGGGACGTACTGGCCACCGAAACGTCCGAAACGGCCATGGGCACCCGGACGCGCCGTTGGCTGAAGGCTGGCAGGATCCGGTTGGGAAGCTTTTGGCAGAGTGCTGGTCACGGATCCAGGTGGTCGCGTTGATTCAGCGTAAGCAACAAATCAAGCGATGACGTGGGTCGCAAGCTTTGATCCTGAGATCCCAAAAATCGTGGCACCTCGATCGCGGCCATCGAATACAAGTTGAAAGACAGCTCGACAGGGGCAGGCATGTTCGTCATCGACAATGGATCGACATAGCGGGCAACGGATGATGCCGAAGGGCGGCTGGCAGGAATTCAGCAGCGCCGACAGTCTGCAGCGGCCCAAGGGGCCTGCCGCAGCACCGACCCCGAAAGCCGATCAAATCGTGCGGGTACAGCCGACCCGTGGAGGGAAAGGGGGCAAAACGGTGACGGTGATTCGTGGCTTAGAGCTCGAGCCGGATGGCTTCAAGGCACTGCTGAAGAAACTAAAGAGCCGCATCGGCAGTGGTGGCACGACAAAAGACGGTGTGATCGAACTCCAGGGAGACCAGGTGGATTTGAGCCTGACCCTGCTCACCCAGGAGGGCTATCGACCAAAACGTGCGGGTGGTTAAGGAACAGCAGGCATCTGGGTGAGAATGAATGCCTTCCTATCCCTTGTTATGACCGCGTCCACTCCTAAAGCCACCAACATCGTCTGGCATGAGGCCTCAGTCGATCGGGCTGCCAGGGCGGACAAACGCGGACATCGCAGCGCCATTCTTTGGTTTACAGGGCTCTCTGGCTCTGGCAAAAGCACCCTTGCCAATGCCGTGAATGCTGCTCTGTTTGAGCGCGGACTAGGCACTTATGTGCTGGACGGAGACAACGTTCGCCATGGCCTCTGCAAAGACCTGGGCTTCTCCGATGCCGACCGTGAGGAAAATATTCGTCGCATCGGCGAGGTCGCGAAATTATTCCTCGATGCAGGCGTCATCGTTCTCACCGCCTTCGTATCGCCGTTTCGGGCCGATCGAGACAAGGCACGGGACCTCGTGGAAGCGGGTGATTTTTTCGAGATTTTCTGCGCTGCGGATTTAGACGTTTGCGAGTCCCGCGATCCCAAGGGTTTGTATGCGAAGGCCCGCTCTGGAGCCATCAAAGAATTCACCGGCATCTCCAGCCCCTATGAGGCGCCTGACACCCCTGAACTGAAGATCGACACCGGTGCTCAAGATCTGGCTCAATCGGTTGAGGTGGTGATTAAGGCTCTACAGGACAAGGGAGTGATACCGGCTGCTTGACGTCCGGCGAGCCCAGATCCGAGCGTGCTGCGTCGGCCAGCGTTTTGATGCAACTGGCCACCGGCACCGCCAACAGCAACCCCAGCAGTTCTCCCAACCCCAACAGCCCAGCCAATCGGGCACCGATCGGGAGAGCAATCAGAAGCCAGGCTGGTTGCAAGCCCACGATGCTGCCCATTAAACGGGGCTGAATCACCTGATCCACGATTTGGCCCACCGCAATGGCGGCGGCGAGGAGCTCCAACCCCGTCCGTGGATCCTGCACCCCAAGGATGGCGCTCACAAACACAATCGTGAGAGCACTTGCATAGGGAATAAGGGTGCTGAAGCCGATCAACACGGCGAACAACACTCCATAGGGAATCTCCAAAACGGTGAACACCAATAGCTGGCCCCCGCTGAGGATCAAAGCCAAGACCACCTGACCAGCGAAATAGCCACGAAACGTTCGACCCAGCGTGGTGATCACCAGCTCCCGCCATCGAGCTGGCAACCATTGGGCGAGACCGGCCGTGATCGAGTCGGCCCCCACAAGCAGGAATACCGCTAAGACCAACACGATCACGATGTTGATCGACGTCCCGACGGTGGCTCCAAGGATGCTGAGCAAACGTTGGCTGAGCTGGGTCGCCACCCGACTGATTTGAGAGACCAAGTCGCTGCTGAGATCAGCAAAGTCCGCAGGGAGCCCATGGGCGATTGCCCATGTTTGTCCTTGGTTAATTGCCTGTTCAGCCGCTGTGAGTAACGACGGTGCAGCACTGATCAATTGACTGAGCTGCACGATTAGCAAAGGCAACAGCTCAACGACCGCGAACCCAAGCAATCCTGCAGTGAGCAAGCACACCAAGGTGATTACCGGTAAGCGCGGCAATCCACGCCCCATCAGCCATCGGCAGGGGATGTCCAACAAAAACGCAATCAACGCTGCCGTAATAAACAGGCCTGGGAATGGAGCGAACTGCACCAGCACCCGTTTCAGCACAAAGACGTTCAACCCGATCACGGGAAGCACCAAACCAATCCGAAACCAGGCGGGCCAAGTGTTCACTTAGAGGGGCTCTCCAACGAGCGAAGCGCTTGAAGCAGCAGCGATGGACTGAAAACAAAAACTCAGCCAAGCGGCAATTCCGAGCAACTTAAATCCCTGCTCAATGCGTTGAATCATCGTTGGCGGAAATGGCAAAAAGTTTTGCGCTGCATCAACTCATTTGCTCCAAATAAGCGCTGCTGCCGAGATCGAGTAGGCGTGCATCTTTTGCCACAACTCCATCGTGCAGGCTGCTGCGGTAGTCCGCCAGCCGTTGGGTCAAGGCGTCATCGGACGTGGCCAAGATTTGAGCCGCCAATAAGCCCGCATTGAGCCCTCCTCCAATCGCCACCGTGGCCACGGGAATGCCAGCGGGCATCTGCACAATCGAATGAAGTGAATCCACCCCGGACAACGCACGGCTCTGCACCGGCACTCCGATAACGGGAAGAGTTGTGAGAGCCGCCACCATGCCGGGGAGGTGGGCTGCACCACCGGCACCGGCCACGATGACGCGATAGCCACGGCCACGGGCTTGCTCCGCGAAGGCCACCATTTCCAAAGGGGTGCGATGGGCTGACAACACCCGCACCTCCACCGTGACGCCGAGCTGACGCAAAATCGCGGCGGCCGGCTCCATTGTTGGCAGGTCGGAATCGCTGCCCATCACCACGGCAACACGAGCAGAAAGAGAGGGTGCTGTCACGTCACATTCCGGCGAGACTGCCATCGTCTCCCCCACCGGCCTGCAGCGCCAGCCCTAATGCGACGGATCACCAATGTGCGCCTGCCCGCACCCTTGGGTGGTGCAACCGAACAACGCCATTGGCTGAGCCTCAGCACGGAGGGCAGG
>JADHRU010000051.1 GCA_016777265.1 Synechococcus sp. BS30m-G31
GTCGCCATCCCCACGGCGATGCCCGCCGATCCATTCAGCAACAGCTGCGGGATCCGAGCCGGAAGAACGGTTGGCTCCTGCTGGGAGCCATCGAAGTTGTCGGCATAGTCAACCGTCTCGGCTTCGATGTCTTCCAGCAAGCTGTCGGTGGTGAGCGCCCGCAACCGCGATTCGGTGTATCGCATCGCCGCCGGAGGGTCGTTATCCACCGAGCCAAAGTTGCCGTGCCCATCGATCAAGGGCATCGACATTGAGAAGTCCTGAGCCATCCGGACCAGGGCGTCGTACACCGCTGTGTCGCCGTGGGGGTGGTACTTACCCAACACCTCACCCACCACACGGGCGCACTTCCGATAGGGCCGATCGCTGGTGAGCCCGAGCTCATACATCGCGTACAGGATGCGCCGATGCACCGGCTTCAATCCATCGCGGGCATCGGGCAAGGCCCGACCCACGATCACACTCATCGCATACTCCATATAGGAGCGCGACATCTCGTTGCGAAGATCTGTCTGGATGATCCGTTCGTCGGAATCGCCGGGACCGCCGCCTCCTGGTCCCACAGAATCCGCCATACAACACTCGTTTGCCTTACCTAAATTTTATCGTGCGCACGGTTTTTCGCTTAAAAAACACCGATAAGCTGCGGGTTAGTTTTTTGCGGGTGTGATGGAACCGAGCGACGATCCGCTTCAGGCCGCCGAATCAGCTGACACTCCAGCAAGTCCGTCGGCTAATCCTGTTCCACCAACACCCCCAGTATCGGAGGCTGAACCCGCCCAGGGTTCCCCTACAGAGAGTGCAACCCCACCAGAGGTTGAAGCCGTCTCCGAGGCCGAGCCAGCTCCCGAAACCGCTGCAACTGTTCCCGACCCCGTGATCGCCTCGACGGTCACCATTCCCGCGCAAGAGAACTCCACCGACGGTGGAGGCGAGTGGGATTTGCTCGTTGAAAAAATCAAAGCTTGGATTGATTCCAAAAAACTTGGATCGGTTTGGTCCCAGGCTCAACTGCCACTCAGATTGATTGGCGGCTTGATCCTCTTTGTGGTCGTGAGCACCGTCTACAGCGGCATTCTCGGCACGATCAACAAAGTGCCACTGGCCCCTGGGCTCCTGGAACTCACCGGTGTGATCTGGCTGTTGAATTACGCCCGTTCCAACCTCGTGCGCAGTAGCGATCGCAAGCGGGTGATCGATTCCATTGGTTCCACATGGAACAAATTTGTGGGGCGCTAACCACAAACCGATGCATCCCAATTGGTAGTTTGAGTCGACTTCATCAAAAGTCGCTCGGTGGACATTCAGCTTGGACGCTCCAAAACTGTTCGCCGGGCCTACGGAATTGATGAGATCGCCCTAGTGCCCGGAGGGCGCACGGTTGATCCTGAGGTCACCAATACCAGTTGGAGCCTCGGAGGCATTAACCGAGAGATTCCAATCATCGCCAGTGCCATGGACGGCGTGGTGGACGTAGATATGGCCGTGCGGCTCTCAGAGTTGGGTGCCATTGGGGTTTTGAACCTGGAGGGAGTTCAAACCCGTTACGAGGATCCCAATGAGGTTCTTGACCGTATTGCTGCCGTCGGCAAAACGGAATTCGTTCCATTAATGCAAGAGATCTACAGCCAGCCCGTCCAAGAGCAGCTGATCCGCAAACGGATTCAAGACATCAAGGCCCAAGGGGGAATCGCTGCCGTTAGCGGAACCCCAGTGGCGGCGATGCGTTTTCGCAAGGCCATCGCTGAAGCAGGTGCAGACCTTTTCTTTGTGCAAGCGACGGTGGTGTCGACAAATCACATCGGCCCTGAAGGCCAGGACACCTTGGACCTCGAAGAGCTTTGCCAAGGCATGGGCTTGCCCGTGGTGATCGGTAATTGCGTGACGTATGAGGTTGCCTTGCAACTGATGCGTGCGGGAGCTGCCGGGGTGATGGTGGGCATTGGTCCTGGCGCAGCATGCACATCAAGGGGCGTGTTGGGGGTGGGCATTCCCCAAGCCACAGCGGTGGCTGACTGTGCCGCAGCCCGTGCCGACTTCCAAAAGGAGAGTGGGCGTTATGTACCGATCGTTGCCGACGGCGGCATCGTCACAGGTGGCGACATCTGCAAGTGCATCGCTTGCGGCGCTGATGCAGTGATGATTGGATCCCCGATTGCTCGCGCGGACGAAGCACCAGGACGCGGTTTCCACTGGGGCATGGCCACACCAAGCCCTGTCTTGCCCCGCGGTACACGCATCAACGTGGGCAGTACAGGAAGCATTGAGCGCATTCTTCGCGGCCCCGCCAAGCTCGACGACGGCACCCACAACCTGCTGGGTTGCCTCAAAACCTCAATGGGCACGCTCGGCGCTCGCACCATTGCAGAGATGCAAACGGTTGAGGTTGTGGTGGCACCTTCTCTGCTCACAGAAGGAAAGGTGTACCAAAAAGCTCAAAATCTCGGAATGGGTAAGTAGAGGAGAGCTAATCTGAACTTGTGTGCGGGCTAGCGCCCACACACTCCTCACACCCCTGGCTCGACGCGTTCGAGCTTTCATTCTTTTCTTCAGGCAACCATCACAGATCTCTTCGCTCCAAACATTTTTGGCTGCCGAGAGTGAAATCGTTGCTAAGTTCGATCAATACTTATCGAGTTATATGTCGAGCGCTGCCGCTGTCACCGACGCTTCTTTCGAACAGGACGTTCTCCAGAGCGACGTGCCGGTTTTGGTCGACTTCTGGGCCCCTTGGTGTGGTCCATGCCGGATGGTGGCTCCCATCGTTGAAGAAATTGCCAAAGAATTTGAGGGTCAGATCAAGGTGTTCAAGCTCAACACCGATGAGAACCCCAACGTGGCTAGTCAATACGGGATTCGCAGCATCCCAACTCTGATGGTGTTTAAAGGCGGTCAGAAGGTCGACACCGTTGTCGGTGCTGTGCCTAAAGCCACCCTTTCAGGCACAATCTCGAAGTATCTCTGAGGCATCAGCCTCGTCGAAAGGGTTGATCGATTGAGCCTGAATCTCGGTGTCATCGATTACGGCATGGGCAATCTCCACTCCGTTGGGAAAGCCCTTGAACGGCTTGGAGAAACAGCAGTTCCTGTGCACAGTCCAGAGGACCTCAACACGATCGACGCCTTGATTCTTCCTGGGGTTGGTTCCTTCGATCCAGCGATCGACAACCTCCAAGCCACAGGGTTGGTTCCCCATCTCAAAGCTTGGGGCGAGAACAACCGGCCCCTCTTGGGCATTTGCCTAGGACTTCAGTTGCTATTCGAACGCAGCGATGAAGGAAACAAAGCTGGCCTGGGATTGTTCCAAGGTCCCGTTGAACGCCTCCGGATCCACCCCAACGAGCGAATTCCCCACATGGGTTGGGCACCCCTCAACGTCGAACGCAATTGCCCGCTTCTGCACAGCGACGACCCCACCCCTTGGGTGTACTTCGTTCACAGTTATGCCGCTGTGCCCGGAAACAGTTCGGTGTTGTCTGCCACCGCCAACTACGGCAACGCCGCTGTGACGGCCATGGTGTGGAGCGGACGGATTGGCGCCTGCCAATTTCATCCCGAAAAATCCTCATCCGCCGGTGAAGCGATGCTGAAGCGCTGGATCCATTGGTTGCACCAAGGTGCAGAACCCGTCCATTGAAGGGATCAGCCCAACTACGCCTCACTGGCGGACGCCGCCTGTTAAGCCCACCAGGCCATGACACACGGCCCACCACGGCCCGTGTTCGCGAAGCGGTAATGAACATCCTTGGGCCTCGCCTCGATGGCTGTCGCTGGTTGGATCTCTGTAGCGGTAGCGGAGTGATGGCCTGCGAAGCCCTTCAACACGGTGCGCAGGCGGTTGTTGCCGTGGAAAACCACCCAGCCACCGCTCGCATCTGCAGCAAAAACCTGCAAACCGTGGGCAACAGCCTCGCCGACGAGCCTCAGATCAAAGTGATCCGCCAAGACGTGGTGCATTGGTTACGGCGGCATTGGACCGGACCGGCCTTCGACCTGGTGTATTTCGATCCCCCCTACGACGCGGATCTTTACAACCAAGTGATCCGCCAACTCAGCCAAAGCACTTGGCTGCACGACGACAGTCTTTTAATTTGTGAACATCGTTCCCGACGAACGCCTGCCACAGACCAGAACTGGACTGTGCGCGATCAACGTAAATACGGCATCAGCAGCCTGCTGATGCTCAGCCCCCCAAAGCGCTGCCACCCCGTCGATACTGGTTCCATGCCGCAACAAACAGACCCAAAAGCGTTACTGGAATTAAACCCAGAACGATGCCGCACAGCAGAGGTTCGATCATGACGTCGCATCACCTATCAAGATTGACCAGAATTCTGTCATCGACACCCCTGGATTGTGATCGAGCCGTCATCAACTGCAGCTGAACAGCCGGAAAGAGGTCGGGGTCTTATCACCGCCCTCATTGTTTTGGCGGCAGCAGCTTGCGTTGTTCTCGTGCTTTGGGTGCTTGGCAACGCCCGCCAAGATCCCTACATCCGCGCCAGCCTGGATCTGCAAGGCTCCACAGAACATGGCGGACAGTTGTTCCGCATCAACTGCGCCGGTTGCCATGGCCTCGCCGGTCAGGGCCTTGTGGGTCCC
Organism: Synechococcus sp. BS30m-G31; assembly: GCA_016777265.1. Lineage (GTDB taxonomy): Bacteria > Cyanobacteriota > Cyanobacteriia > PCC-6307 > Cyanobiaceae > Parasynechococcus. Next base: position 4,603 of record JADHRU010000051.1, read on the forward strand.
AAACTTGTTGGGATCACTGATCAGCGCAAGGATCCCGTGCTGGTGCACCAAATCATTAGCGGTGCAACACCACCCATGCCGAGCTTCCAAATCGAGCCGCAGTCGATGGCCGATCTGATCGCTTACCTGCACGACCTCTCTTGAGCTCTCCCCTGTTGACATCAACGCTGTGAACAATGTGGTGGTGGTGTTGGTGGAGCCGGCAGGGCCCCTCAACATCGGCAGCGTTGCCCGCCTCTGCGCCAACTTCAACGTTGATGAGCTCCGGCTTGTGGCTCCCCGCTGTGATCACCTCAGCGAACCTTCCCTGCAGATGGCCGTGCATGGCCGAACGATGCTTCAGTCCGCCAAGCTCTACCCCAACCTTCTTTCAGCCATAGGGGACTGTCGCCGCAGCGTGGCCAGTTGTGGGCGCATCGATCACGGCACCATCCCCTTGCATACCCCTGCTGACGCGCTCTCATGGTTGCTCGCGAGGCCAACCCCAGCGCAGCCCCAACCGGGTCCCATCGCCGTGGTGTTCGGCCGCGAAGATCGGGGGCTTTCCAACGACGAACTGCGGCTTTGCCAAAGGGTGTTGACCCTTCACAGCGGTTCCGACTACCCATCACTCAATCTCTCCCACTCCGTGGGGATCGTGTTGCATGATCTGGCGCGACTCGGCACCACCCTCAACACCCCGCAAAGCGCAGATCCAACTTTCGAGATGGCTTGGCCGGATCCCGCAGCAGCACCAGCCCTCACGGATCTCCTCGACGATGCCACCGATTTACTGCTGGAAGCCGGTTTTTTGTTGCAACACACCGCCCATGCACGCATGGGCAAAGTGCGAGATCTGTTGCAACGCGCCACCGTTCGAACGGAAGAAGTTGCTTTGATCCGCGGCATGGTTCGTCAGCTGCGCTGGGCCATCCGCGCACACCGCCCCTAATCTCAGCCGAGCGATAGGCATCAGCCAGGTTGACCAGCAGCCGACCATCTCGACGGATCCCGGGCTGGGGACGGCCCGTACGACTGATCACCCGCTTGATTCTGATTGGAATCGGCCTCGGTGTGCTCAGTGGTTCTGCCCTGAAATTGCTCGCCCCTCAAGTGCACCAGCAGCAATTAGCTCTACCTGAGTGGCTCGCTAAACAGCCCTGGATCGAAAGCATTTCCCAAAAAGATGCGAATCAGTCCAAGAGCTCAGTGGCAACGACTCCCCTCGCCCCCCTCAGCAAGACGGGACTCCCCCAACACCCCTTTGCTCCACAACAAGAAATCACGGCGCTATCCCAGCGTTGGATCCAACAAGCCGCAACCCAACCAGATCTTCAGGTGAGCGCTTACATGCTCATCCTCGATAACGGTCGCTTTGCCCAAATGCATGCGAACCGGCCCATGCCGGCCGCAAGCTCCATCAAAACTCCCATCCTGCTGGCGGTTCTCGAGCGGATCGACCAGGGCACGCTGCAGTGGAACGAACCGCTGACCCTCACAAAGGAACTGGTGGGCGGCGGTGCCGGATGGATGGCTTCACGCCCCCTGGGAAGTCGCTTCCCCACTTACGAGGTGGCCACGGAAATGATTCGGGTGAGCGACAATTCCGCCACCAATTTGATGATTGCCAGGGCCGGAGGCAAAGACGCCATCAACGCTCGCTTCCAAGCACTCGACCTTCCGTCCACGGTGGTGAACAACTGGCTTCCAGACCTTGATGGAACCAACACCACCAGCGCCCGCGATCTCAGCCGCACCATTGCCCTGGTTGATAGCGGCGAAAGTCTTGCGCCACGCAGTCGTGATCTATTCCGCGAGGTGATGGCCACCTCAGTGACCAACACGCTTTTGCCCACCGGCTTGATGCGAGGCCTCGGGGGCGCCCAAGGAGCCCCCGACTCCGCCCTCGCTCGCAAGGGTTATCGGGTGTTCAACAAAACCGGCGACATTGGCACTGCTTACGCCGATGCCGGCTTAATTGAACTGCCGGATGGCCGCAGAGCTGTAGCGGGTTTTTTGGTGAAGGGACCCTTCAATGACCCTCGCTCAACCGAAATGATCCGCCAACTTGCCGCAGCCATGGCTCCCCATCTCAAGCCACAACCAGCGCCACCGAAACCATGACGTTGAACCGCTTGTTCACAGCAACCAGGGTCCAAATGGCTCGCAACCGAGTGGCAAGGGTCTTGGTGACAACAGCCCTCCTCGGGCTAACCACGCCAGCCATAGCGGAGGTTGTGGTGCGTCAGCAAACCGTGCGTCCACTCCCCGGGGCCCTTGATGCCGTGCTCATGGTGAACGACAACAACCCAGAGCTGATTGCGAGCGATGGCATCCTGCTGTCCACCTTTCCTAAAGGCGGCGACGCCGCCTTACCCGTTGTCCTGAACGGCCGTTTTGATCTGTTCAGCCATCACGTCTATGCCGGCGATGCTGAGACCAGTCCGGAGTCCACCCTCTGGTTGGCGGTTCTGGCAGCACCCCTCGGCAATCAGCCCGTCACCCTCACCCTGCTCGAAGGGAGCACTTCCTTATCCCAGGCCACCCAACCGGGCCAAACCGAAGCTCCCTTCCTGCCTCTTCCAAGCCGCATGCGGGAAACCACCGGCGTTATTGCGTCTGGTCCTGGTAGCCGTGTCGCTGGGGATCTTCTTGCTGGCCGAACGGCCCCGGAACTCAGCCATCAAACCTGGACCCTGAAGCCGGGAGAGCCCACCCGCTTGCTTCGCCTGCCGATGCCCGTCGCCGGACTCGATCCCCTACTGAACGGTCGGAATGTTCAGTTGCGGCTCCACAGCTCCGCCCCTGTAGCCATCGCCACCCTGGCGGGCCACGGGCAAGAGTCGAAGCCGCCAACAGACCAGGCATGGCGCACCATGCTCAGCAGCGGAACCCTCAGCAAAAAAGAGCACCGGCCCAGCCCCCGCGGCAGCCGCGGCAAGCTGATTTATTCCCGGGTGAGTGGTGTCCAGTTGGGAAGTCGCTGGGATGCCGAGATCACAGATCCCGGCAGCAAGGTGCTTGATGCCCCCCCAGGCCCCATCTCTTGGCCGATTAGCAGCCTCGAACGCGGCACCCTGGCCACGGGGCAAGTTCAAACCGCCGAACTCAAGGTTTTTTACCCCGGCACCGCCTGGGCCGCCCACGGCAACTACGGGGTGGAATACAACCTCCGCCTGCCCCTGCGGAACAACAGCGCCAAACCTGTGACGCTGCAGGTGTCCCTCGATTCCCCGCTGAAGGGCAACAAAACCGCCGATTCACTCCGGTTTCGCAGCGATCGCAATGGACCCGTGATGTTCCGCGGCCCACTGCAAATCCGAGGGCTCGATGGGGCGGACGGTGAGCCGCTTGGACGCCAAACCGTGCATCTTGTCTTGCGCCAAGGGCAACAGGGCCCGTCCCTCGGCCAGGTGAATCTCAAACCCGGCGAGCAAAAACAGGTAGGCGTGCGACTGGTCTATCCCGCCGATGCCACCCCGCCCCAGGTGCTGACTGTGCAGCCTGTGAAACAATTCCCCCGAGAGAAGAGATCGCTGTGACGGCACCACGGAAGCGCAGGGTTTTTCCCTTCACGGCGGTGATCGGTCAGGAGGAAATGAAGCTGGCGCTTCTCCTCAACGTGATCGACCCGCGTATTGGTGGGGTGATGATCATGGGCGATCGTGGCACGGGTAAATCCACCACGATCCGTGCGCTGGCAGACCTTCTGCCCGATATTGATGTGGTTGCTGGAGACCCCTACAACAGCTCAGCCACCGATCCAGACCTGCAAAGCAGTGAGGTGCGCGAACGGTTGATCCGCAATGAAACCGTTGCCACAGAGCAACGGCAGGTGCCGATGGTGGACCTGCCCCTCGGCGCCACAGAAGACCGACTCTGCGGAACCATTGATATAGAGAAAGCCCTTAGCGAAGGTGTACGGGCGTTTGAGCCAGGCCTCTTGGCCAAAGCCAACCGCGGCTTGCTCTATGTGGATGAGGTGAACCTCCTCGACGATCATCTTGTCGATGTTTTGCTGGATTCCGCCGCTTCGGGTTGGAACACCGTGGAGCGTGAGGGAATTTCAGTGCGTCACCCAGCCCGTTTTGTGTTGATTGGCTCGGGCAACCCCGAAGAAGGAGAACTGCGCCCTCAATTGCTGGATCGCTTTGGCATGAGCGTGGAGGTACGCACCGTCCGCAACCCAGAACTTCGGGTGCAGGTGGTGGATCAACGCACAGCCTTTGATAGCGACCCCGACAGCTTCAGCACGGCTGTTGAAGCCAATCAAAATGCGCTTCAGCAACGGGTCGTCGACGCCCAACAACGGCTCGACCAGGTGAGCATCGACGACGATCTCCGCCTGCGGATTTCGGCCGTTTGCGGAGAGTTGGACGTGGATGGTTTGCGGGGAGACATCGTGACCAACCGCGCCGCGCGGGCCCTAGCCGCCTTCGAGGGACGAACGGAAGTGAGCGAAGACGATGTGGCCCGGGTTGCCTCCTGTTGCCTCCGCCACCGCCTCCGCAAAGATCCCCTGGAACAGGTGGACTCCGGTGATCGGGTTGTGAAGGTGTTCTGCAAGGTGTTTGAACGCAGTGAGGGCAGCGATCGCGCCGATTTCGAACTAGCCCTCGCGGCCTAAAGCAACTTGAGGATCCTCGGCATCGACCCTGGCCTGGCTCGGGTGGGCTACGGCGTCATCGACACCAGTGGCGGCCAACAACGCATGCTTGATTGCGGAATTATTCGCACCGAGCCGGGGTATTCGGAAGGGGATCGCATGGTGGTGATCGCCTCGGATCTCCGCCAGTTGATTCGTGCCTGGCGACCGGAATTAGCGGCGGTCGAAAAATTCTTTTTTTACCGATCAAGCACCACGATCAGTGTTGTTCAGGCCCGAGGGGTGGTGATGATGACGTTGGCGCGCTTCAAAGTGCCTGTGGTGGAATTTCCACCGATGCAAATCAAGCTCGCCCTTGCTGGATTCGGCCACGCCGAAAAAGATGAAGTTCTGGAAGCAGTGATGCGAGAACTCAACCTCACCGATCCTCCAAGACCAGATGACGCGGCCGACGCCCTTGCTGTTGCATTAACCGGTTGGTTTCAGCGATAAGGTTCTATCAAGACCTATTGATCTCTTCGGTTATCGACAAGAAATCCGACGACCGACCGATCAGATCAAAGCCCTCCACCATGGCTGGCAGATGGCTTTTTCAGTTAAAGCGACGATCTCAACTGAGATTACTTTGCGACCAGTGAATGACGAATGCCACGATATGTCATCCGCTTCTGAGCTTCATTCATGCGCTCAATGTAATGATTGCGATCATATCCAAGCTCTTGAGTCTTGCTTTGGCGCGAGGGAACTTGATAGCTAAGGCCGCG
>JADHRU010000052.1 GCA_016777265.1 Synechococcus sp. BS30m-G31
CCAGTCTTTTCCAGTTTTTGAGACTTGCCATTTCACGGAGGCTGGTCTATTGCCGTCAGGGTCATCTTTGTCGAGCAGAAGACTTACTGTTTGATTGACTTGGGGTGTCCCCGAGATGCTGAAGGTGGCGGCTCCTGCGTTAATTAATTTTTTCCCTTCGATGATGCCGTCACCATTGATGTCTAAATTGAAGACTTTTTCTTGACCTTGCTTGCCAAGGGCCCGGCCATTTTTCCACTTTCCGGCATCACTTAATAGTCCTGATCTTTTAAACGTCAAAATTCTATAACTGTCCTCACTTGTCTTATTTTTTTTGACTAGTAACTTGTGCTTGTTTGCAGCAACGGCGTTCCATTTTTGAGAAGTTTTATCGCTAATTGCCTGGCCTCGTTTATCGGTCAGGAGGAGGGGCTTGCCTTTATTGAATAGTTTGTATCCTTTAAATTCTGAGCCATCAACGAGGCCGTTGTTGTCTGAATCTGCAGTGGCTTTTTTCGTTAAGTTGTTCTTGGATTGGGAGCGGTGGTTATCTTTTTTAATTGATTGATTGGGATTGGCTTTAGGCTTTTTTAAGTTATTTTGCTTAGCATTCATTTTATTTGCAGCTATAAGTTGTGGTTTGCTCTGGGAGGTTGATGCTTGAATCGATCTACATAGCTTAAGGTCACCTCAGCTAGATGTTGCGGTCAACCAACATTCTTAGGAAAGAGTTTGCTGAGAAAAGATCAAAGCAATTGATTTAGCGGATCTCCAACCATTTGTGGCTTTGAAGGCTCAGGCGCCAGTTGGGATGTTGTTTGACGTGGTGAATTGCTAGGCCTTGTGCGGTTTCGCTGTCCCAAACCGGTTGCACAAGAAGTTGGGCTGCCGTGGAAGTGTCTTTGGCCATGGCATTGGCAAAGGTCAAATCGTCGGTGTCCTGAACCACAACCTTCAACTCATCACAGCGCGTCAGCATGGCCCGTAGCGGTGGGCGATGCCGTTTTGGCGACAGGGTGACCCAGTCGAACCGTCCACTGAGCTGATCCACGCCGCTTGTTTCGAGATGGAGTGGCAACCCACAGTTGTGATCCAGGGCATCCGTTAACGGTTGAAGATTGTGATGAAGGGGCTCCCCCCCGGTGATCACCACAAAGGCTGCTCCGGCTTCCTTGGCTTGTATTGCTTGAACGGCGAGAGCGTCTACGTCTTGTTTGGCATGGCTGGCCATGGGCCAGGAGTGCTTGGTGTCGCACCAAGCGCAGCCCACAGTGCAGCCCGCCAAGCGAATGAAGAAGGCACTACGGCCGTAGTGATGTCCTTCTCCCTGGAGGGAATGGAAGGTTTCCACCACTGGGATGGACCTTGCATCACTCATGGAGCGCTGACTTCTCCTTGGTTACGGATCGCCTGGGCTGGTGAATCGGGTAGCCGTTGTTGAGCGGCTTCGATCAGGCCACGGAACAGGGGGTGGGGGCGACCGGGCCGCGACAAAAATTCTGGGTGGTACTGACAGGCGGTGAAGAAGGGATGGCCCTTGAGTTCAATTAATTCCACAAGCCGTCCATCCGGGGAGGTCCCACTCACCACGTAACCCGCCTCCAGGAAAAGGTTGCGGTAAGCGTTGTTGAACTCAAAGCGATGGCGGTGGCGCTCATACACCACCTGTTCGCCATAGAGCCGCTCCGCCAGGGTTTCAGGGGCAATCCGACAGGGGTACACCCCGAGTCGCATCGTGCCGCCGAGATCGACGACGTCCTTCTGCTCAGGCAGAAGATGAATCACCGGATGTGGGCTGCTCGGGTCGAGTTCTTCACTGGTGGCTTCAAGAAGTCCAGCTTGATTGCGTGCCCACTCGATCACGGCCGTTTGCATGCCGAGGCAGAGGCCAAGGAAGGGCACGCGTTGCTCGCGGGCCCAGCGGATCGCTGCAATTTTTCCGTCCACTCCTCGGCTACCAAAGCCACCCGGCACCACCACAGCATCCATGCCTCGCAGGAGGGCGTCGGCTCCGTCGGTTTCGATCTGTTCGGCACACACCCAATGCAGATCAAGGGAGGCGTCTTGAGCAATGCAAGCGTGGCGAAGCGCCTCGACGACAGAGAGATAGGCGTCGTTGAGCTGGACGTACTTGCCGACTAGGGCGACTTTGACCGATGGACCGGGATTGCGCAGGTTGTGCACTAACTGCGACCAGGCAGTCATGTCGCTCTCATGATCCGTGAGCTGAAGGACATCCAGGACTTCGCGGCATAAACCTCCTTCTTCGAGGGTGAGAGGCACCGCGTAAATGGTGTCTGCATCCAGGGATGGAATCACCGCCCGGTTAGGCACGCCGCAGAAGCCGCCAATTTTGCGTTTGAGATCTTCACTGATGTCCCTGTCACTACGGCACACCAGCACGTCGGGTTGGATGCCGATGGCGCGCAACTCCTTGACGGAATGCTGGGTGGGCTTTGTCTTGAGCTCGCCTGAGGTGCCGATATATGGCAGGAGGGTGACGTGGATGTAGGCGAGGTCTTGGCGACCAACATCGCCTCGGAATTCACGGATGGCCTCGAGGAAGGGCAACGACTCAATGTCGCCAACGGTGCCACCAATTTCTGTGATCACTACATCGGCACCGCTATTGGCGGCGACGCGATGGATCCGTTCGCGGATTTCTCCAGTGATGTGAGGAATCACCTGCACCGTGCCGCCGTTGTAGGCACCCCGTCGCTCTTTGTTGATCACCGATTGGTAGATCGAGCCGGTGGTCACGCTGTTGAGTCGCGACATTGCGGTGTCGGTGAAGCGCTCGTAGTGACCAAGGTCAAGGTCGGTTTCGGCGCCGTCTTCCGTGACAAACACCTCTCCATGTTGGAAGGGGCTCATCGTCCCTGGATCCACGTTCAGGTACGGGTCCAGCTTCAGGATCGAGACGTTGTAACCACGCGACTTAAGCAATCGGCCGAGGCTGGCGGCCACGATCCCCTTGCCGATGCTGGAAACGACACCACCGGTGATGAAGACGAACTTGGCCATGACCTACCGGGCGATTCTTCAAATTACTTGGCGTTGGAGGACTGCACCATCGCAATGGCGACGTGGTCAGGAATCCAAGCTTTGGATGTAGTCCCAAATTTTGCTGCGTTTTTGGGGTTGGCGCAGCTTGAGTAACGCACGGGTTTCGATCTGACGCACCCGTTCGCGCGATAGCTGGAGATCTTCTCCGATTTGCGCCAGCGTTTGTGGCGTGTCGTCCTCCAGTCCGAATCGGCGGCGGAGTACTGCAGCTTCACGGCTGGTGAGTTCATCCAGAAGACCTTCAAGGTCGTTGTGGAGTTCGTCGTGGGTCAAGGTTTCTTCAGGCGTGGCCTTGCCGTCTTCGATCAGGTCCCCGAGCTGGGTGTCTTGATCTTTGCCTACACGGCTATCCAGTGACACCGAGCGCGGAACACGTTCCAGGGTTTGTCGCACCGTCTCTTCACTGATGTTCAATTCACGGGCTAAATCGGCAATCGAGGCGATGCGCCCCTCATTGCTTGCGATCTCCTGCTGAACTTTTTTGATCCGGTTGAGCTTCTCGGTGATGTGTACAGGGAGCCGAATGGTGCGGCTCTGGGTGGCAATGGCCCGGGTCATGCCTTGGCGGATCCACCAATAGGCATACGTGCTGAATCGGAAGCCCCGGGTGGGATCGAATTTTTCGACAGCGCGTTCAAGGCCAAGGGTTCCTTCCTGAACCAGGTCAAGGATTTCCATCCCCCGCTGTTGGTATTTCTTGGCTACTGCCACCACAAGCCTGAGGTTGGCCTGGATCATGTGGTCCTTAGCCCGTCGTCCGTTGCGCAGGCTCACCTTGAGTCCTTTGGCGTCGATTGCGGCTTTGTCAGCCCACGCCTCGTAGCCCGCATCGATTCGTGATTGCAGCTCCTGAAGGGTTAGACCCGCGGCGCGGGCCCACTCCTGTTTGGTGGGCCAATGGCTGTGGTGATTTGCCTCGCGGCGTTGGAGCTCCTCTAAGCGATGCAGTTCACCAATGGCTGGATTGGTGTCGGACAGCTCGCGCTGCTGTTTTAAAAGCGCCTCGCGTCGCTGCACGAGCCGAGCCAGCGTGACTTCTTCTTCACTGGTGAGCAGGTCAACGCGACCAATGTCTTGGAGGTACAGCCGCAACAAATCCGTCGTCCCGCTGGAGCGGCGACTACGGGTCTCCCCAGTCCGTCGGGGTAAGGGCGGCAAAGGCTGAAGGTGAAAGTTCTCCCTTCAGGGTTCCTCGTAGTTCAGCTTGATGGGCAAAAGTGCTGATTCCCTTCGGGATCTGATCACACCTTGTTGTCAATCCTCATCGTCGGCGGGATCCACCCAGGTGCTCGACACATGGAGTTCCTGCAACTGTTTTTCGGAAACACTGCTTGGCGCGTCGGTCATCAGGCAGCGGGCTTGCTGCGTTTTCGGGAAAGCAATGGTGTCGCGGATTGACTCTTCTCCGGCCAACAGCATCACCATCCGGTCCACACCAAAAGCGAGGCCACCGTGGGGTGGAGCGCCCATATCCAGGGCATTGATCAAGAAGCCGAATTGCTCTTCAGCTTTTTCAAGGGGTAATCCCACGGTTTGCAGCACTTGGCGTTGCAGGGCGGAATCGTGGATGCGAAGCGAGCCGCCACCGAGCTCAAGACCATTCAGCACAAGGTCGTAGGCCTGTGCTCTTGCCGTGGGGAGATTCGTTGCCCATTGGCCTGGATCACTGCCCAGGTCGTTTGTATTGGGAGCGCAGAACGGGTGGTGTAGGGCTTCATATCGGTCTTCATCGCTGTTGAACTCAAACATTGGAAAGTCCACGACCCAGAGAAAGTTCCAGGTGTCGTTTTGCCGATCGGGCTTGATCAGGTTGAGTTCCTTCGCCAGGTACTGCCGCACCCGGTCGAGAGCCTTGTTCACGATGGCGGTCTCGCCAGCTCCAAACAGCAACAGGGTGCCTGGAGTCGCGCCGGTTCGCTCTAACAATTCTGCTTTCTGTTCCTCCGACAAGTTGTCCTTGATGGCACCAATGGTGTCGATTTCGCCGCCTTCTCGGACGCGAATGAAGGCCAGCCCCCCCGCTCCAGCAGCTTGCGCTTCGCTGAAGACGTCTCCGCCTGGCTTGATCCGGACGTTCGACAACGCATCGTTGCCTCCTGGGACGGCGATCACTTTTACCGATCCGCCGGATTTGACGGCTCCACTGAAGACCTTGAAACCCATGTCCTGGACGATGTCGGACACCGTCACCAGCTCCATGCCGTAGCGCGTGTCCGGACGGTCGGTTCCATACCGCTCCATGGCGTCATGCCAGGTCATGCGTGGGAAGGGACGGGGAAGTTCAATGCCTTTTACCGATTTCCAAATTGCACAGATCAGGGATTCATTGAGCTGCAGGATCTGTTCTTCATCCATGAAGCTCATTTCCATATCCAGCTGGGTGAATTCCGGCTGGCGATCAGCGCGCAGGTCTTCATCTCGGAAGCAGCGGGCCACTTGGTAGTAGCGCTCAATGCCTCCCACCATCAAAAGCTGTTTAAACAGTTGCGGGGATTGAGGTAAAGCAAACCAATCGCCGCCACAGACGCGGCTTGGCAGCACGTAGTCGCGGGCACCTTCAGGGGTGGAACGGGTCAGCACCGGTGTTTCCACTTCGATAAACCCCTCGTCTTCAAGAAAGCGCCGGGCGACCTGGATCGTGAGGGCCCGTAGTCGCAGGTTGTCGTTCATGCGCTTGCGGCGCAGATCGAGATATCGATGACGCAGGCGCAGCTCTTCGCGGGTGTTCTCTTCGTCGTGGACCGACACGGGAAATGGCAACGTTCCAGTCACCTTGTTGAGCACAACAATGTCGCTGGCCAGCACTTCTACGGCCCCAGTAGCGAGCTTGTCGTTGAGCGATTCAGCGGGTCGGGCGCGCACTTTTCCATGCACTTGCAGCACGGTTTCGCTGCGCAGGTGTTCGGCAATGGCGAAGGCCTCGGCAGCAAGATCCGGATCAACCGTGATCTGAACGGTGCCGCTGCGGTCACGCAGGTCGATAAAAATCACACCACCGTGATCACGGCGACGATCCACCCAGCCACAAAGCTGAACAACCGCATCAATGTTCTCTTTGCGCAGGTCGCCGCAACCGTTGCTGCGCATGGAATGTCTTAGCTCGTGAGAAGCGAGTTTCCCATAAACCCGGTCTGCTTAAGCGCGTTTGTAGAAGGGTCGCCGGACAACGGTGGCCGGTTGGGCTTTGCCCCGGATCTCGACGCTCAAGCTGGTGCCCAATTTGGCAAGGGCGGTTGGGATGGAGGCCAAGGCGATTGGCTCCTCCAGCGTTGGAGACCAGGTCCCGCTGGTAATCACGCCAACGGGTTCGCCGTTGTGGAGAACTTGATAGTCGTGACGCGCGATGGCACGTCCCTCCAATTTGAGGCCGACGAGCCTTTTGTTTGGTCCCGTTTCTGCTGCCTGTTCCAGTGCTTGACGGCCAATGAAGTCGGCAGGCATTTCCAGATGCACGAGCCAGCCCAAGCCTGCTTCAAACGGGGTGGTGTCGGCATTCATGTCTTGGCCATAAAGGTGCATGGCGGCCTCGAGGCGCAGGGTGTCACGGGCGCCGAGACCACAGGGTGCGACGCCTTTCTCGAGGAGTTGGGTCCAGAGTCGTTGACCGTCTTCTGCCGTGAGCAGCAGTTCAACGCCATCCTCACCGGTATAGCCAGTGCGGGCGGTGAAGACGGAATCGCTCAGGCCTTGGAGTTGAAGGTTGCGGTGACCGAAGCGGGGCAAGCCGCTGAGATCTTCTCCACTGAGTTGTTCGAGCAGGGGAATCGCTTGGGGCCCTTGGAGCGCTAACAAAACGCCGTTGTTTTTGATATCGGTCACGGTGAGGCCTGCCGGTTCCATGCGTTCGCGAATCCAGGCGGTGTCGCTGTCTGCGCAGGCGGCATTGATCACCAGTACTAAGGCGCCGCGTTCTTCGTCGATGGCGCCGAGGTCATAGATGATCAAGTCGTCCCGGATGCCGCCCTGGTCGTTGAGCAAAACGGTGTAGCAGGCTTCGCCAGGTCCGATGCGATGCAGGTCGCTTGGTACCAGTTGTTGCAGGGTGTCTTTGGGGTTGGCTCCCTCGAGTCGCAGCACCCCCATATGGGAAATGTCGAACATGCCCACGCTGTTGCGTACGGCTTTGTGTTCCTGAATCAGACCACTGAATTGCACTGGCATCTCCCAACCAGCGAAGGGCACCATTCGGCCACCTCCAGCGCGGCAGAGCTCATAGAGAGGCGTACGCAGCATGGCTTTGGCCGAGGGGTTGGCAAGGAGCAATTTTATGGAGTGCTTCAGCTGGTTGAAGCGAAACCGGAGATCTCCTGTAGTTCATGGTCCATTTCAGAAACCGTCCTTACCGTTAAAGCCATCTATTTCGCCCTCTTTTTGGCCAATAGGCTCAGTTGCCGTTCTTGCCAGCACTGCTCAGCAGTTGCAGCAGGTAGCTGGTGCCGGTTGCGGCATTTGGAGGTGAACGCAGAAATCGCCGATCTTGTGGTTTGTCATCACTGGACGGCGCGGGCGCCCCAGCTGCCCAATTTGCATGCGTTGCCATCGCAGGACGTTGAATGCCAGCTTGAACTGGATCGGGCCTTGGCTTAGTTACTGCTTTTGGCTTAGCCACCTCCGAGGAGCAGCAGCAAACTGCGCGTCACTTTTGCGGCGAGAACAGCACTGATCCCGCTGCCGTCGAGTTGTGGCGAAAGTTCAACAACGTCCCCGCCCACGAGCCGATGCTCTTGGAGCAGGCTGACGAGGTCTGCGAAATCAGGCCAAAAATATCCCCCCGGTTCTGGGGTGCCTGTGCCCGGTAAGACGGCAGGATCGAACCAGTCCAGATCAACGGTGACGTAAACCGGACGGCCCTTGAGGGGGGCAAGGGCTTTGCGCAAAGCATCCACGGTGGGCATCAGGCGGCCGCTGCTGTGGAGTTCTTTGAATTCCTCTTTCGTTCCGCTGCGGATGGCGAGTTGGAAGAGGTCGCCACTGGGCAACATCTCGAGGCAGCGGCGCATCGCACAGGCGTGACTGTGAAGGCTGCCCAACCATTCATGGCGCAGATCAGCGTGGGCATCCAGTTGCACGAGAACCAGATCAGGGTGCTGTTTCGCTACAGCAGCCACGGCTCCGGAGCTGATGGAGTGTTCCCCGCCGAGCATCAATGGCCTCAGGCCGAGCTCAAGAACCGCTTGGGTGGCCTGCTGCACCCTGGCGATGACGGGTTCCGGGGCTCCGAAAGGGATCTCGACAGCTCCGAGATCGATGAAGGGGAGATCCTCGAGATCCCGATCCAATTGCGGGCAGTAGGTCTCAAGTCCACTGCTCACGTCCCGAATCGCGGCGGGTCCAAACCGGGTGCCCGGTCGGAACGATGTGGTGCCGTCGTAGGGCACGCCGAACAGCCCGACACGGCAGTGCTCGGGAGCCCGTTGTGCCCCCATGTAGATCGCACCATCGGTGTCAAACAAAGAGGTGTCAAACAAAGTGCTGTCAAACAGGTTGGCCATCAGTTCAGCTCCCGTGCGATGAAGGCTGGGATGGCCTCGAAGCCCCCCCGTTGCCAGCGCGGACTCCAGATGTGGCATCCATCGGCGATCGCTGCGGCTCGGTTGGTGTTGGGCTGTAAATAGCGAGGTTGGCCCATGGCCGCGAAGGTCCAGCTCCACCAGCCGCTTGGGTACATCGGCACCCATCCGTAGAGGGGATCGGCGTGGTCGAACACGTTTTTTAGGAGCTTCACCATGGCGATGTGCACCTCCTGAAAGGCTTCCGGTGATTCGCTTTGCGTTGCGAAAATTCCGCCAGGGCGAAGGATGCGGCGGCAATGTTCAAAAAATGATCGATTGAATAACCCCTCCGCAGGGCCGGCGGGGTCCGATCCGTCGACGAGCACCACGTCGTAGCTGTTGTCGGCCGCGGCGGCGGCCCAGGCGATCCCATCCCCCACCGTGAGCTGGAGACGCGGATCGGTCCAGGCGGAGCCACCAATCCCAGGGAGGTGCTCACGGCTTAAGTCCACAACGCGGCCGTCGATTTCCACCAGGTCCAGATGTTCGACGTCTTGATGGCGGAGGCATTCACGGGCGGTTCCTCCGTCACCGCCGCCGATGACGAGGACTCGCGCGACGCTGAGGGCTCCACAGAGGGCGGGATGAACCAAGGATTCGTGGTAATGCCTTTCTTGTCGTTCCGCTGTCATCCAGCAGCCGTCGAGCAAGAGCCCACGTCCGTAGCGTTCACTTCGGATCACGGTGATTCGCTGAAAAGGGCTGGTTTCTTCCACCAGCACCTCGCCTTTAAGGCCGTAGCGGACGCTTCGATGGTGCTCATCAATCCAGCCACTCATGCCCTGCTTTGCTGCTTCCCTTCAGCTTGGGATCCCATGGGTTGCGGGTTAGACACCACAGATAGTGTGCAATGTGTTGACGAAGACCAGATTTAGTGGTTGACTCCTGAAGGGAATGGAGTTGCTGTGGAAGAGGGCAACTCCGGAGCCCGTTTCAAGTCGGTATAAATCATCCAGATTTTTCTGCGACACGCTCGAAAACAACGCTAGAAGCGTTGAATTCGTCCAAGCCAGCAGCGTCGTCAATGCT
>JADHRU010000053.1 GCA_016777265.1 Synechococcus sp. BS30m-G31
ATATCGAGCGGGCTGCCCTTTGTGAGGAACTCGTTTGGCCTCAGGGTTCCAGTAATTAACTGTATTATTTGCGGCATTGTACCTATATAACCAACCAACAACCTTAGCCAGACCAAGTTGATCTTGACCAGGCTGAGCGATGCAAACACCAGTGTCAAAACATTTCTCCCGACCCAAGTTGCTTGCGGAGTCTTTCGTTGGTCCCGAAACACCAGGCGACTGCCCACTATTGGATTGAATACAACCTAAATAGTCTTTAGCTGCCAAACAACGTTCGTGAGCGTCCATGTTCACACCTTGAGCAACCAATTCAGAGATCTCAGCCACCCGCACAACTCTTTGACTTGAATGCACCAACGGACCTTTCGTCTGAATGCGATCAGCGGAACCAGCAATAGATGGAAGCAATAAAAGAACTGAAAAAAGCATCTGCATTCGATTGATTATTCCTGTCAGACTAGCCCAAAAATCCGATCCATTGAATATATCAATTCAATGAATCCAAATCACAAAACACAAGGCGTGAACGAGAAGCAGCTTCTCGTCATGGCAAGACTGTTTCACTTACAGCTCAATCAATCCATGTGCTGCCGCGCATCAGCATCAAGAACATAAAGCGCTGAAGAACAGACTATTGATTAAACTTTTGGCCCAACATTATGGAGCAAAGCAATAGCCAGAGCAGCCATAAAACGAATGCTTTAAAGTGAAACTAATCTCCAAGTTAGCAACTTGTTCAATATCAAACCGGAGGTGAAGTTTCATCAATATTCGATCCTTGCTTTCATTAGAAGCCTTCAGCAGCCATCCCTGCCAGGCGTTGTCCAACACTGATTGAAGTGTTGGACAACTAAGTACGAAGCCAGATCTTCAGTGCGCCTTAGATCGCCTATAAAGAGTCAAGAGGGAAATGAGACGCCCTCCTCACACGGAAGAGAATGAACCCCGGTTTTGAACTGGGGTTTTTTTTTGATCAAAATTTGATGACGCCAACATCACCGCCATTCAGTCCAAGGATTGATTGGCATCAACGCTTTCGGTGAATTCCTGGAAGGCCCGCTTCAATCGCTCCACCGGAGTTTCCTCGAGTGGGCACTCCTGATTGGTGGCTTCGGCATAGGCCTGAATCAACAATGGATCAGGGTCCAAAACCGATGCCACAGCCGATTTGAACAGCACCACGTTGCTTTGAGTGGTGAGTCCCGATAGGTAGGCATGCAAACTCCAGTCGGATTCTTGGGAGGAGCTTCGCCGGACTAAGCGAGGTCGAATGAGCTGGTAGGCGTGGTCGCCATCCCGGTCGGTGGTGTTCCGAAGGCGCGCCATCAACACCTCTCCACTGGAGAGCAACAGCAGGCGAATGCGGCCTTCAGACATCAGTGGCAATACCGTCTCCTCAGCGGAGCTGTCACTCGGTCCCTGACCAAGAGCCCCGATTTGGCGTACTCCGTTCACCACTGGACCTGGCATCGCATGACCGAAGACTTTGCAAATGTTAAGCGTTGTTCACAATGCAAATCACCCATTTGCTTCACAAAGGCCTAATCCGAAGCGCTCGACTGCGTAGTCTGAGCGGCTGACTCGCCGAATCCATGGCCCTCACCGAACTGCGCATCGCTTCACGACGCAGCCAGCTGGCCATGGTGCAAACCAATTGGGTCAAAGCAGAGCTGGAAAAAGCTCATCCAGGCCTAACCATCAAGGTTGAGGCGATGGCCACCAAAGGCGACAAAATTCTCGACGTTGCCCTGGCCAAAATTGGCGACAAGGGGCTGTTCACGAAAGAACTCGAAGCCCAAATGCTTGTTGGGCGTGCAGATATCGCTGTTCATTCCTTAAAAGACCTGCCGACCAATCTCCCAGAGGGGCTGATGCTCGGTTGCATCACCGAACGGGAAGATCCCGCCGATGCTCTGGTACTAAACGCCAAAAACAAGCACCTCAATCTCGCGACACTCCCCGAAGGCGCTGTGGTGGGGACCAGTTCGCTGCGACGCCTTGCCCAGTTGCGATATCACTACCCCCATTTGGAGTTCAAGGACGTCCGCGGCAACGTCATTACCCGTCTGGAGAAACTCGATAGCGGTGCCTACGACTGCCTGATCCTTGCCGCTGCGGGTCTGGGTCGACTCGGCTTCGAGGATCGCATTGACCAATCCATCCCTGGCGATATCTCCCTACATGCCGTGGGCCAAGGCGCCCTGGGAATCGAATGCGTCGAGAACAAACCCGAAGTGATGGAGATCATCAAAGTGCTCGAGCATGGGCCCACATCCCAGCGCTGCCTCGCGGAACGCGCCTTCCTCCGCGAACTGGAAGGGGGTTGTCAGGTGCCCATTGGTGTGAACACCTACTTCGAGGGTGACCAATTAATCCTTACAGGCATGGTGGCCAGTCTCGACGGGAAGCGCTTGATCCGAGAGCAGACATCAGGCCCCGCCGCCGACCCCGAATCCATTGGAGTTGAGCTAGCGACAACGCTGAAAGGGCTTGGAGCTGGCGAGATTCTCAAGGAGATCTTCGACGCCGTGCGGCCAGAGGCCTAAGCCAACCGCAGGCCAATGCCGGGGCGAGCTCATCCCCGGATTTCAAGGCTGGTGCCCACATCAACAAGGTCAAACAACTGACGAACGTGATCGTTCAGCATGCGTACGCAACCCAAGCTGACTGCGGCGCGGGTCTTCACCCAATGGGGCCAGGGAGTGCCATGGATACCGAATTCACCGCGACCATTTCGATGGAAGGCCAAATAGCGATCTCCGATAGGGCTCGTGGGGCCGCTGAGCTCCTTACGTTGACCTGACTTATTTGAAACGTAAATAGGGTTTACTTCTTTCCTGAGAATCGCAAATCCCCCCTGAGGCGTGGGGGTCTTTGGGTCACCGATCGCCACCGGCCAGGAACCACGCATTCGCCCATCGAGCACCACGCTGATTTCACGCCGCTGCAAATCCAAAAGAATGCGCGACGGCACTGGGGCCCTGAGAGCTAACTCCTCCGCCCTGGCGGGAACTGCCGTCGCCAGGGCAGCGACCACGATTGGCAGCACACACCACGAAAGCCGCATAAGACACAAAAGTCTTGCTGGTCTCAAACGTATTCATCACGCGTCAAAAAAACTTCAAATCCAAGCCCAAACATCAAACTCTTCCGAATCTCTTCGTCTCATCCAGTGAGATTGAGGTGGCACGCGTCGGGGTTCTTGGGGCTGGCGGTACCCTGCCCACACGCCGTTGAGCCCTGTTGTCCAGTACGACGATCGCCACAAAAAAGCCAACCTTGCTGCGTGGTGAAGCCCTGGCCCAAGCCGTTGCCAGCATCAGCTTCCAGTTTTCCGAGATTGTGCAAAGCCGGCGCAGCTTTTTGGCCGCCGCTTGGGCACTGCGTCGCCACGGGATCATCTGTCTGACCGGCGCTGCTTCAAATCAAGACTTGGCCTCAATCCGAGGCGACATTCACAACTTGCTGGTGGACATCGAATCAAACAATCTCACCAATCTCCAGGACATTGCTTACCTCAACCTTCCGAACCTTCGAGTCCTGAAGGGATACAACAACTTCCGAGATGCGGATCGTCCTGTCATTAATTACCGGGTCAAGCGACCTGATGGCCGTAGCGGAAGTGATGCTGGAATGATCGATATTTTTCACCCAGAACGACTTTCAATCAACTTGGGAAAGAGAATCCAGAACTGCCTGCATGAAACACTCATCCAGAGATTGTTACTGGTGAGCAGCATGAATCGAATGAGGGTGAAATGCCGCAATTTATACTTAAACCAGGGTGTCCAAGACACGCGGAGTTATCACTGCGATGGCCGGTCTTTGAAATTTAAATCATTCGTTTACATCAGTGATGTGAATGAACTTGATGACGGTCCCTATTGCTATGTTAAAGGCTCACATCGACGCCGTCGTTTGTGGTGGCGCAGTGCAACTTTCAACAAAAAGAATCAACTCGGACCCTTTGAATTCAGCCAGCTTCAGGGTGCCGAAGCGATTTCCCTTTTCGCGAAAGCTGGAGATATGGTACTCTCATCCCAAAAAGGAGCCCACTGCGGTCATCCTCAGCATCCGGAAGCAAAACGGGCTGTTTTAGTGAATATGTATCAGCGCTAAACCATAAAAAAGGCGAGGATTGCCTCGCCTTTTTACTACAACGATCGAGAAACGTTAATCGACCAGTTTTGGATCAATCTCAGCCATATAACGAGCCTCACAACTCTTGATAATTTCCACGGCTTTATCAGTACCGAAGAAACCATTCACGGTGCAAGTTCCTGGCTTTTTGAGATCCTTGTAGTGCTCCCAGTAGTAAGTCGTTTCCTTTTTCCAGTGAGCGCCAAGATCCTCAAAGCTCTTGATGTGATCCATGCGCTTGTCATCCGCTAAAACAGCGATCACCTTGTCGTCTACCTCTCCTCCATCGTCGAACGTCATCACACCAATGATGCGAGCTTCCACGATTGATCCGGGGACGAGCGGCTCTGTCACATTGACAATCTCAATATCAAGGGGATCACCATCTTCATCCCATGTGCGAGGGATACATCCGTAGGCAAACGGATACGACAGGGAGGAGTAGCCGACACGATCAAGCTTGAGGTGGCCAGTTTCAGTGATCAGCTCGTACTTATTGATCGTGTTGGAGTTCAGCTCCACGATCGTGTTGAGACGAAGCTCGGCTTCATCAGCGAATGCGGGCAGCACATGCAACAGGTTGGGCATGCTGCGGCTCGGAGCCTGATCGAGGTTGGCCATACAAGGCGAAGAACAGCGCCCGGGATCCTACGGGGCAACATCGAATCAACCCAAACTTCCGCCAAAGTGAACGATTGCGTGCATATATGTAAACGATATATGCACGCAATCGTGGTTGATAGTTATGCGGTGCTTAATGCAGCCAGCTTGTCCTCGAGATAGGTCAGAAACGATCCAGCGTCGAGCCGGCGACCCGTCACCTGCTCCACCAACTGCTCAGCATTGACAGAACGGCCCAAGGGATGAACATGCTCGCGGAGCCAGGCCAGCAAAGGGGCCATATCCCCGCGAGCGACATGATCCTCTGGAGAACCAATCGCTTCAATCATCGCTTCACTGATCTGAGCGCTGATCAAATGACCCAATAGATAAGAGGGGAAATAACCGAAAAGCCCTTCACTCCAGTGCACATCCTGCAAACAGCCCTCTGCATCATTCTCAGGAGTCACACCAAGGAGTTCGCCGTAACGCCGGTTCCATTCATTCGGCAGATCACTCACCGTCAAACCGCCTTCCAGCAGAGCAATCTCTAGCTCTGTCCGAATGAGGATGTGCAATCCATAGCTGAGCTCATCGGCCTCCACTCGATTCAGCCCGGGGGACAGTGGATTCATGGCACGCCAGAGATCCCGGGGTGCTCCTAGCGGAGCGCCCGCCTCAACAAAACGCTCCCACCACTGCTCTGAGAACGCAAAGCTTCGCGCCACGCGGTTCTCCCAAAACAACGATTGGCTTTCGTGTACCGCCATCGATGTGGCTTGGCCCACCGGCCATGCAAACCACTGGTGGCTTTGATTTGGCAAACCCTGTTCGTACAGGGAATGGCCCCATTCATGCGCCGTTGCGAGGAAGCACGACAAGGGCTGGCCCGGAACCACGCGCGTTGTGATCCGGTAGTCCGATGGACCGAGGGTGATCGAAAACGGATGGGGAGAACGGGCCAGACACGTGGAGTCCGGATCACGCCCCCAGCTCATCAACAGTTGGTCGCAAAGAGACTGCTGCGCAACCTC
The DNA here is from genome assembly GCA_016777265.1 of Synechococcus sp. BS30m-G31. Taxonomy (GTDB): domain Bacteria; phylum Cyanobacteriota; class Cyanobacteriia; order PCC-6307; family Cyanobiaceae; genus Parasynechococcus. The sequence continues at coordinate 5,775 of JADHRU010000053.1, forward strand.
CGACAGCTCCCACGACGCAGAGCGGGAACGAGGCGGTGCAGCCACCTCTGCCACCAATTGAGGAAGACGCTCTTTCAACGGCGCAAACAATTGCATCAGCCGATCCAATGTGAGATCTGGCTCAAAGGGTTGCGCCAATGTTTCCCAGCAGGAACGAGGCTCAGCCAATTGACGCGCCTGTTCTTGACGCAGGTCGATCAGCGTTTGCAAAGCCGGTGCAAACAAACTGAAATCCGAGTCTTGGCGAGCCTGTTGCCAGCGGCTATAGCCATCAGCCTTTGCCGTGGCCAAAGCACTCACCAAGGCTGGGTCAAGCGATTGCTGACGGCGGAGATCCTGCTCCAACAAATCAAGATTGCGCCCCTGCTCTAGACATCGCTCACCAGCAGCCCATGCTTGACGCGCTTCCGCAACGAGCTCGGCATAGGCAGGCGAACTTTGCCTTGCGTGCAACTGGCCCGCCAAAAGAGTCAGCTGCTCCCCACGCCAGGCTGATCCGCTCCTGGGCATTCGCGTGTTCTGGTCCCAATAAAGCGTGCTTTGGATGCTCCCCGTCAGAGCAGTCTCTCGGATATGAGCACCAAGCTTGTCCCAGGCTGTGATCAGGTCTGCCACTGGGCCCCAAAAACTTTGACCATCATGACGATTGGAGCGCATGCGCTGACATACAGGCGAAAACCCATTCAGCGGCGTCTTGCTCTTAAGGAGCGGAAACTTGGCACCGAGCCACCAGTCGAACGCGTAATCGCCAAAATCAACGCTCCAATCACCGCAAGATTGGAGAACAGCTGCGGAAGTTCAAGGGGATTGGTATGGAAAATCAGGGTTGTAGGAACAAGAAAAATCAGTAACAACGAAGCACCAAGAATCGTGTTGCTCCCAAAAACCAAGAACACAGAGCCAACAATCAAAACCACGATGGCGCCAATCAAGAGTGCGCTGGCCAGCGGCTCTGGAATTCCTTTCGAGGCAATGAATGAGGCAGTCCCAGAAAAGTTGCCCATTTTTCCAGGCAACGCGTTCACGAACAACGCAGCAATACAAATCCGGCCCAGAAGATCAAGAGCCAAGAGCCCTCGAAAAACGGATGGAACGGTTCAAAAGAAACGACTTAGGGGCTGAAGGTTTGGTAGCCGATCCGAACCCAACGTGCCACCGATGGGGCCAATCTTCAAAATCAAAGACTTAACCCAGCTAATAACAAAAAATCATGCTCAATATGTCCCGTCGAAGATGGCATAAATAACTAAAATATTTTTAGGGGAAATCGCTCAGGAGCAACACGACTTGCTGATGCTTCTTTTCCCCATTTCGTCATCAGAGAACGCAGCGGTCTTCGCAAAGAGTGTCCAAGTCCGACCGACCGGTCCATTGCAGTCGCCTTGACGCCCAAAACCCATAGGCGAGGTTGGCCAAGGGAGCAACGAAAGGCCAGCGGGTGGGGGCATACAACCAGCCCAATCCAATGAGGCGGTAGGCCTCTCGAAACACCGCAATGTCTTGGAGCACATCCCCATTCGACTTCAAGGCATGGATTCGACCCATTGCCATCCGATAACTGATACCCGCATAAGCAGTGGGGTCGTAATCCGACGCGTCGATATCGACAAAGGCGATGCGGTGATGGCGATCTCGCCCGCGCAGGAAGCGAACTTCTCGAACGCATAAAGGACATCCACCGTCGAACAGCAATGTGAGGTCCGGCTGATCAGTACGGGACATGCTGAGACGACGACGGTTCACCACGTTGGCCGAACGATGAGGACAACCGTGACCGTCAACCGTGGATGCGGTGCGGCGCGTTCAGCCACATTCCAAACTTCAACGATGTCGTCTTCATCAGGCCACACCAATGCCCCTCCGCCAGGTTCTACATCAACTGGATCTATCAACCCCAGGACGAGGCTTCACCCGGATCGATCGGTCATTGAATGCCTGGTTGCGTACCACTGGTTTGCACCAAGGTGTGTTGCATCTCACCTGTCTCCACACAAGCGCCAGCCTCACCATTAATGAGAATGCGGATCCACGGGTTCTTCAAGACCTCGAGGCTTGGATGGCAGACGTGGTGCCGGAAAGTCGTTCTTACGTCCATAACGACGAGGGTGTCGATGACATGCCGGCCCACATCCGCACCGCTCTGACCAGCCAAACCCTGAGCTTGAGTGTTCAGGAGGGTCGGCTGGTTTTGGGAACCTGGCAGGCCATCTACCTATGGGAGCACCGCAGTGCCCCGCATCAACGAACGGTGGCTTGTCATTTGATGGGAGAAGAGCAATCTCTTGCCAGAGAAACCCTTCGCATGAACGAGGAGATTCAGACCCGCCATGACGCCGAAGCCTGGGCAAAGGATGGAGGGGTCGAAACCGAGGTGGACTTTCTCGTGGACCGTCTCCATGACCTCGCGGATGAACCAAGTCAGGATGTGAGTCTCCACTGATTCAACGATGACAACACAACGACTGAATCAGGATCAAATCCAGGACTTGGCAAGTCGGCTACCGCATTGGACGGTGACCGATGCGCGCCTTCAACGTCAATTGATCTTCAAAAACTTCGTTGAAGCCTTCGGATTCATGGCCCAAGTGGCTTTGTTAGCGGAAGCACGCAATCACCATCCCAATTGGAGCAACGTCTACAACCGAGTGACGATCGAGCTCACCACCCACGACCTTGGCGGACTCAGCAGCCTTGACGAGGAGCTGGCCGCGGCAATTGACGATCTACTGCCAGCATGAGTTCAGATCGATTTGATTCATGACCACAACCCCTGCCCCAGCCGGGGTGCCCGTCACCATCCTCAGCGGCTTTCTCGGTGCAGGTAAAACCACACTCCTGAATCACATCCTGAGCAATCAGCAGGGCGTTAAAACAGCAGTGCTCGTCAACGAATTTGGCGAGATCGGCATCGACAATGATTTAGTGGTGACCACCGGGGAAGAGATGGTCGAGCTGAGCAATGGATGCGTCTGCTGCTCGATCAACGGTGAATTAATGGAAGCCGTCGAGCGAATCATGGATCGTCCGGAGCCGATGGATTACATCGTGGTGGAAACCACGGGGTTAGCGGATCCCCTACCCGTGGCCATGACCTTTTTGGGGAGTGAACTTCGCGATCAAACCCGACTCGATTCGATCATTACCCTGATCGATGCTGAAAATTTTGATGATGGAATTCTCGCTACGGAAGTGGGCCGATCTCAGGTGATTTATGGAGATATCCTGCTTCTCAACAAGTGCGATTTGGTCTCGGAGGATCGACTGCAAGCCGTCGAACAACAACTACGCGAGGTCAAAAATGATGCCCGAATCCTGCGCTCCGTCAAAGGAGACGTACCCCTTCCGCTGATGCTGAGCGTTGGCTTATTTGAATCCGACAAGGTCATCGGAACGGAGTCCAACACCACCAGCCAAGACCCCGAGCACGACCACAGCCATGGGCACGACCACAGCCATGGGCACGACCACAGCCATGGGCACGACCACAGCCATGGGCACGACCACAGCCATGGGCACGACCACAGCCATGGGCACGACCATGCAGATCATTTGGAAATCGAGGGATTTACATCCCTGTCTTTCAAAAGCGATGGCCCCTTTGCTCTAAGGAAATTTCAAAATTTCCTCGACAACCAGTTACCACAAGAAGTATTCAGGGCGAAGGGCATTCTCTGGTTCAACGAGAGCGAGAAGCGACACGTCTTTCACCTCGCTGGCAAGCGTTTTTCCATTGACGACTCCGAATGGAC
>JADHRU010000054.1 GCA_016777265.1 Synechococcus sp. BS30m-G31
TGAATAATTGAGTGCAGGCAATGCATGGCTGAGTTGCTGTTCGAGCACCCTTCGATGCGGTGAATCCTTAAAGACGCCAATTAACTCTTGCGCCGAAGGACTCCCTTCCTCATCCAGTTCAAAGGGCAACTCAAGCGCTACGGCGCTTTTCGCCACATCGGTGAGTGTTGAAGGATCTGGATCTCCAGTTTGTGTCGTGATACCTGGAAGGTCCAGCGCTTCTCGATGAAGTTGCCAAGCACGATCTGCGGCGCGAATCAGGGGCTGAAGTAGGGATTGGGGATCCGAGGACACTGGTGCGTCAATCCAGCGATGCCGCAAACCGATCGGATCTGCCCATCGCAAATCACCCAATGTGTCTAACTGTGGTGGACATAGATCCAACTGAACGAACCCTTGAGCCTGCTCGTGCTTTCTCAAGCAACTTTCACAAAAGCGGAGCATTTCAAGTTGATTGAGATGTCCTTTGATCTCTTTGAGAGCAGCCGGGACACTCCGAGATTTAGGTTTTCGTTCATCGAGTGCTTTCAGTTGAGCCACGCCGACGAAGGCCACGGGTTTCACCGTTGAAAGACAAAACTCCCAATCAGTGAGTTCTCCCTCTTGGGAGACATCAATACGTGCGGTTACGGCTTCTGCAACGTCACCTGGAACAAATGAGGTGGCTGCGTTGATAGAGGGTTGGAGCAATGGCTGCCAACTGTCTCCGAGACAAAGGGCTTCCATCCGTTCCCTCAACCAGAAATCAAGGGCGTTGCTACCCATGATGCGTTCTGCCACAGCGGGAGCATGCAACCAAAGGCGACAACCTCCATCACGCGCTTCCACATGGACGGCTGGAAGCCCCGGAGCACTGGAATCAGTCCAACTTCTCAACAACAAAGCAGGCTGATCAGTGCAATCAATTCGACCCCTTGCTCCAGGAACCTTTCCAGAACCGCGGGGTGGAGCAGGACGCTGATGAAGACCTGCTTTCGTTAGGAGGAGATCACGATCAGCGGACGGCCCACCGTTGAGGGGTAGGGGACGAACCACTTGACCCAGTGCCGGATGTTGAGCAATCGGATAGCGATGCACAAGGACCTCAACGACCGCAGTGGGCTCTTCGCTGGAGACGTACTCCGCAGCTTCGTCGGTTAGTTGGATGATCGTGAGCATCCGATCGTCCAATGGAACGGCAAAAAATTGATCATCCCGATGTTCAACCCGCCCAAGCAGTGATGTAGTTGAACGCTCCAAAATGCATTGGACACCTCCTTCCGGAGAACGACGACGACCGCCCTCACGCGTGATCCTTACAAGGACTCGATCGCCGTTCCAGGCATGATTGAGTTGATGATCACGAATATAAATATCGTCTCCGCCATCATCACGAATGGCAAAACAAAATCCCTTACTGCTACATCGAAGCCGCGCATCAATGAATTCACTGTTTCGAGAACGCGTAACAACATCTCCATCGCCACGAGTCAAAACACCCATTTTTGAGAGGGCATCGATCGCTATTTCTAAAAACTGCTTGTCTGATTTATTCGTCAGCTTCAGAATTTTGGCGACGACAGCTGTCTCAACCGAATCGTTGGAGGACAACTGGTCGAGCAGATCGGCGACCGTGAATTTCATTAAAAGGTAAGCAGAAACCGGCTAACAGAACCGGGGGAAGGCTGGAGCGGCTGACAAGTACGTCAAGCCTGTAGAGAACCCCATCCATCGAAGAGTTTAAGAGTTCGATGGATCGGTTTCGTCTGATTGCTTCGACTGGTTGGCCAGTAGCGGCCATAAAAGGCGAGATCCAATCACCAAAAAGCCAAGGGATGCCACGAGTTGCAGAAGATCACTTGGAATCACAGTGGCCACAGATCCACCAGCAAGCGCCCCTAACAAGCTCGCCAACACAAGAGCGGAAGACGAACCAAGAAAAACTGCTAGAGGTCGATCGGATGTGCCACTGATCGCCACCGTTGCAAGCTGTGTTTTATCGCCGAGTTCCGCCAAGAAAACCGTGACGAAGGTGGAGAGGAGAAGAGCAAAATCCATCACTTAGGCCTGGGATCCGATGACAATGAGAGATCGACTGGCTTGGAGTCCTAGCCACAGGCCGAGGCAAACCATCAGCACGCCGGCCATGAATTCGAGGCGTTCTGGAGGGAGCGTTCTGGCGAGCCATTGCCCAACCAAAACACCCACAAGGCTTGAACAGATCAAGGCGAGCGCGGCACCCAGAAAAACAAGACCAGGTGAACCGGATTGAGCCGACAACAGAAGCGTGGCGAGCTGCGTTTTATCGCCAAGCTCGGCCAGAAAAACAGTTGTAAAAGTGCTGAATAAAACAGCAACAAAGCCAGGCCGTCCAGCGTCCATTTCACCTGGCTCATTCATGGCGATCACCTTCCGTTCGTTGAGCACGATTGAACCTTCGCATTACGCCACTTCGTCCGCCATAAGTGGTGCGGATTTGTTGCTTGCAACAGGCAATGGCAAATGGATCAAGGTCATCAGATGGAACATCAAACAATGTTCCCAACTCACTGACTCGACAAAAGTCAGGCCGCTCGGAATAAATGGTGCAGCTCCGAGCACCACTGTTGTAGTGAATGCACCATCCATCAGCTCCGACCATTGAGAGATAGATGCTTTGCTGGTCTTCGCTCAGAGCCGCAAGGGCCTCACCGCGTTCTTCGGGACAAAGCCTGCAACAGGCTCCGCACTGTTGAATGCAGTGCCATGAAGGGGAGTGATTGTTCATGGGCTTGGCTGTGACAAGGCATCACAGACAAAACGAAAGAGTGGTCGGCTTTGGTCGCAGGCCCCGTAGCCTGGTGCTACATCTGTCATTGGAACGCACGTATTCGCCATGGGCTTCGATTTCCACCTGATTGCTAACTTCGCCGCCCTCGCCCTCATCGCTCTTGCAGGTCCAGCGGTTGTCTTCATCCTCTTCTACCGCCGAGGCGCGCTCTGATCAATTCTGAGGTTAGGGGCGAAGTCCAAGACCTAAGACAGCTTCCTCAAGCAACCGATTCACCCGTGCGTCCTTGGCAAGCTCGTCGTTGCTGAAGAGCAAGTTATTTTCGTCGATTTTGGCTTGCAGTGATCGCCCATCGCAGTTTGTGAGGGTGAATCCTGAAGTTGAAGTCTGTTTCGCTACGTAATTTCTAAGACCGCGCTGAAGCATCACAGAATCGCTGTGGAGGCGGATGGCCTTCATCTCTAACTGAAGCCTTTGCTCGCCTTGCCAGCGGTTAACACTGATGCGATAGGCCACATCACATTGCTCTGGAACGTGGGTTGAGAAATCCCATCGCCAGGCAATGGCTCTCCGTTCGGTTTCACCTTGGCGCAACCTGAGGGCTAGATGACCACCCTTCAATTCGCGTTGCTCTTCAACTCTGCAATCCCGGGACCAGAACAGGGGGACTTCATGACCAACGCCAAAGGGTGCCAGTGATTGCAATGCCTTCCAGAGATCCCAATTCACCTCTTCCAACCGGAGCAGCGCATCGGGTTGGATGGGTAGGCCCTGGCCTTGCTGTTTCAACCACGAATCGGCTTGAACGCAGAGCTGTTCATGGAGAGCATGAACATTCTCGGCGCGGACGGTAAATCCCCCTGCTGCTGGATGCCCACCAAAACGTTCTAGAAGCGAGGCGCAATGATTCAACGCTTGATCGACGGCAAATCCTCGAGGCGATCGCACCGAAGCGCGCATCAGGCCATCACCATCGCCAGCAAGGAGGGCAGCCGGACGGTGATAACGCTCCACAAGTCGAGCAGCAACAATGCCAATCACGCCGTGGTGCCAATGACTTTGCGCTAAAAGAAGAAATGACGGCAACTGATCCGAAGCATCGGCTTCGACCAGAGCAACAGCCTCTGCCTCTATGGCATCACAAAGATCACGTCGTTGACGGTTGAAATCATCACAACGTCGGGCCAACGCCATCGCTGTTGCTGGCTCAACGGCAGTCAACAAATCCACAACGAGCCGGGGTTCACCCAAGCGTCCAACAGCATTAATGCGTGGGGCGAGTTGAAATCCAATGTCCTCGGCCGTGAGTGGCTGCTCTCCCAAGCCTGCAAGCCGTTGAAGTGCCTGTAATCCGCAGCATTCAGTGCGGTGAAGTTGAGCAAGTCCCTCCAACAGCCATGCACGATTTGCACCGATCAGCGGAGCCATGTCTGCCACTGTGCCAACGCAGAAAAGGTCTCTGGCTGAGCCGATGGCATCTGGCTGATTGAGTTGTTCAGCAACAGCTCGCGCCAGCACATAGGCCAATCCCACCCCAGCAAGGCCTCGATAGGGAGACCCCTCGGGCGTTTTTGCCGGATGGATCAAGGCTGTCATCGGTGCTGGTTGGTCGGGAATGGTGTGGTGATCGGTCACGATCACTTCCATGCCCAGTTCAGCGGCTCGTCGGAGTGCTGATGACGCGGCTACACCGTTATCCACGGTGACAAGGATTTGAACGCCATCGCGGTGTTGTCGATCCACCATGGATGGATTGAGTCCATAGCCCTCTTCCATGCGAGATGGGATCGCTGCCCTTGGAGCAGCACCTAAGGCCGCTAGAGCACGCAGTAGCAACGCGGTGCTCGTCATGCCATCGGCGTCGTAGTCGCCGCAAATCGCTACGGTTTCGTTGTGTTTACACGCTTCAACCAAGCGATCTGTGGCTTTTTTCAGATCTGGAAAATGAAGGTCGGCCTCCGGTAGCGACGTTGGGATCAAAAATTGTTTTGCAGCGTCGACATCTCGAAATCCACGTCGTTGCAACAGAGCACGAAGCGCCAAGGGGAGTTCGAGACCAGGCAAGGGGTCTGGATCAACCACTGCTGGTAAGGACCAACACCAATTCGGGGGATCTACGGGCAACGGAGCGCTGAGCTTGAGCGGGATGATTGCTGCATTGTGCCCTCGGCTTCAGCGATCGATGACTGCACTAGAAGCTGTGTTCTGGGATGTAGACGGCACCCTCGCTGACACGGAGATGGAAGGACATCGCCCGGCTTTCAATCAAGCCTTTCTTGAATTGGGGCTGCCATTCGATTGGAATGAGAAGTTGTATGCCGACCTACTCGCCATTGCTGGAGGCATTCCTCGAGTCACGGTCTACGCAGCAGATCAGGGGATCAACCTGACGGACGTCCAGCTGAAACGGTTGCGGGATGTGAAACGAGAGCATTATTTTTCCAGAATTCGCGACGGCCATGTGCGGTGGCGACCCGGCGTCGTTCGTGTTGTCAACGAATTACACGACCACAATGTCCAGCAATGGATTGTGACCTCGAGTGGAAGGCCATCTGTGCAGGCTTTGCTGGACCATGCCAAGGGAGTCTTGCCTGTGTTCGATGGCGTGGTGACATCCGATGATGTCACCACAGGAAAACCCAGTCCGGATGGCTATCGATTAGCGCTCAAGCGCAGTGGTATCGCCCCGAGCTGTGGCTTGGCGATAGAGGATTCAGCCGTCGGGCTTCAGGCGGCAACAGCTGCTGGCTTGCCCTGCCTGCTAACCCCTTCACCTTGGGACAAGGACCTTGTCGAGACAAGCCATCTCGCGACTGCTGTGTTGAATCACCTTGGGGATCACGACAAACCATCACGGCTTCAGCACGGACCCCCTTGCTTGGATGGCATGGTGACGCTGAACTACATGCAGTCATTGTTGGCACATTCGCTGTGATGATCACGCTGCAGCGCACTCGATTAGCGGGACTTCAGCGCAAAGCAGCCCAACAATTGCGAGCTGCGTTTGGTGGGCCTTGGTGGAGTAGAAGTTCACGAATTCTGTTACTACTTGCTGGCTTTTTCATCGGCAGCAATCTCACAGTTCACCTTGAAAATGCCACGGGTGCTCGCACGTTTAGTGCATTTTTTGCGCTGATCGCTTGTGAATTGCTTGTTGTCTTGCGGCGACGTTCTCCCTGGTTGGATTACCTGAGATTGGGATTCGTCTACGCCGTCGTGTTGGAGGCCTTCAAAGTTGGATCCTGAGGGCCTTCAACGCATTCCTGCAGACGATCAGCACCGGTTGCTCAAGTTTCTGGGGATCGAAAATTTTGAAGAGTGGCGGCAGTCCTGGATCAGGCAACACGCCAATCTTGGCCTCGATGCTTGGCATCCAAACAGCAGTGCTGATTGGCTTTGGTCTCTTGGACTTCCGATTTTGAGTCTGGCGAGCCGGGAACCTGCCAGAAAACGGTTGATTGGCCTTAGTGCCCTTCCAGGTTGCGGGAAGTCGAGTTTGGGGATTTGGCTTGAAACAGCTGCTCGCAATTTGGGCTTATCCCTACAGGTGGTATCGATCGACGATTTTTATTTCCCAGCCGATCAACTGGAGCGGTCGATGCAAGGAAATCCATGGGGTGTGCCGCGGGCTTTGCCTGGAAGCCACGATCTGAAACTGCTGCAACAGACACTCGCGCATTGGCGGCAGGGCCAAGACGTTCAATGCCCACAGTTTGATAAGGCGTTGCGCAATGGACGGGGAGATCGCTCTGGATGGCGTGCTTGCAATGCGGATCTACTTGTTCTCGAAGGCTGGTTTGTGGGGTGTGAAGGGGGATATGACCCCACCCTGCAGGACAGAGATCTGGAACCACCATTAACGGCCAAGGAATTGGCGTACCGAAAGCAAACTGAACAGATCTTGCAGCGCTACCAACCGATCTGGACTCAACTGGACCTGCTTTGGCAACTTCGCGCTACGGATTCTCAATCGCCTCGGCTTTGGAAGCGTCAGCAGGAACATGACATGCACACGTCTCGCGGAAGTTCTCTGAACGGAAGCGAGTTGGATGGTTTCATCAGAATGATTCTGAGCGCGATTCCATCAGAAACCGTCAGAAACATTCCTGCTGATGTCGTTATCGACGTGGATTCGAGCCGTGAGCTGACCCGAATCCATCTCAATCAAGCCGCTTAGGCCTCTGCGTCGTCTGTCTCGCTAACGGGGTAGACAAATCCTTGAGCACGACCACTCAGAACAGACTTGCCGATCGACATGGCGCGCTTCGCTGCGATGGCGGCTTTGCCTTTCCAAGTAGCACTGCGCTGATTGCGCTTGGCCTTCGATGTTTTCTTCTTCGGGACGGCCATCGCGGCTAGCAGATCAACAAAAATGGATTCTCTCGCTTGAAGAGGCCTTGCGTCAAATCGCTAGGCTCATTTCAGCATTGTTTTGTTGTGGCTCCAGGTTCGAAGCAGTCATCCGATTCACCTGCTAGCCAGCAGGGACCAGAACCGTTCTTCCAAAAATTATGGAAGAAAGAGGAAGGCGTCAGCTATTCGACGCTGCTTAGGGATATCGACAACAAAAAAATCAAGCAATTGGATCTTGTCCCAGCTCGACGAGAGGTTCGAGTGGTGTACGACAACGGCCGCAAGGTCACCGTTCCAATTTTTCCAAATGACGACCGTATCCTTCGTGCAGCTGAAAGCTCTGCCACTCCCCTAACGGTGGTGGATGGGCGGCGCGAACAGGCCAATAGAGATCTCGCCGGCACCTTGTTGATGGTGCTTCTTGTCGTGATCGGGCTGTCGTTATTACTGCGTCGATCAGCAAAAATGGCAAACCGTGCGCTCGGGTTCGGTCGCAGCAAGCCGCGATTAAAACCACAGGAAGATCTACAAGTTCGCTTCGAAGACGTTGAAGGCATCAACGATGCTCGTCAAGAATTAGAGGAAGTGGTGACCTTCCTCAAGCAGCCAGAAACATTTATTCGGCTCGGCGCAAAGATTCCCCGGGGAGTGTTGTTGGTAGGCCCACCAGGTACGGGCAAAACCTTGTTGGCAAAAGCCATTGCAGGCGAAGCGGCCGTGCCATTTTTCTCGATGGCAGCATCGGAGTTCGTCGAAATGTTTGTGGGAGTCGGGGCCAGCCGGGTTCGAGATTTGTTCCGCCAGGCCAAAGAGAAAGCCCCTTGCATCGTTTTTATCGATGAAATCGATGCCGTTGGTCGTCAACGGGGAGCTGGGATCGGTGGAGGGAACGATGAACGAGAACAAACCCTGAATCAGTTGCTCACGGAGATGGATGGGTTCGAGGAAAACTCGGGTGTCATTCTTTTGGCAGCAACCAACCGCGCCGATGTTCTGGATGCTGCCCTAATGCGACCAGGTCGGTTTGATCGACGCATCGATGTCGGCCTTCCTGATCGACGGGGTCGTGCAGCAATTCTTGCTGTGCATGCCAGGAGTCGCCCCCTTGCCCTTGCCGTCAATTTGGAACAATGGGCAAGTCGTACCCCTGGCTTTTCAGGAGCCGACCTAGCCAATTTGGTGAACGAAGGTGCCATTCTTGCCGCTCGGCACAATTGCACTGAAATTGACGACAGCCACCTTGAAGGGGCTCTCGAACGCATCACCATGGGATTGAGCAATCGTCCCTTGCAAGACAGCGCCAAAAAGCGATTAATTGCTTATCACGAGGTGGGCCATGCCCTTGTGGCAACACTCCTCCCTGCAGCCAATGACGTCGACAAAGTGACTCTTCTCCCCCGAGGAGGTGCCGGGGGATACACCAGGTTCATGCCCGATGAGGAGCAATTGGATTCAGGATTAGTGACTCGATCGTTCTGTTTGGCGAATTTGGTGGTAGCCCTCGGCGGTCGAGCGGCAGAACAGGTGGTGTTCGGTCCCTTGGAAGTCACACAAGGAGCCAGTGGCGATCTTCAAATGGTGGCCCAACTGTCCCGTGAAATGGTCACCCGCTTTGGCTTTTCCAGCCTCGGGCCTATGGCTCTGGAAGGGGCTGGATCTGAGGTCTTCCTGGGGCGTGATTGGTTCAGTCAAAGGCCCGGTTATGCCGAAACAACCGGTCAAGCAATCGATGCTCAAATTCGAACGTTGGCCAAAAATGCCTTGGCCCATGCTGTAGCGCTCTTGGAAGCAAGGCGTGAGTTGATGGATCAGCTTGTGGAAGCCTTGATTGAAGAGGAAACGTTGAGCGGTGAGCGATTTCGGAGCCTGGCTGAACTGAAATGAAACGCATCCTCTGGCTTCTGTTGCCGCCTGCTTTGGTTGTGGTGGCACGGATGCATGTGGAGTGGACATGGTTTGTCCAATTCAATTGGCAGTCGGTTCTCTTGCAGCGCTGGATGCTTCAACTGTTCTTTGCAGGAGTTGCGTCTGTTCC
>JADHRU010000055.1 GCA_016777265.1 Synechococcus sp. BS30m-G31
CGTCGGAATCCTTGTGTTGTTCACGGATATCGAAGTTCAACTCGTCCGCTGGGTGAATTGCGGACCGATCGCCACAGAGGGTGAGCGTTCGAGTGAGGTTTGTCGCTAAGGGTTCGCGGAGCAAGTGTTCTGGGAGCAAGTGTTCTGAGAGCAACGGCTCTGGAACCAACGGATCAAGACGAAGGGATCAATAAGCCAGAGGGAACCAGGCGACAACAACAATTGAGACAGACCAAGCATCGAGGGGAGGTCTTGGCAGAGATAGCTCCTGCTTGAAGTTCCAAAATGGCTGTATTGCTGTAGGTGGCCATGACGCTTCAACGTCACCCCAATCTTTGGCCTCCATTTACTCAAATGGCTAGTGCCGCTGCAGCGCAGCGAGTAACAGCCGGTGATGGCGCCCTGCTGTTGCGGGAAGAGGGTCCCCCGTTAATTGACGCCATCAGTAGCTGGTGGGTGACCTTGCATGGCCATGCCAATCCAGTAATGGCCGAGGCGATCGCCGATCAAGCACGACGGCTCGAACAGGTGATCTTTGCGGATTTCACCCACGAACCCGCCGAGCAATTGGCTGTTCGACTGAGTGGAATCACGGGCCTCCAACGGCTGTTTTTCTCAGACAACGGTTCAACGGCGGTGGAAGTGGCGATCAAAATCGCCTGCCAATGGTGGGCGAACCGAGGCCAGCCACGCCATCAAATCGTTGCCTTCGACGGTGCTTATCACGGGGACACCTTCGGGGCCATGGCCGTTGGCGAGCGCAATTTGTTCAGTGCTCCTTTCGAAGACAAATTATTTCCCGTCGCCCGAGTCCCCTGGCCCAGCACCTGGTGGAACGATGACGACATCGACACCAAGGAATCAGCCGCACTTCAAATCCTCGAAGACACCCTTCAAACCCCAACGGCGGCGGTAATCCTCGAGCCTCTGCTCCAAGGGGCAGGGGGAATGACCATGGTGCGTCCGGAATTTCTTCGGGAGGTTGAAAGCCGGACAAAAGCCGCCGGAGCCCTGCTCATTGCCGATGAAGTCCTCACTGGCTTCGGACGCTGCGGCGACTGGTTTGCTTGCCGGCGTGCGGGGATTCGTCCCGATCTGATGGCGTTATCCAAAGGGCTCACTGGTGGCTGCTTACCGATGGGAGTGACCATGGCCAGTGAAGCGGTGTTCGAAGCCTTCATCGGAGACGACCCCAACCTCACGCTTTGGCATGGCCACAGCTTCACGGCCAATCCCCTGGGCTGTGCAGCCGCCAACGCCAGCTTGACGTTGCTCGAACGCAACCCAACGGCATTCCAAAACTTCGAGGCACGGCACCGGCCGCAGCTCGAAGCTCTCGCCGAGCACCCGCGCGTCGAACGACCACGACTACTGGGAACGGTCGCTGCATTCGACCTGGTCGTCGGCGGAACCGCTGGTTACCTCAACCCGGCAGGTCCCACGGTTAAACGCATCGCCATGGAGCATGGCGTTTTTCTTCGTCCGCTAGGCCAGGTGGTGTACCTCTTACCGCCGCTCTGCATCAGTGATGCACAGCTTGAGCAGTGCTACGCAGCCATCCAGATCGCTCTCGATCAACTCTGATCCAGCAACCCCAGCCGCAGAAGGGCAACCCTTAAGGACCAGCCTGAATCGCCGCCTCCACGTCAGCCCGAGACAGCCCGTAGGGCAAAGAGCATTGCGTCTCTCCAGTGGTGCCAGACGCTTGCCAGATCACCTTGAGGTCTTCTCGAGCCAAGAGCAGAACGGCGCTCCAATCAGGTCGTTCCAACTGCCATCGGCACGGATCGTTATCGATCCGGATGGCGCCCAATTGCAGCAGCCATTGCTCAAGCGCTCGGAGGGAGTGCTGATTGAGCGGTGAGCTCTCCGGTGGAAGGGAGGACGACATCGGATCGCACGTTGGAGGTTTTCAAAGTCTGCTCATCCGTGAGCCAAGACGGCGACACTTGCCAATCCCTGCCTTGAACAACCGCCACTCCCAATCCCAGCACCAAGCTCAGCAGGAGCGCCAAGCTCAGCAGAACCAAGGAAAACCATTCACCGCCTGAGAGCGGACGCCGTTCACCAATCCCGTTCCAGGGATCAGGCGTTGCCTGCTTGATGATCTGAGGCTTCGCAGTGTTGGCGCGAAGCATGGCGTCGTAAGCATCGCGACGCCCAGGGTCCGCCAGTAGGGCGTAAGACTCCTTGAGTTGCTGAAACGCCAGGCTGGCCTGAGCTTCCGGTAGCGCCGTAGTGTCGGGATGCAAGGCTTTGCTCTTGCGCCGGAATGCCTGGCGCAATGCTTCCGGATCGACTCCTGGGGCCACACCGAGCCGTTGGTAGTGGCTGATGGAGACGTCCAGCACAGACTTGATCAGGCCCTTCATCCTAAGAAAAGTTGCCAACGCAGCCCATGGTCGACGCCAAACCGGGAGCTGAATATTGGACAGCACTCGGTTGGCAACCGTCGACTGAGCAATTGGATCAGCTCGCAACGCTGCAAGTCCTGCTGCGGGAATGGAACGAAAAAGTCAACCTCACCCGACTCGTGGACGGAGATGACTACTGGATCAATCAAGTGTTTGACAGCTTGTGGCCCTTGGCTGCTGAGTTGAAAACACCCCATCAACCCCGAACATGCATTGATGTCGGCACAGGCGGTGGGTTCCCAGGATTAGCGATCGCTATTGCCTTACCTGGTTCACAGATGACACTGCTGGACTCCGTGGGTCGCAAAACTGCGGCAGTGGAGGCGATGGCCAGCAGGCTTGGCCTCGCCGACCGCGTGGCCGTTCGCACCGAACGCATCGAAACAACGGGGCATGATCGTGCCTGCCGTGGTCGATTCGATCTGGCCATGGCTCGAGCCGTAGCGGCAGCCCCCGTGGTGGCGGAATACCTCGTCCCCCTCTTGAAACCCCGAGGGGAAGCACTGCTGTTTCGAGGGCAGTGGTCAGAGGACGACACCGCACAATTCAGCACCGTGCTCACGCCGCTCAAGGCTCAATTAACTGGAGTGCAATCGTGTCAGCTTCCAGCGGAACGGGGCATCCGTCACCTGTTGCGCGTGCAGCCTATTGGCTCGTGTCCATCCTCCTATCCGCGGGCAGTGGGCATTCCTAGCCGGACGCCTCTGGGCTCCTAATTGGGCTTCAAATACTGGTCAGCCGCTTTTGAGAGTCGCCCGCCAACCGCTGTTTGAGCTCCGCCAGGATTATTGGAATCCTGGCCCTCCAAGGACTAGCCCCAAGCACGGCTTGAAGATCCGACACACTGACTTGATCGTCAAAGGAATCGGCATTGGATCCGGCAAACCAATGACCGCCATGACCGAGCAGTCGATACCGCGCTGTTGCAAAGCTTTCAAGATCCCAGGCCTCCAACAAATTGTGGAGCCACAGCAAAACCGGCAAGTTGATCTCTCCAGGAGTGTCTTGCCACGAAGGAAGTCCCACATGCCATGTGGCCATCCATTCGCGTCCAAGCGCATCCACAGCAGCTGCCTCCAGGCGTTGATGCACCGGTTCAATCAGCTCAACGGCATTAGGCAAGAGCTCAATGGCCTTCAGATGGCGATCGAAGTCCGTCGGTGACGCAGCACCCACGCTGATGGTGTGAACACGTTCGTCCTGAAGACAGAACAGATCGTTGAACTCAATCGGGTGGAGCGGCGCACAAAGGTCGAGCATTTTCTGCGATGGGCTGTGGAGGTGCCCGCCTTTGTCTGTGGGACTAATGATGAAAACCCCCATGTCTTGGCGACGGGCCGCGTCCAAAGCGGGGCCATTGTCCTGACGGATGTAATACCAATGCACATTGAGATAGTCGAAAGCACCGGTATTGCACGCAGCCTCAATTAACTCGGTTGGACCATGGGTTGAAAAACCCACCGAACCAATGCGGCCCTGTGCCTGCCAGCGACGGACCACCTCCATGCAGCCGCCGGGACGAAGCGTCTGCTCAAGATGTTCCGGCAGGTTGATTCCATGAATGGCCAGTAGGTCCAAACGATCACAGTCCAAGCGTTCAAAGCTCAGCTCCAGCTCTGCTTCAAAAGCAACGACGTCGTCGCGGGGAGGAACTTTGCTTTGCAACAAACGCTTGGCATCGGGTGCCTTGGGCAAGGCCCAACCCAACTGCCGTTCAGAGGTGCCGTAGTGCCGAGCTGTCTCCACATGATGAAATCCCTCAGCGACAGCGCGGTCCAACGTGGCTTGCAGCTGCAGTTGGGACGTGTCTGAGATCTCCTCAGCTGGAAGATCACTCCAACTCTGCTGACAACGCATGGTGCCAAGCGACAACAGGGGGATCTCCAGCCCTGTCCGTCCAAAACGTCGTGTTGGGAGCGAACCCATCAACCCTGGGGACGTGCTTGAAGGTTTTGACGAACCAAATCCTGCTTCAACGCTTCGAGGGATTCGAATGGGACCCAATGGATGCAGTCAACGGGACAGGTATCGATGGCTTCTTGAATTCGCTCGGTGCTATCGCCATCTTGGCGAATGGCTCGGGAGCGACCGAGATTGGGCTCCACCACAAAGGTATTGGTGGCGACATGGGCGCAGTATCGGCAACCGATACAAATTGCTTCATCAACCCATACAGCTTGATCTCTTAGATCACCACCCAACACGGGTTCCCGTCCATTGGATTGGACCGGATGGGTTGCTGGAGCGGAAAAGGCGAGAGATGGATCAGCCAGGGTCAGGCATCCCAGCGAGTAACCACTAATTCGATCGAGCCATCTTGAGTTTGGATTTGTTCAGCAACTTGGAATCCTTCATTCTCAGTAGCAGCCAAAACAGTATTGAAGGCATAGCGCTGGGTGAGCTTTGCCAGAAACCGTTCGATTGGAATCTGTTGTTTCCACAGATCCAAATCTGTGACCAATTCATAGGCACCGGATTTGGAATTCAAACGAAAACCAAGATCACCACCGACTTGCATCGTGACTGCCAAATCAGCCGTCACGGTCTGGCCTTGATAGCCACGCACAGGACGCTCTCCCTGCTCAGGGGAATAGCCCATATCTTTGAGAGCCTGAACCAGAGGGTCGAGCTGGCGCAATTCTGTTTTAACGGTGCTGAAATGCGACATCAGTTCAATTGCGCGGAAAGGGACTGGGATTGGGTATTCGTCTGCTGAAACGCTTCAGCAGTGGGCTCTTGGCGTTCAACGGTTCCAAGGGCAGCTTCCAACCGTTCGGTGAGCTGCTGACACGCAGGACCGGCCACCCCTTCGACTCTTTCTTCCACGCGACCGTCAGGTCGAATGGTGAAACGAACCGTGCGTTGGGGCATTCGACCTGCGTGAGATGCCGAGCAATCTAATGGTGGTATTGAGATGTCGTTGGATCCAATCGTCAGATCAGAAACCCGTCGTTAATTAAGGCCTGTAGACGCTCTAAAACCACGGGGTCTTCTAACTGCTCAAGAGCCGTACGAGCCTCGTCCTGAACAGAACGTTCACCGTCGTACAGCAGGGACTCCACCAGCAGTTCAACGATCTCCTGTTGACGAGACTCAACCAATTGATCCATCAAGCGGCCCAGCGCCCATATGCAGTTACTCCGAACCACAGGTTCACTATCGATCTGAAGACTCGCCGTTAATTGACTGGCCGCCGGATCCGCTTTTGCAGGCGAGCAGCTACCCGACTCAGCCAAGGAGCCAGGGCACCACAACCGAACCGCAGCAACATCGCTTTGCAACGCATGAATTAGGGGGTTCAGGATCGGCGCGTCGGGATAATTCCCCAAACTCCAAGCAGCCGCTTTGCGGACATAAGCATTGCTATCCGCCTGCAACAGTTGAAGCAATGGCTCCACCGCTGGCGGCGAAGGATTGCGACCCAGCGCATAAACCGCACTCATGCGCTCCACTGGACAAGGGCGTTGCAGAAGGGGAAGCAATAAAGGCAGAGCCCTGGGATCGCGATGTTCACAAAACACCTGCAGACCTTGCAAGCGCTCGTCATGGTTGCCACGCAGGGCGATCAGTCCCTGATCGCAGGCCAAAGCAATCGATGGCGCGGCAGCATCGGCTGCTTGGTCGAGCTCAAAGGCATCGAGCGGATCAAGACTTTCTTGAGCGGCCAGCTCACGCGCCAGAAGATCTGGATCCAATGCCAGGCTGGCGGGTCCTCGATCCCTTTGTTCGCGTCGATCTTCCGTCATAAGTTGATGCTACGGGACCCGGTCAAATCCCTTGGGTGCTCAACCGACTGGAGCCGGCGCCAGCATGTCGCCAGGCAACCAAATCCTGGCGCTGACAGCGAACAGAGCCAAGGCGAATAACAAAACAATCAGCGCTGGGAGCACTGTGGAACGAAAAAAGGACAAGGGCAAACCGATCTCGTTATTCATTCTGCTGATGGGTGGACAGCAAGCGCTGGCTGACGCAACAACAGAAATGACACCACCAGCACAGTGAGGCCACACCAGCCGGTGATGTGTTGATGCAATAGGAATCCACCGGTGCCCAACAATCCTCCAAACAACAGCCCACAAGCCCACACAAAACGCTGGAGCATCACAGGCAAGCTTTCAGTCGGAGTGACCTCAAAGCGGCGACGCAGATGGGCCCAACCCGGACCCGGTGGTCGTACCTGTCGGACAAATCGCTCAAGCACAGCCTCAGATTCCGGCGGAGTACACAACATCACGGTGAGCCATACGGCCGCGGAAACCCCCGTAATCACGGCAAGGCGCACGCCGTAGTCGTCAATACGCACCAACGGAGTGATCGAGGTGAGCACCCCAACGAGAAAGCCACAGAGCATCGCGGACAATTCAGCAGCGGCATTGACCCTCCACCAAAACCAGCGCAACACCAACACCACCCCTGGACCGGAGCCAATCGCAATCACGAGGCGGAACACCGCACCAATGCTGGTGCTTAGTAACGCCGTTATCACCCCAAGTACCAGCAGCAACACCGTGGTGGCCTGACCCACAAAGAGCAGTTCACGCGGCCCTGCTTGGGGCCGAATAAATCGTTCATAAAGATCATGGGTGAGGTAACTGGCGCCCCAATTCACCGAGGTGCTCACTGTGCTCATAAAGGCAGCAACCAGGGACACCACCACAAGCCCAAGCGCCACCGGCGGTAAGAGATCAACCGCAAGCGTTGGGTAGCCAAGCTCTAAATCGGCCTGTCCAGGCAATAAAACGAGCGCAGCCAGAGCGACCACCACCCAAAGCCAGCTGCGAATCAAGTAGTTCACAACAAGAAAAACCCAGCCAGCTAGCCGTGCTTGCTGCTCGTCACGGGTAGCAAGCATGCGTTGAATGAACTCACCGCCTCCGTCACTACGACGAAAACTCCACCACTGCACTGCGATGTAAGCAGTAAACATCGGCACACTGATGCCAGCGCCATCGAGCCAGGTGAAGCCCCGTTCGTCCCAGGTCCATGGAACCAACGAGGTCAATTCAGGCCGATTGAGGGCTTGAAGTTGATCGAGCAGCGAAGCCATCCCGCCTGTTGCATGCAATGCAGCGACGGCAACAGCCAAGGCACCCAGCAACGCGAGCACAAGCTGGACTAAGTCGGTCATCACCACCGCCCACAGCCCACCAACCACCGTGTAGCTGACCACCAACAAGGCAACAATGGCCAAAAGCCACACCGTGTCGGACAGCCCTAAAAATCTTGGCTCACCTTGAACAATCCCCAAAGCTTCAACAACTTTGCGGAGGGCCAGAAACGCATAACCGATCCCGATGCAATTCACAGGTATTGCCAAAAGAAAGGCCTTAATCCCGCGAAGCCAGGCAGCAGCTGCTCCGCCGTAGCGCAATTCAGTGAAGGCAGCATCAGTCAAGACACCACTACGTCGCCAAAGCGGAGCAAAAACCACCGCCATCGCGACATGGGCGAGCCCGAAACTCCACCATTCCCAGTTTCCCGCCAATCCACGACTGCCAACGAGTCCTGCGATGTACAGCGGCGTATCAATCGAAAATGTCGTCGCTGCCATGGATGCCCCGGCCAGCCAGCCATTGAGACTCCGGCCTGCAACGAAGTAATCCTCTTGGCCACGATTCCGACGGGCCAGCCAAAGACCCAGGAGGAAAGTAAGTAGTAGGTAGAGGCCAAGAAGAAACCAATCGACTGCAGCCATTCACCCTGTCCGCCAATGCATCCAGTCTTGAACAAGGGGGGAGCGATCAGGGAAGAAGAGGCCTCAGTCCATGCAAATCGATATGGAAATATTCCCTCCTAAAAATCATCAACGTATCACCAAAATAATTAATTTAAAGCAACAAAAAGTGCACAATATGAAATAAAAAAACAAATTATTGAAATGCTTAAAAAGCATCAAAAGAGAGCTTAAAGCTACTGGGGTCCTTTCAAGTGTTGTCGACGCAATTGACCACAAGCAGCATTCTGATCCAGGCCTCGGCTTGCTCGTAAGCTGACAGCAACACCGCGGCGCTCCAAAACGCGACGGAACGCTTCGATTCTCTGAGATGTTGGACGTTTGAATTCTTCTTCTTCAATCGGGTTATAGGCAATAAGGTTGACGTGGCTTTGAAAACCACCGACTCGATCAGCTAATTCAGCTGCATGCTCTGGATGATCATTTAAATCACCAAGCAATATGTATTCAAAACTAACGCGACGCCCCGTGAGGTCTAAATAGTGTCGACAATCATCCAGCAAATCGTCATAGGGATAAGCATGCGCCGTCGGGATCAATTCTTCCCTTAACTGCTGGTTGGGGGCATGCAAACTCACCGCAAGGGTGAATTGAGCGCGCCCGAGTTTGTTTAGCGCCAATTCTGCCAACTGTGGCAGTGTTTTAGGAACGCCAACGGTGCTCACGGTGATGCGCCGCTGACCAATACCAAGGTCGGTGTTCAAACAACGAATGGCCTCCAACACAGCTTCGCTATTGAGCAAGGGCTCTCCCATCCCCATAAAAACAACATGAGACGGACGCCGATCCATCGCCTCACGCACACTCAAGACCTGATCGACAATTTCGTGGGTTGCTAGAGAGCGCTGCAAACCGCTTTTGCCAGTCGCACAAAAACGACAGGCCATCGGGCATCCCACTTGGCTGGACACACAGACCGTCAGTCGCTGGTCGGTGGGAATACCCACTGTTTCAATGGTTTCACCATCATCAGTCGCCAGCAACAACT
>JADHRU010000056.1 GCA_016777265.1 Synechococcus sp. BS30m-G31
TGTGCAACACCTGCCACCGATCCGCCCGGAGCTGACTCCAACTGCCGAGCCGATCAAGACGGCTTGCAGGCCCAGACACAAGCGGATGAACACTGGACAGCGGTGCTTTCAACGCACCCGTGAGCTTCAACTGCCAGCCCTGCTGTGGAGGGTTTGGGCAGGGTCGTAAAACAACCTCGGTTAAACCTCGGTAGCGCCGGCCATCGATGCGTTCCACATCGATCAAGGCAGAACAGCTGGTTTCAAACACTCGAGCATCGGCTTGCAACCGACCGATGAGCTCAACCCTGCGGCCAATCAACAGGGATGGATCTTGCGCGCCTGGTGATGGTGCCCCCCAAAGCAGCCCCTTGAGCAGCAACAACAGGCAAAGCCCGCAGGCGATGTAATCAACAGATAGACGCTTTGGCAGACCGCTCCGAGCAGCTCAGGGGAGTGTTCCCCGCCAGCCATCGCTGGTGGTTAGTCACTTGGGAGCAGCGGAAAGCCCAAGGACTCTCGTTCGGCCAACCAGCCCTCTGCCACCTTGCGAGCCAGGTTGCGAATGCGACCGATGGTGGCGGTACGTTCCGTCACCGAGATCACACCACGCGCCTCAAGCAGGTTGAACGTGTGGCTGCACTTGAGTACGAAATCAAGGGCCGGTGCCGGCAACTGCTTGTCGATCAGGTCAGACGCCTCAGCCTCGTAGATGGAGAACAGTTGCTTGAGCCGCTCTGGGTTGGAGGCCTCAAAGTTGTACTGGCATTGACCTTTTTCGAAGGGAAGCCAAATGTCGCCGTACTTACGGTCGGCATTCCAGCTCAGATCCCAAATGCTCTCCACATCCTGGAGATACATGGCCAAACGCTCAAGGCCGTAGGTGATCTCAATCGAGACGGGCTTGCAATCCAACCCGCCGCATTGTTGGAAATAGGTGAATTGGGTGACTTCCATGCCATCCAGCCACACCTCCCAGCCCACACCCCAGGCCCCAAGG
This sequence comes from Synechococcus sp. BS30m-G31, assembly GCA_016777265.1. Classification (GTDB taxonomy): domain Bacteria; phylum Cyanobacteriota; class Cyanobacteriia; order PCC-6307; family Cyanobiaceae; genus Parasynechococcus. The sequence goes on from JADHRU010000056.1 coordinate 980, forward strand.
GTGGGGGATTCCCAGTTGTCCTCAACAAAGCGAATGTCGTGATCAGCCGCCTTAATTCCCAACGCCTCTAGGGAGGCGAGGTAGGTCTCCTGAATCGAATCCGGTGAGGGTTTGATCAGCACCTGATATTGGAAATAATGCTGAGCTCGGTTGGGGTTATCTCCATAGCGGCCATCCGTCGGACGGCGACAGGGCTCGGGGTAAGCCACAGCCCAGGGCTCAGGCCCAATGGCACGAAGCACCGTATGGGGACTCATCGTGCCCGCCCCTTTTTCCGTGTCGTAGGGCTGCAGCAACAAACAGCCTTGGTTGGCCCAAAAGCTGTTCAGCGTGCTGATGATGTCTTGAAAGTGCACTGGGGGGCGCGGGTGCCTGAGGCCTGATTCTGCCGAGTGGTCATCCCCCCCTGCCCATCAGCCTGCGCATTCGACGCCAAACCCGCTGACGCAACTGTTCAGAACGAGACAGTCGACTGTCGTATTCAGGACGCTTCCACATTCGTTGCCGCCCAGCAAATTCTCCGATGATGTTGATGCTTCGACGTCGTTCGATCGGCTGCAGACGAGGCGACACGCTATGGACCGCCCCAAAAACATTGAGGAACAAACAGAAGGTGTTGGGTCGATACGGGATGGTGCGCACCGGCGTATGCAATGCAGAGGGCAGTTGTCGGCCGGTCGCCTTGTCGAGTCGACGGATTGGCTGATCAAGCCGATGAACCGTGAAGTCACCACCAGCAGCTCGGTCCTCAGGCTTCCGCATGTAGAGCAACCCGGCATAGATCTCCTTCGGGTTATCGACGTGAGCGGGCTGAGTGGTGGCCTCAGCACCCACCGGCTCATTCAGCACGAATTGGCAATCGGTCACCAGGTCACCCCGTGGTCCCATGCGTCGAGGCGTCACCGATCCCTGCCACAACTGATGCAGTTGTTCTGAACCGATTGCTCTTAACAACTGAGGTTCAAATAAACGAACAACATCTCGCAGGTAGTCCGAGCTTGTGTGAAACCGCAAAAAGTCGACCCAAATCGGGGCAAGATCCCCCCACTGCATGGCCTCCGCCACCTTCAAACGCCGGGTTGGACTCCCAGCATCCAGCCGCTGAATCCGCTCCAGCATCCATTGCTCCGGAAACGTTGCCTCGAGCTCTTGGTAGAGGGCATCCGGAAGCGCTTGTTCCACACAGGCATGGGGGTAGGGATCGGTCTGAATCGATCGCACCGCCTGTAAACAGCTCAGACGCTCCCCCATCACATCACCCCATCAGGGACGAGCTTGGCAGAGCTCAAGCCTGCAGCTCTAAGCAGCGACACAAATGATCAATGGCGTGCTGGCGATGACGCTGCATTGGGCTCAGCCCGATAACCCCCAACCAGAAACGGCCATTGTCCTGACAGACCAACACGGGCTTCGCTGCTCCTTTGCCGTGGGAGTCCAGCAACGACATACAAAGCTTTTCAGCCACCTCAGCCCCCTTGGGTCGCTGGCGCAAACGTCGCAACAACGGGTCGACCTGAGAAAACGAAACAAAGCTGGCTCGCTCGGAGTCGGTCACCAGGATCAAGCCATCGAGCCACTGCACGTCTTGCAGCAGATCCTCAATGTCGGACAACAAATTCGGGAGAGGAAAAGCCAAGAGGGATCCTCCTTCTTTATCTTTTCTTCAGCTTCTATAGAACGAGTTGATGGCTGGCCGCAAGCCGCGCAAGCAAAGCTTCATGCGCGAAGCATGAGACAGCCCATTTGCCCCCCAACCATGGGCTGATGCTGAACCTCTGAAAACCCAGCTCGACGGGCCAAAGCCTCCTGTTCATGCCCCATCGGGAAGCGCTGCAAACTCTCCTCGAGGTAGGCATATTCATCCTTTAAGCCCACGGAAGCAGCGATCGGAACCACCAGTCTGCGGAGGTAAAGGCGCTGAAACTGCGCCGCTGCCGTGCCGGGCAGCAAACGATTGAAATCGAGCACCGCTGCGCGTCCGCCCCGTTTCAACACGCGACGCATTTCTTCAAGACCACGGGCGGGATCAGCCAGGTTTCGCAAGCCGTAGGCCATCACCAAGCCATCGGCACTGCCCGATGACAATCCCGTCTCCAGGGCATCACCTTGTTGAAACCTCACCGGTAACCACGGCTGACGCTGCTGACGCGCCTCAGCCAGGTGCAGAGGGGCCGCTGCAGCATCCACACCAATCACCCGCCCACCGGGACGCACACAGCGAGCAAGCTCCAAGGCCAAATCACCGGTGCCGCAGCACAAATCAAGCCAATGCTCGCCAGCGACAGGCCTCAACGCACGGACCACTTGCCGCTTCCACTGCCGATGCAAGCCAAAACTCAGAACATCATTGAGTCGGTCGTACCGAGGAGCAACAGCATCAAAAAGCTGCTCAACAGCAGTGGGATCTCCAGGTTTCATGGTCGGATGTTGAGACCACGAGCCAATAAATCGGCTTTGATTTGCTCCACGGTAAGAACGCCGTCGTGAAGCAACGATGCCAACAAGGCTGCTGAGGCGTGGCCTCCCTCAGGCCCGGTGTTCAATGCCGCCGCAATGTGATCCAAACACCCTGCTCCACCAGAAGCAATGACGGGCACTTGAACGGCAGCCGCCACCGCACGGGTGAGCTCGAGGTCGTACCCAGCTTGTGTTCCATCACCATCCATCGAGGTGAGCAGGATCTCGCCTGCCCCCAAGTCCGTGACCTGTTGCGCCCAGCTCACCACATCAAGACCGGTGTTATCCCGTCCTCCTTTGACATAAACGTCCCAGCCATCCGACCCGTTCGTGCGTCGTCGCGCGTCAATGGCGACAACAATGCATTGACAACCAAAATGCTGCGCTCCTTCACGCACCAGCTCCGGCCTCCGCACGGCGGAGGAATTCAAGCTCACCTTGTCGGCACCGGCACGCAGCAACTCTGTGATCCCCTCCACCGAACGAATCCCACCACCCACGGTGAACGGGATCGTCACCGACTCGGCAGTTCGTCGCACTAAATCCACAAGCGTGGCGCGTCCTTCATGGCTCGCGGCGATGTCTAGAAACACCAATTCATCAGCACCAGCAAGGCTGTAACGGCAGGCCAGCTCCACCGGATCGCCGGCATCGCGAAGGCCCACGAAGTTGATGCCCTTCACCACCCGTCCACCGGCTACATCGAGGCAAGGAATAAGACGTAGGGCAACCATGGTTCTGAGCGCAAAAGCGACTGTTAAGGTTGCGCCACTCTCCAAGCCTCGCAGGCCATGTCCCAGGCTGCATCGATCACCATCGGATCCAAAATCCGGATTTCTCGTGTCAGAGATCGGATTCCCCAAAATTTGGTTGATCTCCTCAAGAAAGACCCCACTGGAACCGTTAAAGAGTTCCGGACCGTTGACGGCAAAGGCATCGGCGTGGTGGTTGATCTGAGCGATGGCTCCACCAGCTGGTTTTTTGAAGACGAAATCACCGCTGCCTGAGTTCGGATTCTGTGAGCGACGCACGTCAGCTGCTGGGAATGAAAGGTGCCTCAGGCACCACCAATATTTGGAAGCTGCGCTTGCAGCTGATGAAACCGGTCACCTGGATTCCTTTGATCTGGGGCGTGATTTGCGGCGCAGCAGCCAGCGGGAATTACCACTGGCAGCTCGATCACGTGCTTGCGGCGTTCGCCTGCATGCTGATGAGTGGGCCCTTACTGGCTGGGTTCACCCAGACCATTAACGACTACTACGACAGGGACATCGACGCCATCAATGAGCCATACCGGCCCATTCCCTCTGGGGCGATCTCCCTCGGACAAGTCAAAGTTCAAATCTGGGTCTTGCTGCTCGCGGGTCTCGGCATGTCCTACGGCCTGGATGTGTGGGCTCAGCACACCACACCGGTGGTGTTCCTGCTGGCACTTGGCGGCTCCTTTGTGAGCTTTATCTACTCAGCCCCCCCGTTGAAGTTGAAGCAGAACGGCTGGCTGGGGAACTATGCCCTCGGTGCGAGCTACATCGCCTTGCCTTGGTGGGCCGGCCAAGCCTTGTTTGGGCAGCTCACTTGGACGACAGCACTGCTCACCCTGGCCTACAGCTTGGCTGGCCTAGGTATTGCGGTGGTGAACGATTTCAAAAGCGTTGAGGGCGACCGTGCCCTCGGACTTCAATCCCTGCCTGTGGTGTTTGGCATCAAACGTGCCAGCTGGATTAGTGCAGGAATGATTGATATCTTTCAACTCGCGATGGTGGGTGTATTGATCGCCATTGGCCAGCACTTTGCCGCGGTTCTTTTGGTGCTGTTGATCATTCCCCAAATCACATTCCAAGACATCTGGCTGTTGACCGACCCCGTTGAATTTGATGTGAAATATCAAGCCAGTGCGCAACCGTTCTTGGTTCTTGGCATGTTGGTAACAGCATTGGCAGTGGGCCATAGTTCTCTGACCCAGGTGATGTGAATCGCACCCGTCTCCATTGGGCACTTATTGCAGGGACAGCTGCTGCTGTTGGCGTCGGAGCAGCCCTAGGAACCCGTGCGATCACGCAACTGGTTGATTCGACGCTGCCCGATGCGCGGGGAATCGCCAGCTTCAATCGACCAGGGACCATCACGCTGCTCTCGTCCCAGGGCAAGATCATCCAAAAGTTGGGTCCTGCGACTCGAGAAAAGATCAAACCAGGTGCCATGCCCCTGGTGGTTCAAAACGCTTTTATTGCCGCGGAAGACCGCCGGTTTTTTCAGCACGATGGCGTCGACGTTTGGGGTATTGCTCGGGCGGTGGTTACCAACGTGCGACAGGGTGCCGTGCGTGAGGGGGCGAGCACGATCACGCAACAATTGGCTCGGATCGTTTTTCTGAGCCAAGACCGCACCATTACGCGCAAACTGAAGGAAGCCGCTCTGGCACTCAAGCTTGAGCGGCAACTCAGTAAGCAACAAATTCTTGAGCAATACCTGAACTATGTGTATCTGGGCTCAGGTGCCTATGGCGTTTCAGATGCCGCCTGGATTTACTTCTCAAAAACCACCGATCAGCTGACGGTTGCCGAGGCTGCCTTGATCGCAGGACTCCCACCTGCACCGTCAATTTATTCACCCTTGGTGAATCCAGATTTAGCGCGAAAGCAGCGGGCTTTAGTGCTTGATCGCATGGCCCAATCTGGGTCGATTAGCCGCGTGGAAGCCGAACGAGCAAGTGCCTCCCCCCTCGCACTAAAGCCGGCCACACCCAAGTATTTCAACAGCTCCGCTCCTTACTTCACCACCTGGGTGGCTCAAGAATTACCCAAGCTGGTGACCCCAGAACAATTGGAGGTGGGCGGGCTCAAGGTGAGAACCAGCTTGAACCTTGATTGGCAAACAAAAGCCCGTGATGTAATCCTCAAAAACGCCCCTTTCGATACCGAAGGCGTGATGGTGTCGATCGAACCGGGCACTGGCCTCGTTCGGGTGATGGTGGGAGGTCGCAACTTTTACGAAAGCCAGTTCAACCGAGCCACCTTGGCGCTGCGCTCCCCGGGCTCCACCTTCAAGCTGTTCCCCTACGCCACAGCCATCGACCTGGGCATTAAACCGGAAACCATTGTTCTCGATAAAAAGCGCTGTTGGAATGGATATTGTCCGAAGAATTTTGGCAATAAGTATTACGGAAAAGTATCGCTCGCGAATGCTCTGAAGAACTCCCTCAACACCGTGGCTGTGCAACTGCAAGACATCGTGGGGTTCGACGCCATCATCAACACCGCCAACAAATTTGAGATCGGCACCGAACGCCCCCTCGGCAAGTACTACCCGATGGCGATTGGTGCCTACGAGCAAACAGTTCTGGATATGGCCGCGGCCTATGCCGGTGTTGCCAACCGTGGCGTTTTCGTCAAACCCACTCCCTTTGAGGAAATCCGCGGGCCAGAAAGCAACATTCTCTGGAGCCGACGGGTGGATGGAGACCGGGGACGGCGGGCTCTCGATAGCGATGTGGCCGATGCGATGAACTGGATGTTCCAGCGTGTGGTGTCCGGTGGAACCGGCATTGCAGCGAAACTCGACGATCGTCAGGTCGCCGGGAAAACCGGCACCTCAGAAGGTGCACGGGACTTGTGGTTTATCGGTTCTATCCCCCAACTCACCACTGCGGTGTGGTTCGGCTACGACGACAACCGAGAAACCAAAAGCAACAGTGGCGAGGCCGCATGGGCGTGGAAACAGTTCATGCTTCAAATCAAAGAGGAACTCCCCGTTCAGGCGTTCCCAGCCAAGCCTGAGCTGAATCGTCCCTGGCGAGTGCCTGGCAAAAAGAAACCGAAGAAGACCGACAAAAAGGCTGCTTACCTCGGCTACGAGCACGAGAGCGAACCCCCGCAGACAGAACGGGGCGACGCCCCACCCGTTGGTGAACCTCGAGCAACAGACATTCAGTTCCCTTTGGAGATTGCGCCGCCGGCACCCATGCCACCACCGAACGAGAGCCAAGCACCTGCTCCGAGCACCCAACCGAAACAGAATTGGATGAAGCCACGCATTCAGGAGCGGCGCTGGACCCGCTGAAGAACGGCGGCATAAAACCCATCACCTCCCTCCTCAGCATCCGGCCATCGTTGTTGTTCTTTCAGCAAGGTCAACCCAGGGCAACGGCTGAGTAGATCGGCAATTTGCTGACCATTTTCATCTGGGTGCATCGTGCAAGTGGCATACACAAGGCGTCCCCCGGGAGCCAATAGGGGGCTAAGGCCGTCTAACAACGCCTGTTGCTGCGGAAGCAAATCTTGAATGGCTTTGGGTGTCATCCGCCAACGCGCATCGGGATGGCGGGCCAAGGTGCCCAACCCCGAGCACGGTGCATCGATCAGGATCGATTGAAAGGTTTCACACCACTCGGGGCGCTCCTTGGAGAGCAATGCCGCATCAGCGGCCAAAGCCTGAATCGAACCGAGTCCAAGCCTCGCCGCATTCACAGCCACACGCTTGAGACGTCCTGCAGAACGATCAATGGCCCAAATTTCACCCACATCACCAACGAGTTCCGCAAGGTGGGTGGCCTTTCCGCCCGGGGCTGCACAAGCATCCAAAATCCGATCTCCAGGCTTGGGCTCAAGGAGTGGAGACACCCACTGGGCAGCACGGTCTTGCACACACCAATGTCCCTCCGCATATCCCGGCCAATTGCGCAGATCTCCGCTGTGTCCCAACACCTGTACCCCGTCTGCACAGCCTGAAATCGGACGCGTTTCGATTCCCGACTCCGCCAAATCACGACCCACCTGCTCAGGCGACGACCGCATCCGATTGACGCGCAGATCAAGGTCGGGCACTTGATTACAAGCGGCAGCGACCGCTGCGGCACCCTCCGGGCCTCGCCATTCAATCAGCGATGCTCCCAACCAATCAGGCAAGGAATTCTGCTGAGCCAACCGAATCGCTGGGTCGGCGGAGAACTCCAGGGTTTCGCCTGCTTCATGGGCTCGTAGCACCCCCCGAAGCAGGCCATTCACCACCGGGGCCAAGCGGGCAAGGCCAGACATCTTGGCCAATTCCACCGTGGTGTTTACAGCTGCCGAGGAGGGAATCCGCTCCATCAACAACAGCTGATACAGCCCCACATGCAACAACCAGCGCAACTTCGGCGGTTGCTTCGAGGCCGGCACCTTGCCATGGCGGTCGAGCCAAGCATCCAAGACACGACGCTGACGAATCGCGCCATAGGCCAGTTCCGTTGCCAAGCCTCGATCCGGACCCCGCAGCGGGTGGTCCCGGAGGCAGCGTTCTAACGCCACATCCGCATAGGCCCCGGCTGCAACCGCCTGCAACACCTTCGATGCCAGCTGACGTGGCGCAATTCCGATGCTCGCAGGGGTGGTCAAGGGCTATGGGGTGAATGCACCAGAGATAGCGACTGGATGCCAAAGAAACCGCTTCAACGGCAAACGACCTTCTTGATCCACAGGAATTCCCTCCCTGATCAGCAGTTCTCGTTGCATCCAGTCGCTGCCTTCACGGCTCGGGCTCATTGATATTTGCCCTTTGGCATTTACAACGCGATGCCAAGGCACATCGCTCGGCAGGGAAAGCCGCCGAAGCGCCCAACCCACCTGCCGCGCACAGCCCCAAGCACCGATCAAATCAGCGATTTGACCGTAGGTGGCAAGCCG
>JADHRU010000057.1 GCA_016777265.1 Synechococcus sp. BS30m-G31
AACACCACGAAGCAGGAGCCTTGGCCCTGGGTGTAGGCGTCGTAACCAACGATGCGTACGTGATGGTCGGGGTATGCGCGGTGGCAAGCCTCGAGCTCACTAACAACAACGTTCAAGTCCTTCTCGCCAAAGAAGGGAAGCTTCCAATAAGACCAATAAGTGGCCATGGAATTTGAAGGGTGGACGTGCTCAACGAGCGGGCTCCAACCCTGGGCAATGATGTACGCGATCTGGTCATAGATCTCGTCCTGGGTCATCGGCGGAAGAAAGCCGAAGGTCTCCAGGGTGGCGACTGTTTGATAGTCACCCACTGTGCTCTGAAAAGGCATGGGGATCCTGGTTTAAGGAAAAGTGAGTGACCGGATATTCCAAATGAGTTGGTTGAATCCGGTCGGAGTTATGACAAAAGGCGGTGGTTGGACGACGTTGATGCCGTCCAACCTGCCGATCACTGGACGTCGAGCTTGTCGACGGTGTCGAACTCGAACTTGATCTCCTTCCAGGTCTCGAGAGCGATGGCCAGCTCGGGGCTGTGCTTGCCGGCTTCCATAAGGATGTCGCGGCTTTCTTTCTCGATCTCGCGACCAGCGTTACGTGCCTTGACGCATGCCTCGAGGGCGACGCGGTTGGCAGCAGCACCAGCTGCGGAGCCCCAGGGGTGACCGTGGGTACCACCACCGAACTGCAGGACGGAGTCGTCGCCGAAGATCGCCACCAGTGCGGGCATGTGCCACACGTGGATACCACCGGAAGCAACGGCGAACACACCAGGCATGGAACCCCAGTCCTGATCGAAGAAGTTGCCGCGGCTGCGATCTTCAGGAACGAAGGATTCGCGCAGCTGGTCGATATAGCCGAGGGTGGTCTGACGATCACCTTCCAACTTGCCGACCACGGTGCCGGTGTGGAGTTGGTCACCACCTGACAAACGCAGACACTTGGCGAGAACGCGGAAGTGGATGCCGTGCTTGGGATGACGATCAATCACAGCGTGCATGGCACGGTGAATGTGCAGCAACATGCCGTTCTTGCGGCACCACTTCGACAAACCGGTGTTGGCTGTGAAGCCACCGGTAATGAAGTCGTGCATGATGATCGGCTGATTGAGTTCCTTAGCGAACTCAGCGCGCTCATACATTTCTTCGGGAGTGTTCGCAGTCACGTTGAGGTAGTGACCCTTGCGCTCTCCGGTTTCCTGTTCGGCAATCTTGATGGCTTCCGCAACGAATTCGAAGCGGTTCTGCCAACGCTGGAACGGCTGAGAGTTGATGTTCTCGTCGTCCTTCGTGAAATCCAGACCGCCGCGAAGGCACTCATAGACAACACGGCCATAGTTCTTACCGCTCAAGCCAAGCTTTGGCTTGATGGTGCAACCAAGAAGAGGACGGCCGTACTTGTTCATCCGGTCACGCTCAACGGCAATGCCGTTTGGTGGACCAGCGCAGCACTTGATGAATGCAATCGGGAAGCGAATGTCTTCCAGACGCAGGTGACGCAAAGCTTTGAATCCAAAAACGTTGCCGACCAGTGAGGTCAGAACGTTGGTGATCGAACCCTCTTCGAACAAGTCGAGGGGGTAAGCGATAAAGGCGTAGAACGCTTCCTTGTCACCAGGAACGTCTTCGATGCGGTAGCAACGGCCCTTGTAGAAGTCGAGGTCGGTGAGGAGCTCGGACCACACAGTGGACCAGGTGCCAGTTGAGGATTCAGCAGCCACAGCAGCGGCAACTTCTTCCTTGGGCACACCTTCTTGGCCAGTGCACTTAAAGCAGGCCAGCAGGTCGGTGTCTAGGGGGACGTAATCAGGAGTCCAGTAAGTGTCCCTGTACTCCTTGACCCCAGCGTCGTACTTCTTGCTCATGGGAAATTTCCGTTAATCGGTAAAAAGGGGGGTGAGACGTGATGGCCTCATTTGAGGCTCAGTAGGTCTCAGTCCTTTTGACCAAGGAAATTGCCATTGCCCAATGCAGGCTCCACTTCGCGGTGGGGGCGAGCAATGATGTGAGCAGCAACCAGGCCGTCGCCTACACGCTCGCAAGCATCTGCACCTGCACGGACTGCAGCATTAACAGCACCGGTTTCACCGCGGACCAAGACGGTCACATAACCGCCGCCGACGAACTCACGACCAATAAGACGCACTTCTGCGGCTTTGGTCATCGCATCAGCGGCTTCAATCGCGGGAACCAGGCCGCGAGTCTCGATCATGCCGAGAGCGATACCCATGGTTTCGTTAGCCATTGCCTACCGGAAAAAGGTTTGGAATGTTCGCTCGGGACATTGCTCTGCCGAGACCCTCGCCGTCAAGCGTTTCCGGGAGCTATCTCGATCACTGTCCATGCTGAACCTAATAAGCTCTGCTTATCAGCCTGTCCCTGACTGTTCCGAACTGCTGTGGGAAGTCGTGTATGCACTTCCGCACAGTTCGTTGATACAAGGCTTGTAACGCCATAACTTTACAAATCGCAGTATTCCTTCGTACTGCAGACGGCCTGTAATTTCTAATCTTTTCGCTGTTAAAAGCGTCGAAATAATCGTTCCTAGGGGTCCTCACCACAGAATGGTTGCCTCATCCCTGGGTCACCCTTGAGCCAGCTTCTGACCATTGCCAGCGGCAACCCGATCAAGGTCGCAGAGATCGAAGCCATGCTGGGCCCTCTTCCACTTCTGGTTCAACGCCAACCTGACGATCTGGACGTTGAGGAAACAGGTGACACCTACCAAGAGAACGCTGACTTGAAGGCAACGGCCGCTGCCCTAAGAACGAACGGCTGGGCCATCGCCGACGATTCAGGGCTTGAGGTGGATGCTCTCCAAGGAGCTCCTGGTCTGTACTCAGCCCGGTACGCAACCGGCGATCAAGCCAAAGTTCAACGAATCCTCGACGAATTGGGAGACATTCCCTATCGAAGCGCCTGCTTCAGAAGCACCATGGTGCTCAGCGATCCAATGGGCAACTGCGTTGCTGCGGCAGAAGGGGTGTGCTGGGGTGAAATTTTGAAGGCACCTGCCTATGCCGATGGTGGGTATGAGTCGTTGCTTTGGGTGCGCGAAGCCGGCTGTACCTATGGCCAACTGAATGGGTCACAACTCAGTCGGCTCGGAAGTCGTGGCAAAGCGGCACGGGCTCTAGCAACGCACCTACAAAAATATTTGAAACTTCGCTGAGAATCTCAGCGAAATGCCGCACTGCGATTGACCATTTCAATGGCACGCATCGCTGCCGCCGCAGCCTCCTCCACATCACCCTCACGACCAGCCAACGTGAGTCTCCCAAAGGCGCCCACAGCCTTCACGTCCACCAGCGTGATGTTCGAGGATTTTTCGGCTTCATTGGCCGCAATTAGCACATAACCAGCTGGCTCTGTTTCAAGGATGAACATGCTCATTCCCGCCTCGATCATCGATCCGCGGCGGTTCTGACGATTGATCAGCACGGCGTGATCGGGGGTGATGGCGCGGATCACCTCAGTCCAGCTCACTTCAGCTGGGTTGCGCTGCTCAATGGTGCTGCCGATGGCTTCCAGCACCACATCACCGGAATGCAACACCGTGCTCTGATCACGGTGGTAGAGGGCCATGGAGCCGAAAGCCCGTTCCACCACCATTTGGCCGAGCCGAACATTGCTGGCCTTCAGCGCAATATCTGTGACGCGATGCACAGCCATACCCGGCGACACCTCCATCCAGAGGCAGGCATCGCCGGGTATGGGAAGAAATCCCTGACTCACCGTTCCCATATAGGCCGCTAGTTGCGGCTGGAGCGAATCAATAAAGACGTATGTGCGCAGCTCGATGGATTGGATATGGCTGTTTTGGCGCAACAACCGCGGCGATTCCGAGTCGGTTGTGACCACGCAGCTCGCTCCGGCTGCAGAGCGCTTCTGCACCTCTGTACCTGTCACGAGCGAGCTACCACCAAGCCGCCGCTCCCGTTCCTCGAAACTGGCGAATCGGGTCATCGAGGGAGTGTACCGGACGATTTCTTACCGAATCCGGCCAGCAATGGATCATCCCTGCGGTCTTGCGTGTTGGAACGCAAGCGATACCGTCCGATTAATCGATCCTTTGACCTATGGCGACCGTGGATCAAACCCCTATGGATCAAACCCCTACCAATGCCCTTGAGCTCAATGCCGATCAAGCTCTCGGCATGGTGAGCTTCGGCTTAATGCAACGCTTGGCACAGGATGGTCAAGTTGATTTGCCGTGGCTCGCTGCGGACGCCAACCGCAGCACAGAACGAGCCCGTCAATTGCGTCAAAGGCTCGAGCTCACAGCTCTTGCCATCGACACTGGTGCGCCATTGACGACAGCGGAAGTGACGATGCTGCTGGGAGCGCGACCCGGCACCGAACGCGTCGAACGCGGTGGACTGGTGGCTCGACGTGTGAGCCGAAACGTCTGGAATTTGAGTCGGTTGAACAGCACAGAGCGTTCCGACAATGAGCGTTACGACAATGAGCGTTACGACGGCTTTAGACGACGTCTTTAGGTAACGGCTCTGATCAAAAACTCTTCGTCACCCATCAATTTCACCGTGATGGATGAAGTGAAACGCCAGCAAACATTGTTGTTCGGTGGCGCTTTTGGGTGGCGCTTTTTGGTTGTTTCTAAGCTCACAACGTCACATTGGTAGTCAGATCATACAAATCTGTAGATCCACTTGATTCAATGCCCATCAGCCATAAAGCTTGGCTCGTTTACTAATAAAGGCTAGTAGCGGCCGAGATCAACATCACGATTAGGCCAGCAAGCCATTGAATGCGTGAAGGGACAAAGCCCAACACCAATCGCAAACGATTAAGACCGCGCAGCCAATGAACTCTTTAAATAGCAAATGCAACAAGTGGACTTAAAAAGGTTGCAGTCATTATCTGATCGGCCATAAATTTTACTCCCAAAGCATCAACATCACTGCAAAATATCTCCAAGTCGTCGGCAATAGCTAAAACATCTTTGATCACATCCGAACAGTGAGGCCATATCAAAGCCCTGCGGTTAAGGCTCGCCAAACGCAGCGGTTGTCTTCAATCCAAGTTAATGAATGGGACAGCTCCGGCCTACTCAAGCAACCGATCCCAAAGAGTTTGAGAACTATTCAGCCAAACAGCCTTTTCCTCAGCACATTGAGGTGAGGTTGTTCGATGGAGAGGCCGATGTCCGGCCCAACCCTGCTTAAGGAGAGTGGTCCGCGGGAGGTGTTCTGCGGACTCACGTCGATTGTTTGGCTGCATCGGCGCATGCCAGATGCTTTTTTTCTGGTGGTTGGGTCACGCACCTGTGCCCACTTGATCCAGAGCGCAGCGGGAGTGATGATTTTCGCCGAACCACGCTTCGGCACAGCAATCCTGAATGAGCGCGATTTGGCCGGCCTCGCCGACGCGCAAGAGGAACTTGATCGCGTTTCCAAAGAGCTGCTGCAACGGCGGCCCGAAATTCGAACACTGTTTCTCGTGGGCTCATGCCCGAGTGAAGTGATCAAGCTGGATCTAGCGCGAGCCGCAGAACGGCTAAGCGACGAACTGAGGGGTCGTGTCCGGGTGGTGAACTATTCGGGCAGCGGGATTGAAACCACGTTTACGCAAGGGGAAGACGGAGCACTTGCTGCACTCGTTCCCTTCCTTCCATCCTCTGATGAACGCCAACTGCTTCTGGTTGGAACGCTGGCCGATCCGGTAGAAGATCGGCTCATTCATCTGTTCAACAAGCTCGACATCAACAAGATCAAGAGCTTGCCACCACGGCAATCCACGGACCTTCCCTCCGTTGGGCCTGGCACCACGGTGCTGCTGACGCAGCCTTACCTCACCACAACAGCCCGACTCCTCAAAGATCGCGGCGCTCGTGTGCTGACCGCTCCCTTCCCCCTCGGCGCCGAGGGGAGTCGACGGTGGATGGAAACAGCAGCCCGAGATTTTGAGGTGAATCAGACGCAAATCGACAGCGTTCTCACCCCCTTAATGGAGCGCGCACAAATTGCCTTAGCTCCCCATCGCGAGGTGTTGAAGGGCAAGCGAATCTTCCTTCTACCTGAATCACAACTCGAACTGCCCTTGGCCCGCTTTCTTCATCGGGAGTGCGGAATGGAACTCGTTGAGGTGGGTACGCCGTATCTCAATCGCGACCAAATGGCTGAAGAACTTGCCTTATTACCGGAGGGAACACCGGTCATGGAAGGACAACATGTTGAGCTGCAATTGGACCGGGTTCGCAAAAGCCAACCCGACCTCGTGGTTTGCGGCATGGGACTCGCCAATCCCCTGGAAGCCGAAGGGATCGCAACCAAATGGTCGATCGAACTGGTCTTCAGCCCAATTCATGGCATTGATCAAGCTGGCGAGCTAGCCGAGCTGTTCTCAAGGCCGCTGCGGCGACATCAACTTCTCGCGCATTAACGACGACCGCACCTCATCGTTTCGCCTTTTTAAGCCCCCCTCGTTTGTGATCTGCCATGGAATTAACGCTCTGGACCTATGAAGGCCCTCCCCATGTGGGGGCGATGCGCATTGCCGCATCCATGAAAGGCGTGCACTACGTCCTTCATGCTCCGCAGGGAGATACCTACGCGGATCTTCTCTTCACCATGATTGAACGGCGGGGGAAACGCCCCCCCGTGACGTACACCACATTTCAAGCGCGGGACCTGGGCGGCGACACAGCGGAGCTGGTGAAGCGCCACATCCGTGAAGCCGTTGAACGCTTCAAGCCCGATGCCCTGCTTGTGGGTGAAAGCTGCACAGCCGAATTGATCCAAGATCAACCCGGAGCTCTTGCCGGAGGGATGGGCTTCGATCTCCCGATTGTGAGCCTCGAGCTTCCGGCCTACAGCAAAAAAGAAAATTGGGGCGCGTCAGAAACGCTGTACCAATTGGTGCGCGGCCTACTCAAAAATCATGGGGCTGCAGCGGAGGGGCATGACCCCACGCGATGGAAGGAAGCAGGTCGTCGCCCACGCGTCAATCTGATTGGCCCCTCACTTCTGGGTTTCCGCTGCCGCGATGATGTGATCGAAATCAGCCGACTACTGGCCAGTCATGGCATTGATGTGAATACTGTTGTGCCTCTCGAGGCAACGGTGGCCGACATCATGCGCCTTCCAGAGGCTGATCTCAATGTCTGCCTCTATGCAGAAATTGCCGAATCCTGTTGCAGCTGGATGGAGCGACAGTTTGGGATTCCCTTCACGCGAACGATGCCGATCGGCGTGGGCGCCACAGCCGATTTCCTTGCGGAAACGCACAACCTTCTTGGCATGGAGGCACCCGATGCACGAGAGGGAGAGCAAAGTTCCAAATTGCCTTGGTACTCCGCATCGGTGGACTCCACGTACCTCACCGGCAAACGGGTGTTCATTTTTGGAGACGGCAGCCATGTGTTGGCTGCGGCCCGAATTGCCAATGAAGAGCTTGGCTTTCAGGTGGTGGGGATCGGCACCTACAGCCGGGAGATGGCTCGCCCCGTGCGAGCTGCAGCCAAAGCCCTTGGCTTAGAGGCCCTAATCAGTGACGACTACCTGGCGGTGGAAGCCGCCATGGCAGAAGCCGTACCAGAGCTGGTGCTCGGCACACAGATGGAACGCCACAGCGCCAAACGGCTCGGCATCCCTTGCGCTGTGATCAGTACGCCAATGCACGTCCAAGACGTGCCTGCGCGATTCAGCCCTCAAATGGGCTGGGAAGGCGCCAATGTGATTTTCGACAGCTGGGTTCACCCCTTGATGATGGGGCTTGAAGAGCATCTGATTGGCATGTTCCGCCACGACTTTGAGTTCGTCGACGGGCATCAAAGTCATCTTGGGCACTTAGGCGGACTCCAAAGCGCCCAGGTTGAAGAGGCCCCCGCAGCCATTGCGGACAGTGCCACTCAGACAGAGGGATCGGCAGAGGGATCTGCAGTTGCTGTCGCGACAGCAAGCTTGGAGTGGACGGTTGACGGAGAAGCGGAATTGAAAAAGATCCCCTTCTTTGTGCGGGGCAAAGTGCGCCGAAACACAGAAGCCTTTGCCAAAGAGAAAGGCCTGATTCGGATCGACAGCGAAACGCTCTACGACGCCAAAGCGCATTACAGCGCTTGATTATCAAAACCTTCTTTATCGCGCATCAGTATTTACTACCAAGAACACCCAAAAAATTATGGGGGAATGAACACTGTTCAACCACTTATGTCAAATCAACTCTGATCAATGCACACAGGTCATCGCTGACCTTGAATACACCTAAATAGATGACCTCCATGACAACCACACTGTCGCGTCCGACGGACGGAGAGGGAAGTGTTCAGGTCCAGCAGGACCCGTCAATGAAGATTGAAGAGGGAGCACTGGTCATTGCCGTTTATGGCAAAGGTGGAATTGGCAAATCCACGACTTCATCGAACCTCTCAGCAGCCTTTTCAAAGCTCGGCAAACGCGTTTTGCAAATCGGCTGCGATCCAAAACACGACAGCACCTTCACCCTCACCCACTCGATGGTGCCAACGGTGATTGACATCCTCGAAGAAGTCGATTTCCACAGCGAAGAGCTCCGTCCCGAAGACTTCGTCTTCACTGGCTACAACGGAGTGAAGTGTGTCGAAAGTGGTGGACCACCAGCCGGCACAGGCTGCGGTGGCTACGTGACAGGCCAAACGGTGAAACTCTTAAAAGAGCACCACCTGCTGGAAGACACCGATGTGGTGATTTTCGATGTGCTTGGCGATGTGGTGTGCGGAGGGTTCGCAGCCCCGCTGCAGCATGCCAACTACTGCCTCATCGTGACTGCCAATGATTTCGACTCCATCTTCGCGATGAATCGGATCGTCCAAGCGATCCAGGCCAAAGCCAAGAACTACAAGGTTCGTCTCGGTGGAGTCATCGCCAACCGATCTGCAGATACGGATCAGATCGACAAGTTCAACGCGCGCACCGGCCTACGCACCATGGCCCACTTCAAAGATGTGGATGCCATCCGTCGCTCACGCCTGAAGAAGTGCACAATCTTCGAAATGGACGACGAAGATGATGGCGTCAAGGCTGTCAAAAACGAATATCTTCGTCT
>JADHRU010000058.1 GCA_016777265.1 Synechococcus sp. BS30m-G31
GGTTTGACATGGGAAGCGAACCAGCCTTCTGTGCTGTGCGCTGGTTCAACAACTCCGTTGGTTGGGTGGCAACATTTACGGGGAATAAAATCTCTGAGCGATTCCCAAAACTGGATTGATGCAGAAGGGTTTCAAGATTGTGAACCTCCGTTCTGCCATGCCTTTGGGCTTGATGGCAGCTGGCCTGATCACTGGTTTTGCTGTGACTGGGTTGGTTGTTACTGGTAGGCCTGGCCGTGCGGATCAAGAAGCTTTATCCCCCGTTGTGCAGCGTCGCGTCGCGACGGTGATCTTGGCGCAACGAATCCGTGCTTTTGCCGCGATGGCGCAAGCCCACAGCCTTTGCCTTGTACGCCAGGGAACGTTGAGTTCGTCGCAGGCTGGTCAGGCTCTCAACATCACTCTGCAGGATTTGGGGATTGATCCGGGCGTTTTAGAGAACCCATTGGTGGAAAAGGTGAGTCCTCGCTTCCAGGGGCTGCTCGGGGCTGATTGCAGTCTGGATCCGAAGCACGAACAAGCGGCGCAAACATTGCTCCGCGATGAGCTTTAACTCAAGCCCACGTTGTTTTGATCGTGTGGGAGATGGCCGTAATCTCCGCTCAGGGGTGGACGCGTTCCAATGTTTTCCGGCTGGGGTTTGAGTTGGGCAGGTTGGTTTGATAATCGCCGTGGGGAATGGTGGCTGGTTGCTCAGTTGCTGTTGATTGCCGCTCATCTTTTGCCGATTTGGCCGGTTCCAACGTTTTGGGGTCTCGTGAGCTGGCCGCGCCTCTTGTTTGCACTTGGCCTGCTGCTTTTGGCTTTGGGGCTGATTCGGGCGGTTCAGTCCTTGTTGTCGCTTGGGGCGAGTCTCTCGCCCTTACCGGTGCCGAAGCAGCACAATCAGCTGATTCGTACGGGTGTGTACAGCCACTGCCGTCATCCGATGTACCAGGCGGTGTTGCTGTGTTCTCTAGGGGTGGTTGTTGCCACTGGCAGCCTGGTCCATCTCGGCTTGTTCGTGGCGTTGGCGGTGGTATTGCGCGGTAAGGCGCGGTTTGAAGAGTTGGGTTTGCGTCAGCTGCATCCCGACTACGTCGCCTATGCCGCCTCTACTCCAGCGATTGCTAACCATTGGCCGGGGTTGGACTGGCGCAGCCTCGAATAACTAGGCGGCGACCCTGAAGTCGTTGAGTAAGTCGCGATACAACTTTTCAATGGCGTCGATGTTGCTACCGATGGTGTAGTACTGCAAGGCCCGTTCGCGGGCTCGACGCCCCAGTTCTGCGGTAAGGACGGGCTGATCTCGCAGCACGGGCAGCAAGGTGCGTAATTGGGTGGTCACCCCCTGGGTACTCATCACAATTCCTGCTCCCCCGGCTAAGACCTCTCCATCGGCTCCAGCATCGGTGGCGACGCATGCCGTTCCCGTGGCCATCGCCTCGAGCAGGGCAAGAGATAAACCCTCGACGAGGCTCGGCAATAAAAACACCTCAGCGCATTGCAGCAGTGCGATCCGGGTTTCCAGATCGGGTTCGTAACCCCACCAGAGGATCTTTGGATCACTGAATTGGTTCTGCAAACTGCTGGTGAGGGGACCGTCACCAACCACCACCAAGCGACAGCCCGCGGGTGAGACCAAGCGCCACGCCCTTAGCAAGGCTTCGACGTTTTTCTCGGTGACAAGTCGCCCCATGTAGAGAAAAATTCGCTCGTTCCCCAGCCGTTGACGCACATTTTTTTGCAGGAGTGAAACCGTGCTCGGACTGGCTGGACACCAGCGATCGGTGTCGACGCCATTCGGAATCACGGCGAGTGTTTTGGCCGGGACCCCAAGCTTGATCAGCACATCGGCCTGAAGTTCCGAGAACACGATCACCCTGTCGTAGCGAGCTAAGAAGGGTGCATAGAGCTGGTAAGACAGCTGTTGGGTGCCGGCGGAAAAGTTGCGTAACCCAGCATCGGCATCAAAGGCGGGATGGAAGGTTGCCACCAACGGAACCCCTAGTTGCTGACAAAGCTCTGGAAGCCGAAAGTCAAGGGGGGACAGCGTGAGACTGGCGTGGACTAGATCGGGTTTGATCCGTTCCAGGGAATCACGCAGCTCCCGTTGTGCTCCCAGGGAAGGGATTGTGTACACCTGGGATTTCACCAGGTAAGGGAGGCTTACATCTGGATCATGTCCCAGCAGGGATGCTCCACCCCGCTCAGGACTGAGTGGGGTGTCGAAATGAATGAAATGAGTTTGATGGCCGCGTTGGCGGAGCGCCTCAGTGGTGCTCAGCCCGTAGGAGACATTCCCGCAAAAGGGCGACTTCTTTCCAAGCCATGCAACTTGCACCAACCTGGTTGCTCCTCCTTAGGCGACAGCAAAAGTTAGCAGCGTTGCCATGGCTTCTCGAGTAACGCCGCAATTAGGGCGAGCCCGGCAAGAATAAAAAGTACTGGTTTTAGGCCAAGACTGCTCACGAGGGTGCCCGCCAGCACCAAGGGAAGACTCAAGGCGATGTTGATCAAATTGTTCTGTAACCCAAAGACGCGGCCGCGCTCTGCCTCTGGGGTTTCCTCTTGAATGGTGGTTTGGGCGGGGATGGCCACCATGGCTGCACCAATGCCCAAGATCCCGCAGAGGGTCAAGGTAAACACCAGGGATCCGCGTAGCTGGCTCAAGAGAACGAGCGTCCAGGTGATCGTGCCAAGGCCTGAGGCGGTGAGGCGGCGTCGGCTGAACCGATGTCCCATTTGCGCAATCACGATGGCACCGATCGCCATGCCCACACCGCTCATGGCGAGGAGCGCACCGAACCCGGAAGGTCCGAGGCTGGTGATTAGGGCGGCGAGCTGAAGCGCCAGCACATAGAGGGCGGCGAGCAGGCTGTAGAGGAGCACCAAGTGCAGCATGGCTCCTCGAACGGAGGGCACCTGGCGCAACACCTGTAGGCCCTCACCAATCTCGGCCCAAACCGATGCGGTTGGCGGTGGCTTTGGTGCCTCTCGCAAGGACAACCTCGCCAGGCTCAATGCTGCGAGGCCGTAGCAAAGCGGAAGCAGAACAAATTCACCGCCATCGATCCCCGCGAAGGCGAACAGATGATGCAGTGCGCGGAGGATGGGTTCCCCCAGGGCGAATCCCAGGATCGTTGCCCCCATGCTGGTGGCCTGATAAAGAGAATTGGCCGCCAAGAGGTGTTCGTTTGGTACCAGGACTGGAATCGCCGCTTGCTCAGAGGGAGCAAAGAACTGGGTGAGGATTGATTCGAGAAATGTCATCCCCACCAAACCCCAGTAACCCCATGGCAACCCCAGCCACAGAGGGCCAGGCAGAAGAAACAGGGGAGTGAACACCACCAAGAGGGCTCGCAGCGCATTCGACGCCACCATTACCCGTCGCTTTGGCCAACGGTCGGCCCAAACCCCAGCCAGGGTTCCAAGCACCATGGCGGGAATGGTGTTGGCGACAAAAATGCCGGTCGCCAACAGGGTGATCACCTTGGTACGGGTGCTGATATCGAGCCCGTAATCGGAGGCCATATTCGCCAGGACTCCCGAGCCTCCACCACCCATCACGAGCAGGTGTTGATCGATCAAAAAGACCATCAACACGATGTAGAACTTGTCGGCTAACTGGGAAAAGATTTGCCCCAGCCAGAGCTTGCGAAAATCCCCCAGTGCCATCACGGCCTGGATCCCCCGGTTTCCTTCCGGGTTGCCGCCTGTAGGCAGGGCGGGTTCTGGAGTGGACAGGCTTGGACCGCTCAAGGAGTCAGTGCGTCGCGGCCATGATGGCTTATGCCGGGTTGATCAGTGTTTCGCGGAGCATGGCGAGGGCCCGACTGCGGTGCGCTAGGTGGGTGCGCACCCAAAGTTCAACGACCCGTAGTAACCGCAGCCAAACCCGTTGGGGCCCCATCAGTTCCCCGTCCTGCCGGCGTGGCAAATCGGCTCGCACGAGTCGCTGCAGGAGGGCCAGTTCCGATGGGTTGAGCTCGATGGCGGAGCCGGGTTGCGAATCGATGGCGAACCCGTCTTCTGGCAACAAGCTGCAGCGCCAGTCCCATTGGCCCAGGGGAGCATCCAGCGGTGCACCGCTTAAGCAGCAACTTTGCATGGGTAGGCCGTAGCCACCAAGTGTGAGCAGGTGTATGGAGGCTTGAACGGTGCCTGCCAAGACGAGATCAGCATCGTCGGCATGCTCTTCCAACCGTTCCAAATGCAGCAGCACGGTGCTCAGTAGCCCATGCACTGGATCGTCAGCGGCCAACTGCAGGCAGAGGTCGCAAAGGGCTTGGGCGGCAGACAGGGTTTCCAAACGTTTCCCCAGCCTGGAAAAACTGCGCAGCACTCGCAATTGGCGCACGCGGCCCAGACCACTGCGACCCCCCACCTGGAGTTCCAGCAGGGTGAGTGGGGCGGCGGCTGCCAAGCTGCTTTTGGGGCGTCGCGCGCCAGGTACGGCAAATCGGGTCAGCCCCTCTGCATCACTCAGCAGGCTGAGGAGACGATCATTTTCCCCGAGTGGTCCCACCTTCAGGGCTAGGCCCTCCAATCGCCGGTCCGCCACTTAGCCCATCGGTTGGCGAAGGGATTGAAGCAATTGGGGCGCACTGCTGGTGCCCAGCAGGTCGGCACCGGCTTCGACCAGCTCCGTAACGCGATCGATGCTGTGAATGCCACCGGCCGCTTTGATGGCGCAGCGTTTGCGGCAGAGCCCCGTCAGCTGTTGCACCTGCTCCGGGTGACAGGCAGGACCGAAGCCATTGCCGGTTTGAACGCCCGTAGCGCCAACATCGATGGCTGCTTCCACCGCGAGGGCGAGTTGATCCTGCGTTAGTCGGGCCATGTCGAGAATCACCCTTAGCGGTAATCCCAGGCCACAGAGCGCGCCTAGCTCATCGGCAAAGGTGGTGATTGATCCATTGGCCAGTGCTCGGAAATCAGGCACAACATCCAGCTCTTCGGCGCCCTGGGATGCAGCCCATTCCGCTTCCGCCTGTTTGAGTTCAGAGGGAAGGGCGCCAAATGGAAATCCGATCGCTGCGATCAATTTCGGCCCTCCTTCGGATGCTCCCAACCGCTGACGCAGCAGCGGTAACTGCTGCAGGCTGGTGCAAATGGCGCGAACGTTTTCCTGGCGACTGGCATCGCACAACTCATGGAGTTGTTGGTCGTTCAGTAATGGATCGAGGATGGCCTGATCCAGAAGTGGTGGCAGGTCTGGAAGGTCCTTGGGGATTGCGGCCATCACAGGGCTTAGTTGGAGGTACTCAATTGGATGTACT
The DNA here is from genome assembly GCA_016777265.1 of Synechococcus sp. BS30m-G31. Taxonomy (GTDB): domain Bacteria; phylum Cyanobacteriota; class Cyanobacteriia; order PCC-6307; family Cyanobiaceae; genus Parasynechococcus. The sequence goes on from JADHRU010000058.1 coordinate 5,262, forward strand.
CAGTGTTTATTCGCGCGAATCCCGTTAATCCCGAGCTTGGATCACGCCATAACCGCCGTGATTTCGGCGATAAATCACCTGCAGTTCATTCGTTTCACTGTTCCTAAAGAGATAAAAATCGTGGTCGATCACGTCCAGTTGATGCCGAGCGTCATCGAGCGTCATGGGTGGCATCGAAAAATATTTGCGTCGTACGCCTGGATCGGGGAGCTGTGCCTCCTTCCCCTCTACGAGTGAGCCCTCAACGGCGCTGTCATCACTCACTTCTTCCGTGCTGGGCGTCAGGCTGGCGCTGTGCCCGTGGCTGTGGTGGTGATCCGTATGACGCTCTTTCCATTTGCGCAGCTGTCGCGCCAGCTTGCCCACCACCAGATCAATGCTGGCGTAGAGGTTTTCGCTGCGTTCTTGGGCACGAATCACCGTGCCATTTGCAAACACAGTCACCTCTGCTGTTTGCTGGGGCACCCTTGGGTTCCTGGCCACAGACAAGTGAACATCGGCCTCACGGATGGCATCACCGAAATGGGACGTGGCCCGTTCTAATTTTGTGTTGGTGTACTCCCGCAGCGCAGGAGTGATCTCGAGGTTGCGACCATGGATCAACACCTTCATCGTTTGCCCTTGTGCCGGTGGATATCGGCAAGTTAGTAACGCGTTGCTCTTCGGAACACCCCGCAGAGGCATTTCTTTTTGAGCCATCCGCGCTCATCCCGTTTGAGCGGGCTTGGCGGGATCAGCAGCTTTGGCAGCAACGCCTTCTCGAGGATCCTTCCAGCCCCGCAGCAGTGTGGCTCCTGCAGCATTCCGCCTGTTACACGCTCGGGCGGGGTGCCAGTGCCGAACACTTGCATTTCGACCCCAACGAATCGCCGGCCCCGTTGCATCGCATTGATCGGGGCGGAGAAGTGACCCATCATTTGCCGGGCCAGTTGGTGGCGTATCCCGTTTTGGATTTGCAACGGCACAGTCCAGATCTCCACTGGTACATGCGGCAGTTGGAGCATGTGGTGCTGGATGTTTTGCATGATTTAGGCCTCCGAGGTGAATCCATACCAGGCCTCACGGGGGTGTGGATGGAGGGATGCAAGGTGGCCGCCATTGGTGTGGGCTGTCGACGCTGGATTACGCAACATGGATTGGCGCTGAATGTGGATTGCGAATTACAGGGATTTGCCGAAATCACACCCTGTGGATTGGTCGGGCATCCGGTCGGACGACTTTGCGATTGGTTGCCCGGGCTGACGGTGAGCGATGTGCAGCCTTTGCTTCGCCAGTCCCTTGCCGCACGCTTCCACTTGGCGTGGACCCCGCAGGCGTGATACGCCTGTGCTGATCGATGCAACGTCTCGGATGACGGCCAGCTGGACCCCGACCGCTAGGGAAACGACGTCGCTGCAACGGCATGGCCACACCCAAAGCTTCTCCCGGGTGGATGCCATGTGGCCATGGTTAGCGGATCGGTATGGAACGATCACCGCCCTTGATGCCCCCCACGCCAGCCATCCGGAACAGTTCAGTTTTGGTGAATTGGCCCAACGCATTGCGACGGCCGCTGCAGCTTTCGAAGCCAAGGGTGTGCGAGAGAACGATGTTGTGGCGTTGTTCTCCGAAAACAGTCCCCGCTGGTTGGTGGCGGATCAAGCTCTCATGCGTTGTGGTGCCGCTGATGCGGTTCGCGGTGCGTCTGCTCCTGTCGAGGAGCTCCGATACATCCTTGATGATTCAAAAGCCACAGCTCTTGTGGTGCAGAACGCTGATCTGTGGCGCCGCTTGGCGTTGACACCGGAGCAGCGAACGCGCTTGAAGGTGGTGGTGCAGCTGGAGGGTGATCCGGTGGATGAACTCACCGGTTGGGACGCGTTGCTGGCATCGGCGGTGGGCTTGGCTCCGCTTCAGCGCAGCCAAGACCTTGCTGGAGCTGCGTCTCCGGTGGCCACGATTTTGTACACCTCAGGGACCACCGGTCAGCCCAAGGGGGTGCCGCTCACCCACGCCAACCTGTTGCATCAAATTCGCTCCCTGGCCTGTGTGGCTTATCCCAAGCCAGGGGATCCGGTGTTGAGTGTTTTGCCGATTTGGCATGCCTACGAGCGCAGTGCCAGCTACTACTTCCTGTCGTGTGCCTGCACGCAGAGCTACACCACGATTAAGCAGCTCAAAAAGGATCTGCCCCGGGTGCAACCGATTGCCATGGCCACCGTTCCACGGTTGTGGGAGTCGGTGCAGGCCGGTTTCGAGGAGGTGGTGAAAACGTTTCCGCCCTCCCGTCAACGCTTGCTTCGTTCTGCGCTCAGCAACAGTTCTGCCCAGCGACAAGCTCTGCGTCGGGCGAACGATTTGATGTTGGAGCCTGTGTCCTGGGTGGGACGGTTCCAAGCCGCTGGGGTGGCATGTCTCCGCTGGCCTTTGCATGCCTTGGCATCGGCTTTGTTGTGGCCGAAGGTGCGACGTCAGCTGAGCGGAGGGCAGCTTGCCTATCCAATTAGTGGAGGTGGAGCGATTGCCCCCCACATCGATGCGTTTTTTGAAGCGGTGGGGATCGAACTGCTGGTGGGCTATGGCCTCACCGAAACCAGTCCTGTGATCAGTTGTCGGCGCCCCTGGCACAACATTCGCGGTAGTTCGGGTTTGCCGTTGCCGGGCACCGAATTCCGCGTTGTGGATCCTGAATCAGGAGTCCCCCTGGGTTTTCGTCAGAGGGGGAGGGTCTTGGTGCGCGGACCGCAGGTGATGGGGGGCTACTGGGGTAAACCCGAAGCCACTGCAAAAGTTCTGGATGCTGATGGTTGGTTCGATACTGGTGATCTGGGGATGTTGTTAGCGGATGGCTCGGTGGCCTTAACCGGCCGCGCCAAGGACACGATTGTTTTAAGCAGTGGCGAGAACATTGAGCCCGGTCCGTTGGAGGACGTCTTGGTGGCGAGTCCATTGATCGAGCAGGTGATGTTGGTGGGCCAGGACGAGCGTCAATTGGCGGCGTTAATCGTGCCTAGGGCTGAAGTGATTGTTGATTGGGCTCGTGAGCAAGGACTCAACCTTGCTCACGACTTAGGCGGAAAGCCAGGTGATCAAGCGCTGCTCCGATTGCTGATGCAGGAATGCAATCGACTGTTGAAGCAACGCGTTGGGGCCCGAGGGGATGAGCGGCTGGCGGGCGTGGTCTTGGTCGATCCCTTCACCATCGACAACGGATTACTCACGCAAACCCTCAAGCAACGTCGCGACCGAATCACCGCCCGAGATCACGCACGAATCCGAGGGATGTACAACCGCTAACTGTTGGGGGAGCCCTTCGAACGTGATCGGTGCGGTTCTCCGGTGATTGACCGAACCTCGGGTGGCTGTGACGCTTAATCCACTTTTTATAAATTCATGTCTGACGGCACGTTTCTGAACATCAAGCGTCCGATCACGGTGCGTGCCGTGGTGACTCCAACCTGGAAAGAGGAAGCCGAGCGTGAGCTCAGCAATGGCATCGCGACAGCCGACCAGCAGCTGGCGCAGCTGGAACAGGAGGGTCAGGACGTCGTGGATCAGGTTCGTCGTCAGAGTGCGAATCCCCTGGACCCAAGGGTTCAGGA
>JADHRU010000059.1 GCA_016777265.1 Synechococcus sp. BS30m-G31
TGGAGACCTCAAACGGCTTTGCCAAGCCCAGGGCATCGGCAAACGCACGGCCGAGCGTCTCGCCGTCGACCTGCGCACCCCGATCGCGGCATTCGGCGGACTCGAGCCCCAACCATCCCTCGTGGAGGGACTGGCATCCGAACAAATCCCCGAAGCGGGAGAGGACGTGGAGGCAACGCTGATCAGCCTGGGCTACGACGAACTCGAAATTCGCCGCGCCATACGCGCTATTGCCGATGGAGCCAGTGGTGTGCCGCCCTCAGGCACCGATCAAGACGGTTGGCTACGGAGCTGTCTTCAATGGCTGAGCAGGGAATCCGCTTAATCGGCGACTTCGCGACGAAAAGGGGGCCATCAGTCGGTAGGATGCATTTTTGTAATGAAAGGGCTGCCCCCCGCGCATGTCGCTTGATACCACCGAAAAGCAACAGCTGATCAACACCCATCAGACCCACGGCACCGACACCGGCTCCGCTGAGGTTCAGGTGGCCATGTTGAGTGAGCGCATTAATCGCCTCAGCGGCCATCTTCAGAACAACATCCACGACTTCTCATCCCGTCAGGGACTGCTGAAGATGATTGGACGCCGCAAGCGTTTGCTCAACTACATGCGTAGCAAGAGCGAGCAGCGCTACAGCGAGACCATCTCCAAGCTGGGCATCCGCGGCTGATCGGGATTCCTCATGGCTGAGCAACGCAGCCCGCTTCCCTTTGAGCCAAAAGGCTCAGGGAAAGTGGCAAAAGAACCCGCTGGGGCGAAGCAAGAAGCCATTCCCCGTTATGTCGCAGACCGCATGGCCCGTCGCGTGGCCGTGTTCACAGGATTGCCGTCCCTTGCGGGCATGGGCGTCTTTGTTGCCAGCTATTTCGTTGTGACACGAGATATTGCCGAGATACCGCCTGGAGCAACATTGGTTGGATCAGGTTTTTTCTTTGTTCTTGGTTTGGTTGGCTTGAGCGTGGGGGTTCTAACGGCCAGCTGGGACAAGGAACCTGGCACTCTTCTGGGATTCGAGAATTTCAAGCCAAACGTTCAACGCATGCGTGAGTCGATTCGGGCGCAAAAGCAAACAAAGGCAAACTCAAAAGATTAATAAATCGACGAAAGCTGGGGAGAAAAAGTCTCTGCCGAACCGCACAAATCGACCAGCACAAGAACATATTAATTCACAACTCCAAAGGATCTAACTTCAATCTATTACCAGCAATGGTTAAAAATTACTAATTAAAAGGGGTATTACAGTTGCGGCAAACCTAGCTCGCAACGTTAGAAATCAGCCCAACACAAGCCGATCACTACAACGCGCTGCAAACGACTGATCATTCAACGCTTGCACGGCAGCGATGGGATCTCGAACACAGAATTGTGCACCAAGCCGCACATAACGGACCGAGTCACCGAGACAAACCTCAGCAACGACTGGAACTTTCACGCCTAGCTCATCGCGCTCAGGACGATGTTGCGTCAAACATTCACGTAATTTGTGTTGGATAGCGATGTCATTGGCCTGATCAGAGGGAAGCTGAACCAGGAGCAATGTGAGGTCATCAATGGCGCGACAGTCGTCAATGATCAACTGAACGCGTTCATCGCGTCGATCGACGCCAGCCCACACGAGCAAGCGAGCTTCTGCCATCAGATGGTCGGCCAAACGGGCATAACTCTTGGGGAACACAACCGCTTCACAGCTACCGGTGAGATCTTCAAGTTGCAAAATGGCCATTCGATCGCCTTTTCGCGTCGTGACTTGACGCAATTCAGTAATCATCGTGATCGCACTAACCTTGGCTTTATCCGGCTGCTCCTCTAAGGAACCCAAGCCAATGGGTGCCAACAAACGCGATGAAGGAGTGAGCTGTTTAAGCGGATGATCTGAAAGATAAAAACCAACAAGATCTTTCTCCAATCTGAGCTTTTCAGAGGGTGGATAGTCCGGAACTGGCGCCGCTTTCGGAGCCATGCTGAGATCCGTCGGGCCATCGTCCTCCGCAGGGGCAGCCATGAGGTCGAAGAGATTTCCCTGGCCACTATCTCGATCCTTTGCTCGAGAGGAGGCCCAATCCAAAAGCAGATCGAGATCTGCCATTAACTGCGCCCGGTTGGCATTCGGATCCATGGCATCCATTGCTCCGCAATGAATTAAGGATTCCAAGCCACGGCGATTCAAGACGCTGGATGGAAGGCGATCACACAGATCTGCCAAGGAGCGGAACGGACCATCATTTTCACGGGATTCGATCAAACGCCGGATCGCTCCATCCCCAAGATTTCGAACCGCCGACAAGCCGAACAAAATTCGATCGCCGTTGGGAGTGAAGTCGATGAGTGAGGCATTCAGATCTGGAGGCATCACCTCAATCCCCATGGCATTGCAATTGGAGATGTAGCGCTGCACCTTGTCGGCAGCGCCAGCATTCACCGTGAGCAGAGCCGCCATGTAGGCCACTGGATAGTGGGCCTTGAGGTAAGCCGTTTGATAGGTCACCGCGCCGTAGGCAGTGGAATGACTCTTGTTGAAGCAGTACTCGGCAAAAAGCACCATCTGATCAAAGAGTTCATCGGAAACTTTCACATCGACGCCACGCTTCTTCGCACCCTCGACAAAAATGCCGCGGTGTTTTTGCATCTCCGACACCTTTTTCTTACCCATCGCCCGACGCAGTAAATCAGCTTGACCTAAGGAATAACCCGCTAGATCCTGCGCGATACGCATGATCTGTTCCTGATAAACCATGATTCCGTAGGTTTCACTCAGAATCGGCTCAAGGATCTCGTGGGCGAAATCAATCGCCTCACGGCCATGCTTTCGATTAATAAATTTTGGAATCAAACCGGCATCGAGTGGGCCAGGTCGATAGAGGGCCAAAATCGATGAAATATCCTCAAGGGAGGAGGGCTTCAGATCTCGAACAATCTGACGCATGCCACTCGATTCAAGTTGAAAAATTCCCTCTAAATCACCACGAGCGAGCAACGCAAAAGTATCGGCATCCTGGGGCGGAAGCTTGTCGGGGTCGATACGTGTACCGCTACTAACTTCAACAAGTTCCAGAGTCTTGTCGATCATTGTGAGGTTTTTCAGCCCAAGAAAATCCATCTTGAGTAAACCCATCGACTCAACATCTTCCATGAAGTATTGAGTAATGACCTGACCATCATTGTTGCGCTGGAGGGGCACGAGTTGATCAAGGGGATCAGCAGCGATCACAACACCGGCCGCATGAACACCAAAGGTTTTGTTGGTGCCTTCGATCCGCATGGCCATATCAACCCAGCGCTTCACCGCAGGGTCGCCCTGGTATTTCTCACGGAACTCGGGATTGGGTGACTCATCTCCGATCATGGCCTTCAATTTGGCCGGTTTACCCCGCACAACAGGGATCAACTTGGCGAGGCGGTCGGCATCTCCATAGGGGATATCGAGAACCCGGGCCACATCCTTGAGGACGGCCTTGGATGTCATCCGGTTGAACGTGATGATCTGGGCGACTTTGTCGTCCCCGTAGCGTTCAGTGACGTAGTCGATCACTTCGCAGCGACGCTCAATACAAAAATCGGTGTCGATGTCAGGCATCGACTTCCGTTCTGGATTGAGGAATCGCTCAAACAGCAAGCCATTGCTCACCGGATCGATGTTGGTGATCCCTAGGGCGTAGGCCACCAAGGAGCCCGCCGCAGACCCCCGACCTGGACCCACTGGGATGTTCTGCTCTCGCGCAAAACGGATGTAGTCCCAAACCACGAGGAAGTAGGTGGGGAAGCCCATCTGTTCAATGATTTCGAGCTCATGGCTCATCCGGTCGGCATAATTTTCAGCGATCGGATCGTCGGCCTTGAGCTCCAGTCGGTCACGCAACCCCTGCAGCGTCACCTCACGGAGATAGGTGACTGCCGTGTGCCCATCGGGGATGGGGAAACGAGGCATTTGGTATTTACCGAGGATGTCGTAGTCCTCAACTTTCTCCGCCACCGTGGCGGTGTTCGTTATGGCCTTTTGGACAACATCAGGGTCTAGATGATCCGTAAATAAACGGCCCATCTCTTCTTCTGTCTTGATGTATTCCGTACCGGTGTAGCGAAGCCGTTTTTCATCGCTGATTAACTTTCCGGTTAGTACGCAGAGGAGCGCATCGTGCGCCTCCACATCCTGTTTCGTGAGGTAGTGGGCGTCATTCGTCGCCACCAATTGAATATCAAGTTCCTCGGCGATCTTGACAATTTCGGAATTGACAATTCGGTCTTCAGGTGATCCGTGGTCTTGGATTTCTAGATAAAAATCCTCTCCAAACACGCTTTGATACCAGCGGGCAACATCGCGGGCGACTTCGGGACGACCTCGCAAAATCGCTTGGGGAATCTCTCCCCCAAGACAAGCCGTTGCAATGATGAGGCCTTCGCTGTAGCGCTGGAGTAAATCTTTATCGACACATGCCCGGGAAAAAATTCCACGGCCCCGCATGCCACGCAGATGACTAATGCTGGTGAGCTTCACCAGATTGCGATACCCGATGGCATTCTTTGCCAACACAACGAGGTGATATCGCTTCTCTTTTTTCGGCTGAGGATCATCAATCGAACCATTGATGACATACATCTCGTTGCCAATAATTGGCTTAAGGTCGGTCCCCTTACAAAGCTTGAGCAGCTCGATCGCGCCATACATCACACCGTGATCGGTGAGCGCGATCGCGGGCATGCCCAGCTCCTTCGCCCGTTCCACCATCGAGGGCAGCTGCGACGCCCCATCGAGCAGGCTGTAATCGCTGTGGTTGTGGAGAGGAGCAAATGCCATGAGCCCAGATTAGGGCCCAACGCAAGATCAAGCGTATCGCTGCATTACCAACCACCACATCTGGCGCTTTTCAAGGCACCAATGGGGCCTTCGGGCGTTGGGACAACACATCAGCCGCTTGTTCGTACTGGTGGGCCACCTGCAGCAAACGGGCCTCGTCGAGCACATTGCCGATCAACTGCACACCGATAGGCAGCCCCGTTTGACTAAAACCGCAGGGAACACTGATCGCAGGCAAACCAGCCAAATTGACGGGGATCGTCAGGAGGTCCGCCAGGTACATCGCTAGAGGATCATCTTTGTGGGCCCCAGCCTTGAAGGCGGGAGAGGGCGCCGTAGGGGTGAGCAGCACATCCACCGACTGGAACGCGGCATCAAAATCGCGGCGGATCAAGGTGCGCACCTGCTGGGCTTTCTTGTAGTACGCATCGACATATCCAGCGGACAGGGCATAGGTACCGATCAAGATCCGCCGTTGGACCTCTTCACCAAAGCCTTCGGCCCGACTGCTCGACGTCATCGTGGCCAAACTCTCCGCATCCGCAGCCCGGAAGCCGTACTTCACGCCGTCGTATCGAGCCAAATTGGCCGATGCCTCTGAGGGAGCAATCACGTAATACGTGGCGATGCCGTCGTTAAAACGAGGGCAACTCACCTCAACCAATTCAGCACCAAGGGCCTCAAGCTGCGCGGCTGCGGCCTGCACAGATGCGTTGACTTCGCCATCCAGCCCCTTGGCGTCAAAGCATTCCTTGATCACCCCTACCTTCAGCCCCTTGATCGACTGGTTCAGACCGGCTGAATAGTCGGGAACCTCAACGTTCAGACAGGTTGAATCGCGCGGATCGGGACCAGCAATCACCTGTAAAAGCTCAGCCGCATCGGCCACGGAGGTCGCAAAAGGTCCCACTTGATCGAGGGAGCTCGCAAACGCCACCAGGCCCCAACGACTCACCCGGCCATAGGTGGGTTTCAAGCCAACAACACCGCAGAAGGACGCTGGCTGACGGATCGATCCGCCGGTATCAGACCCCAGCGACGCAATACAACTGCCGGAGGCAACCGCCGCCGCACTTCCACCAGAGCTGCCGCCTGGGACGTGGTCGAGATTCCACGGATTATGGGTCGCACCAAACGCCGAGGTTTCAGTCGAGCCACCCATCGCAAATTCATCGAGGTTGGTTTTACCAACCAGAACCCCTCCTGCCTGCCAGAGACGCTCCGTGGCAGTGGACTCATAGGGCGGAACGAAATGTTCAAGCATGCGACTTGAACATGTGGTTCGTACACCTCGCGTGCAGAGGTTGTCCTTGATCGCCAGCGGCAAGCCGGCTAGTGGCCCCAGCGATTCACCCGCGGCACGGGCAGCATCGATGCGATCCGCATCGGCCCGAGCTCGCTCAACCGTGATCTCGTTGTAAACACTGAGGGACGGTTCAGCTGTTTCCAGCCTGTGGATGTGCTGATCAACAAGCTCACGGGATGAAATATCACCGTTCTGCAGTTGCTGACGCCACGCGCTGATCGTCATGGTCTTGCGATCCATTGCAGGGCCGACGCTATCAGCCGTCTGTCACCCCTCACTTGTAATGGTTAAGGGTTCACCCCTTCGCGTGCGCAGCAACGAATGGCTGATGGACTGGGGATGCTCGGAGTTGATGTCGTTCAAGAAGGTGGATAACTGGGACTCCAAGCCTGATTTGGTCATGAATGGACCAAACCAGTAGGTGACATCTGGCCCAGATGTTTGGATCCGTGCCCACCAAGCAACACCGAGGCCATTGGCGAGGCTTCGCAGTGGCCGGATCAGTGGGCTCATTGGGGCAAAGGTGAGTAAAGCCATTTTGACCTGTGAAGAGGCCAATGAGCCCATCAGTTATGGGGAAAGCTTGATGCTCTGATCGAACTGAAGGTCTGGTTCAGGTTTAGAGCCAGATAAATCAAGCTCAATCGTGGGTGCAGGGGAGCTGGAATCCGCTTGAGGAGACTCCGTTTTCATCAAATCTGCCTTGTCGGAACCCGGCGAATCAAACAGCTGTTGATGGAGCGATGCGTTGTCTTCGCTTGGGTGGTCAGATGCTGATAGTTCCGTGTTCGACGAATCAGTGTTCGACGGATCAGTGTTCGACGGATCAGTGTTCGACGGATCAGCGTTCGACGTTTCACCCACAGGCGGTTCAGACAGAGGAGGGGCTGGGGGGGACACCTCTTGCGTTTTCATCTGGGGACGCACAATCGGCGGTGATGGAGCCTGACCATGAATGTCCTTCATCCAGTTGCGGCGAGCCACCTCGTAGACACACAGCGCAGTTGCCACTGAGGCATTCAGGCTGGGGGTGATGCCACGCAGGGGAATTCGCACCAATTGGTCGCAGTGGCGCCGGGTCAGCAACGACAGACCCTGGTCTTCCGAACCCGTCACCAACACGAGCGGACCCTCTAGATCCACATCCATAAGCGTGACGTCGCCCTCGGCGGCGAGACCGATCACCCTGTAACCCGAATCCTTGAGCTTCTCGAGGGAGCGATTGAGATTGACGACACGCGCAACGGGTAGGTGCTCCATCGCACCCGCAGCCACTTTGGCGGCAGAGCCCGTTAAGCCTGCACTCCGACGTTGTGGCAACACAAGACCATGGGCCCCCATCGCCTCGGCAGACCGGACGACGGCACCAAGGTTGTGGGGATCCGTAATCCCATCGAGGGCAAGCAATAAGGGGGGCTCACCAAGCTCGGAGCAACCCTCGATGAGGGCACTGAGATCCAAGGTGTCTGCAGCGGCGGTCTGGAGCGCAATGCCCTGGTGAACAGAGCCACCTGTGACTTGCGCAAGACGCGCCCAGGTGACCTCTTCCACCAAGACACCCGAGGTTTTGGCTTCACGAAGCAATTGAAGAAATTTCGGAGCACTGCGCATCTCTGGCGTGCACCAGATCCTGTGGATCGGGCGGCCTGATTCCAGGGCGGCCTGGGAAGCATGGCGCCCCCAAATCAAATCATCTGCGGGCGGCGTCGAGGCTTCAGCCTCGGGCTGCAAATTGGGACGCTGGGAGCGGGGACCCGAGTCGCCAAAGCGGGGCCTTGGGGACGACTGGCGACGCTCATCACCGGAACGGTATCGATCTGGTGAGCGTTCAGAGCGATCTCGGAAGCGTCCTTGAGCCGGGCGATCCGAACGGAACCGATTTGGAGCTGAAGAACGCGTGCCCTGGTCATCACGGCGCTCATAGGAACGCTTGCCATCGTCATCAGGGCGTCCTGAAAAGCGCGGAGCACGGTCATCGCGGCGGTCATCTATGCGGTCATCTCGGCGATCATCGCGGCGTCCATAGGGACGCGATGCAGAGCCATCCCGTCGTCCATAGGGACGGTCGCCTGATGGACCATTACTGGAGGGTCGCTCCCTCGGGGAACGATTGCTGGACGAACGGTTACTGGAAAAGCGATCCTTCGAAAACCGATCACCCGATGGACGATCACCCGATGGACGATCACCGAATGGACGATCACCGGATGAGCGGTTTGCTGAGTAGCGAGCAGTTGAAGAGCGGTCACTCGATGCGCGGTCGCTGAAGGACCGATCAGAGGAGCCGCGATCGCGAGAAAAACGGTCGTTCGTAAACCGCTCATTCGATGAACGGCTGCCGGATGGTCGATTCCCGTAAGGGCGATCACCGCTCGGGCGCTCCCTCGACGGTCGGCGATCGTCATATCCCCGCGGCGATCTGCTGTCGGAATCCCGGTTGGAATAACCAGATGACGGCGGGCGTCCTCCTGACGAAGGCGGGCGTCCTCCTGACGAGCGACCACCGCTAGCCCCTCCCTGGCGACCATCGCGGGAGGGGCCGCCGGAACGACGTTCAAAGCGAGGGCTCATGGAGTTGGGGGCGGGGTTATCGAATTGGATCCGGCCATCTCCAGTTGATCGAGGAGCTCAGCCAGCCGGACTGG
>JADHRU010000004.1 GCA_016777265.1 Synechococcus sp. BS30m-G31
CTGGTAGCAGATTGATCGTGTCGAGGATTCCCTTAATCAGAATCTGAGCAACGATGACCGCGGCAAAAATTCCGACGATTTTGCCAATTCGACCCATCTGATTCCAGTCAACCTGGTCCAGTGTCTGGTTCACCTTCCCTAAAACATCGCTGTAGCGATCAGCAAATGAGGCTGAATCTTCACTGGATGATTCGTTTGCGCCGACGTCGGGTGTCCAGGTGTTGCCGGTGGCGTCATCCTTCGTTTCGGTGGTGGCGTCACTCATGGGGTCGGTGGAATTCTTAACTGATTCAGCCGAGCGTATCGGTGGGGAGCCTTTCGCGCCATCACTCCTAAGCTTCGATCTCCAATGCCTCACTGTTCTCGAGCGTTCATTGCTGGCGGTGAAGCCTCAAGAAGGATGCGGTTTGCTTCTTGGGACAGGGCTTGGAACTTCACGTCTGACCCTGGCAACCCTTTGGCCTAGCTGTAATGCATGGGGCACAGCAAATTGTGAAATGGATGGGGCAGGAGATCGTGGCAGCCGGTTTGCATTGGATCCCCGGGAACAAATTGCAGCTCAGCGTTGGGCGAGGTTGCGTGGGCTGGAGGTCTTGGGTGTCTGCCATTCACACCCAAATACTTCACCAGAACCATCAATTTGGGATTGTGATTGGGCGGAGCCCAACCGGTTGATGCTGATCTTGTCGGGCACACGAGAGTTGCGTGCCTGGTGGTTGAGTACCGATCGGGTTCCCTTCGAAATCCCGATTGAGGTCTGGGAAAATCACATTCATGCAGCCAAGCCATTCCACCCCAAATCAGAACCTGTCTCCGGATGAGCGAGGGCGTTACGCCCGACATCTCATCCTTCCGGAAGTTGGCCTTGCTGGTCAGGAGCGGCTCAAGGCTGCATCAGTGATCTGTATCGGAGCTGGTGGCTTGGGCTCACCTCTTCTTCTGTATTTGGCTGCAGCTGGGGTTGGCCGTATTGGCATCGTTGATGGAGATGCTGTTGAGCTCTCGAACCTGCAGCGTCAAGTGATTCATGGCTCCGACGCTTTGGGTCGCTCGAAGGCCAAGTCTGCCGCTGCGCGACTCCATGAGCTCAACCCTCATTGTCGGATTGATGTGCATGACGTGATGCTTGACATCACCAATGTGATGGATCTGATCGCTGCCTACGACGTTGTTTGCGACGGCACGGATAATTTCGCCAGCCGATACCTAATTAATGATGCTTGTGTGTTGTCAGGCAAGCCATTGATTTATGGCTCTGTTCAACGCTTTGAAGGTCAGGTTTCAGTTTTTAATTGCAATCCTGATAGCCCTAATTTTCGAGATTTGTTGCCTGTTCCCCCGTTGCCTGGCGCGATCCCCTCTTGCTCAGAGGCCGGCGTGATGGGTGTGATGCCGGGCTTGATTGGCCTCCTTCAGGCCACTGAAACGATCAAGTTGATCACTGGCATTGGTCGATGCCTGGATGGCCGTTTGTTGGTGGTGGATGCCCTGTCCATGCGCTTTCGAGAACTCACCCTGCGGCGCGATCCCGATCGTGCTCCGATCAAAGACCTGATTGACTATGCGCAGTTCTGTGGTGCAGCCACAACTGAGATGGATCCTTCTGCGATGGAAACGATCAGTGTTACTGAGCTCAAGGCTCTTCTTGATGGAGATGCTGGGGATTTGGCGCTTGTTGATGTGCGTAACCCGGCTGAAGCAGAGATTGTTGTGATCCCTTCTGCGCGGCTCATTCCGCTCGCCACGATCGAGAGTGGAGAAGCCATTGAGCAAATCCGTTCTCTGGCAGAGGGGCGCCGTCTTTTTGTGCACTGCAAGTTAGGAATGCGTTCGGCGAAAGCCGCCCAACTCCTTGCTGAACATGGAATTCAGGCGACCAACCTCACTGGTGGCATCGACGCTTGGGCTCAAGACGTGGATCCAACGTTGCCGAGGTATTAAATCTCCACTTGTTTCAGTAGTCGACACCCCGCTTGAGATCAACACCTTGTTCGGCGTAGTGCTTGTGGCACACCATCTCGGAGTGGATGCTGGCTAAATCGAAGTAGGCGGGCTGGTTCTTGCAGCGACCTGTGATGATCACCTCGGTTTCAGCCGGCTTTCGCAGCAGCGTTTGCATAATCGGTTCCACCGGTAAAAGCTCTAGATCGACGGTGGGGTTGAGTTCATCCAAAATCACTGTCTTGTAGAGACCACTTGAAATGGCTGCACGGGCAATTTCCCAGGCCCGTTCGGCTTCCACATAGTCGATGGGCTCCTGTTGCCCGCGCCAGACGATGGCATCACGGCCCGATCGCAGATGGTCGACCAAGTGGGGATAGCTTTCACGCAGCGCGGCAATGGCTGCATCTTCGGTGTAACCGGTGCCACCTTTCAGCCACTGCAGAATCAACACGCGATGGCTTTTGTCTTGGCTGATGCCTCGTCCAATGGCCTGCAGTGCTTTGCCTAAGGCACTGGTGGATTTGCCTTTCCCCTCTCCGGTGTAGATCTCGATCCCACTGTTCACGCTAAGGGGAATCACCCTGTCGCCCTCCATGCCGGGACGGCGGTGGGCCCGCATTTCCGAATGAAGATCGGCGCCTTGTACAAGTGCGGCAGGGGCGGCCCGTCCGGTCACGATGATTTCCATCCCCTCCGGTCGATTGTTCAGGGTGCGGACGACATCATCGATATCCAGTAAGCCGAGCTCCAGCACTGGATTGAGTTCGTCGAGAACCACCACTGAATAGAGAGCGCTGGCAATCGCGCCCTTGGCAATCACCCAGCCCCGTTGCGCCTCATCACGATCGAAACGGGTGGCTTGATCTGCTGTGAAGTGGTCGGCTCTGCCCGTCCGTAGATGGTCGATTAAGTGCGGGAAACCCTGTTGCAGCGCTTCGATGGCGGCATCTTCGTCGTAGGCGCGTCCGGGCCCTTTCAGAAACCGAAGCAGCAGCACACGGGTGCGACGTTGCTCGCAGATCCCAAGGCCGATGGTTCTAAGTACAACTCCGAGTGCTGCTTGGCTTTTGCCCTTCCCTTCACCGTCATAGATGTGCAGCTGACCATGGCTGCGTTCGCGGCTATCTGCGGCAGTAACAATGCCGATGCTTCGGGGCATGGTGCCGGCTCTTACCGTTGGAGCCTAACGACCTCGCTCGCTTTCATCTGCTGATGTTCCAGTTGCAGGAGTTATTGCCGAAAAAGCAGGAGCAGCAGCTGGCAGACCTCCGCCACTGGATGGATAGGTCGTCGTCGCTTTGTATCGCTTATTCAGGCGGGGTCGACAGCACACTCGTTGCGGCGATTGCTTACGAGTGCAAAGGCGAATCTGCGTTTGCGGTTACCGGCGTTTCTCCGGCGTTAGCGCCACACCTTTTGCAAGAAGCGCGTCATCAAGCCGGTTGGATTGGGATCCGTCATCAGGAGTTGCCCACGGCTGAACTTCAAGATCCCGATTACAGCAGCAACCCGGTGGATCGCTGCTTTGCCTGCAAACGGGAATTGCATCGACACCTCAAACCGATTGCAACGGCCGCTGGTGATGCTCTGGTGATTGATGGTGTGAATTTGGACGATCTCGGGGATCACAGGCCAGGAATTGATGCCGCGCGTCAGGCCGGCGTGCGCTCGCCGCTTGCTGAATTGAACATTGATAAGGCCACGATTCGCCAGCTTTCTCGTGCCCTGGGCTTCCCCTGGTGGGATAAGCCTGCTCAACCTTGTTTGTCGTCTCGATTTCCCTATGGCGAAGGGATAACAGCGGAACGTCTCACCCAGGTGGGGCAAGCCGAAGCTTGGTTGATTGCTCGGGGGTTCAACCGTGTGCGCGTTCGCAGCCATGGCCTTGCTGCACGTATTGAAGTCCCAGAGGACCAGATCAGTGCCGTAATGGCCTTGTCCTCTCGTGAAGGACTTGTGGCATTTTTCCAATCCCTTGGTTTCACCTCAGTGAGCTTGGACCTCGAGGGACTCGTGAGTGGAAAGCTCAATCGAAAGCCTGGGTCCGATAACAACCGTCCCTCAGGTCAGGTTGTTATCGGTATCGGTGATGGCTGAACCCAGGTTCAACGGGTGATCGACACCGCAGACGGCTCGCGAACTCCTGTTGCGATTTCCGCAGGCGTTTCCCTGAGAAAGCTCTTCAGGGCATGGCGCTTGGCCAGCAAGGCCTCACTCAGCACGGCACACGCCTGTTCGGGCATGGTGTGGTCACCACAGGTGAACACGTCAACAGCCGCATACCCGGATTCAGGCCAGGTGTGAATGGAGATGTGCGATTCGGCCAATAGGGCCAATCCAGTCACGCCTTGGGGCTCGAAGCGATGGGTGATCAAGTTGAGCAGCGTGGCACCAGCACGTTTTGCAGCCGTTGTGATGGTGTTCCGCAAAAAAGATTCGTCGTCGAGCCGGCTGGGATCGCATTCATACAGCTCGAGAATGCAATGTTTGCCCACCATGTCGGTGGCTTGAAGGGAGGTGTCCCCCCATCCCGGGTGGGGATGCAGGGCAGACAATCTCTGCTCCATCAGGCAAAATTTAAAAACAGATGATGAGACTATCCGACCTTCATTCCTTCTACGAGTTCGTTTTCTCCAAGAATCTGAGCCTCCTGACGCCAGCCCCCGTGAAAACCATCGAGATGGGTGGCACTAATCAGGCATTGGTGATCATTCCCGACGGCTTCTAAAAGAAGTTGCTGACGGATCGGATCGAGTTCAGCGAGGACGTCATCGAGGAGCAGGAGCGGTGGTTCTCCACAAAGTTCCTTGACCAATTCGAGTTCGGCGAGCTTCAGGCCCAGGACGAGTGAACGCTGCTGACCTGCTGACCCGAAGCGGCGAGCAGGGCTCTCTCCAAGCACCATGTTGATCTCATCGCGATGCGGTCCGATTCGGCAGTTTCCGAGGCGTTCTTCCTCCTCCCTTTGGTTGCGGAGTTGTTCCTCAATCGCCAACCGCCAGGGTTCTTCGGCTTCCTCCCCGTCCAATCGACTTCCCGGTTGATAGCGGAGCTCTAGAAGCTCTTTCCCGCTGCTGAGATGCGATTGCCAACGCTGCGCAATCGGTTCAAGGCGGTGCAAAGCCCTGCGTCGGCGTCGATGGATGCGGGTGCTGATTAGGGCCATTTGAACGTCGAAGGCATCGAGGAGCCCACTGCGTTCGGCTGTGTTTTGTCGATGGCTACGCCACAGCTGACTTCTCTGCCGCAATAGGCGGTTGTACCGGCTGATCAGATCTGCATAGACAGGTTCGAGTTGCAGAACGACCCGGTCGAGCCATTGGCGGCGCAGGGCTGGTTCCCCACGCACCAGGTCTAGATCGAGGGCGCTGAAGCCGATACAGCGCAGTGGGCCAATCAGATCAAGCTGACGATCCAGCACCTTGCCGTTGCGCCGAGCTTGGCGGCCACCGCGTCGGCGTAATTCGAGTTCCAAACGATCGCCATCGCCCACCTCAGCCCGCAACAGGGCCATTGGGGCCTCCCATTGAATGAGGTCGCGATCCTGGCTGCAGCGATGGGAGCGCAGGCTGCCTAGGAGTTCTACTGCTTCGAGAAGATTGGATTTACCAATCCCGTTGGGCCCAATCACGAGCAAACGCGACTCGGTCAGCTCCAGCTGCAGAACGGAGTGGTTCCGGAACCCCTGCAATTGGAGCTTGTGAAGCCGGATGGGTGATTGTGCGGTGCTTGGGTAAGGTACCTGTTATGGACCGGTCTATAGGCCGATCTACTGCTGCGGCATCCAGCCGATCAGTGGGCATGTAGCTCAGTTGGATAGAGCATCAGATTCCGGTTCTGAGGGTCGGGGGTTCGAGTCCCTCCATGCTCGTGTTTTGTACTTTGCGACTTAGTTCGGCCTGAGTCCCATCGCTCGGATCCCATTCGGATCAATCACAAATCCATTGGTGCGTAACGCTTCGAGGGCCGATGCTGGTGCAGACACGGACAGGCTGCATCCCGGTAAATCGCGGCGCAGAATATGAAGAGCCCGATGCACAAGAACGGCGTAAAGGTCTGGTTGATCAGGGCCCGGGCGTGCTGCGAGGTTCCAGAGATTGGCGTTCAGGGCTAAGTCGCTTGTAGCGCGAACGAATCCGACGAGTTCTTCTCCAGCTTCTTCAAAAATGCTGATCTGCCAGAGGCTGCGCTCTAGGGCAAGAGGCCACCGTTGTTCATCGTGGGTGGTCTCTTGGCACGATTCCAGCAGTCGATTGATGGCCGCTGGGCTAGGGGTTGTGGTGGTGTCGAGCCTGTATCCGCTTGGCAGCTTGGGGACAGCGGGCTGTTGAAGGAAAGGAAGCAAGGTTCAACCGGTGTTGCGCATGCCAGCAGCAATGCCGTTCAGGGTGAGCAGTGCTCCGCGAAGTAATTCGCTGCGGCTGTAGGTCCGGGTGTCTTCTAATGCCCCAGGACTTTCACTCATCGGGGGCTGACGGTTCTGATCCCGCAACCGTTTGAGCAGCGCAACTTGGAGGAATCCCAGGGGCACGATGGTGCGATTCCGTAGGTCTACGGAGAGCTGCAATCCTTGATCAGCCCCTAGTAGACGGGGTTGCCCGGTGATTTCCAAAACCAGTTTTCGCGTCAAGGCGTATTCCGTTGCAATCACGGCAAAAATCGCCTCAAAGGCCTCACGTTGCTCTGGTTTTCCAAGGCTGTTCATGTAGTGATGAGCCAAGTCGAGATCCACTTTGGAGAGGGTCATCTCTGCCTTGGAAATCAGGGTTCGGAAAAAAGGCCAGCGCTGGTGAAGTCGCCGGAGAAGATCGAGTTGATCGGGATCTGCTTTCACTTCTTCAGCTAAAGCTGTGCCAAAGCCAAACCAACTGGGGAGTAAGAAGCGGCTTTGGGTCCAGCCAAACACCCAAGGAATCGCTCGCAAGCTCGAAAGATCTTTGGCTCCGGTTTTACGACGGGCGGGTCGACTGGAAATCTGCAGCTTGCTGATCTCTTCGATAGGTGTCACCTGCTGGAAAAAAGCCACCAAATCGGGGTTGTCATGCACCAATGCGCGGTAGTGCTCTCGGGAGCGTGCGGAGAGCCGACTCATGAGTTGGTTCCAACTGGGTGTCGCATCGAGCTGATTGGTCACCAGGCTGTTCTGAACCACGGCGGTCGTGACTGTTTCCAGGTTGTAAAGGGCGAGCTCCGGCAGGCTGTACTTCGAGGCCAGCACCTCCCCTTGTTCGGTGATCTTGATGCGGCCCTGAAGGGTTCCACTGGGCTGGGCAAGGATGGCTTGATAAGCGGGGCCACCGCCACGGCTCACAGAACCGCCGCGACCATGAAAGAGGCGAAGAGCAACGCCCTGCCGGCTCGAAAGTTCTTGGAGGGCAAGTTGGGCTTGGTGAATCTCCCAGTTGCTCGAGAGGAATCCTGAGTCTTTATTGCTGTCGGAGTAGCCAAGCATCAGCTCCTGTAGGGGCTGGCCCTGGATGCCCACCATCGGGAGTAGGTCGCGATAGAGGGGGGTATTGAACAGCTCATCCATGACTGCTGGAGCACGTTGTAAATCCTCCACCGTTTCGAACAGTGGCACCACCAGAAGCGACGCTTTGCGGGCGGCTGGATCCACTAATCCCGCTTCCTTCGCGAGTAGCAACACCTCCAACAGATCGGAGGCCGTATGGCTCATCGAGATCACATAGGAATGGCAGATCCGCTGGCCGAACTCTTCCTGGAGTCGATGCAACATGCGGAACACGGCCATGGTCTCCGCGGTGGTGTCTGACCAGCGAACTGCCGTAGGAATCAACGGACGCCGGGTACGGAGCTCTTCCAGCAACCAGGCCATACGCGTGGACTCCTCCATCTCGCCGTAGGGCTGTGGCAACTCGAGAAAACGCGTGAGCTCATCAATCGCATCGCTATGGCGGGTGCTCTCCTGACGAATATCGAGACTGGCCAGTGAGAAGCCAAAGATATGGACTTGATGGAGCAGGGTGTCGAGCTGCTCACAGGTGAGTTCAGTGCCGATCAAGCTGTTGCGAATCAGTTCCAAGTCGTTTCGGAATTGATCGACAGAGGTGTAATGCAGAGCTTCTGAGCCAGGCGCTCCATCGGTCGGGATGGCATCTTTCGGACTCTTCCAACCAGCATCTGAGAGCTGATCGTTGCGTTTAAGCGTGCGCTCCAGCCGTTCGAGGATGTAGCTCAGCTTCAGTCGGTAAGGCTCAAGTCGGTACCGCGCCGAGCGCCGCTCGTAGATTTCTGGGAAACGCAGCCGATCCATTTCCAAAGACTCCAGCAACCCAGGAGCAACCTGGCTCCACTGCATGGAAATGCTCAGCTGATTGCGTAGCGCTTGCACCGAGCTGATGTACAGCTCAAGCATGAGTTGACGCTGGTAGCAGGCTGTCCGCCAAGTGATGTCCGTTGTGACAGAGGGATTGCCATCTCGGTCGGAACCGACCCAAGATCCAAAGGTGCAGAACGAAGCCTGGGGAACTTGGACGTCGGGGTAATGACGGTGGAGTGCTGATGTGAGCCGCCGCCGTAGTTGGGGCATGGCATCGAACAACACTTGCTGGAAGTAATGAAGGGTTGAATCCACTTCATCGAGAACCGTTGGTTTGAACTGATGCAGCTCATCGGTCCGCCACCAGAGCCGAATCTCCTCTTCGAGTTGTTGACGCAAGTCATCCTTGACTTGCAGCGCCATGGGCGAATCGGACTGCAGTTGCTGGAGAAGGTTGGCGACTCGTCGCTGCTTGTGACGGACGGTGTGGCGAACAATCTCCGTTGGATGGGCTGTAAAGACCAACCGGATGTCCAGCTCTTGGAGTAGGGCTTCGACTTGGGCTGGCGGCACATTCATCCGCCGGAGCCGTTCAAAGACCTCACCGAAGGTGGCGGGATCGGTCTGACTTGCTAGGGGAGGAGCAAAGGGGTCAAAGGCTTCCCGGCTGCCATCTTCGGCTGATTGGCGGGGGCTCAGGCTGTCGAGGTAACTGTCCTCTTCGATCCGTTGTTCAAGGATGTTGATCAGCTGGAAATACAGCGAGAACGCTCTGGCAGCTGTAATCGCTTCTGAAAGATCCATGGCACGGATCAATTCAATAATTGCTTCGCTGGTGCTTTCACCGTCTCGACCCTCGAGGGCCACGGGATCACTCAGCTGTTTCAGTCGTAGTAGGCGAGCACTTTGTTCTGGAGGGCACTCGCTGCGTAGAACCGTCTGCCAGAGGTCCTCCACCAGCACCAAGCGGTTCTGCAGCAATCGGCCAGCTCCAGCAGTCACACCGCTCTCCTTGGGCTGTTCCCCTTGGAGTGCATAGGCGGTGGACTCGGGCATGAAGACTCTGCGCTGCTCGGGATTCCATGATCATCCCAAAGAGAGGAGCGCTGTGGGGCGTTCGACCTCTTGCTCCTTCATCTCTTCAATTGCAGCTTGAAGCAATTGGGAGATGTCCTCACCCTTTGAATGCGCTGCGCTCCAGCGCATCGCTTGATTCCCGCGCTTGAGAACCGCATGGAGTGGAGTGAGGACTGATTCAAGATTGAGTTGTGCCGCCAACGGCGTGACGTCGTCGATCAGTGATTGAATCCAATCCCTGCAGAGAATGCTCTGACCGTCTTTCCAGTGGTGGAGTTCAGCATCGAGGCTGGCGTGAGCAACGGCTGCATCATTGGCATCGCTGAGTTTTGCCAGCTTGTCCGCCGAGAGGGAACTGGCAATCAGCGGGTCAAGGCGTTCACGGTTATCGCGTAAAGACAACAATCTGAGTTCGAGAAACGCCGTCATGGCGAGGAGTTCGTCGGGGTTGGTGACGAGATCGCAAATTCGAAGCTCGACTCGATTCAAGTGATGGGGACGGGCTGGACCATTGGGTCGGACGGACGTCCATAAGTGCCGTTCATTGCGCATGCTTCCGCAAGCCAATTGCGCTTCGACCCAATCGATGTAGTGACGATGATCCAGAAACAGCGGCACCTGTGCGGGTGTTAGGGGAAATTGCTGCCACCGCTGGGAATGATGCCCCGTGGAACGTCCATCCAAAAATGGTGAGCTGGCACTGAGCGCTAGCAGGAGTGCGGCTTCACAACGCACGAGCCGCACCGCTGCAAACAACCAATCAGGATCAGTAATGCCCAGGTTGATGTGAATGCTTGCGGTGACAACGCGGGTGCCATAGGTCGACTCAATTAAGTCGTGGTACGAATTCGTTGGATCAGAACGTTCAAAGCGGCTGCTGTCTCCAAGGCTGAGGGTGCTGCCTGGCAGCAAGGTGAGATCACGAGAGGCGAGCCAGGTTCTCAGCCGACGGCGCGGTCGAAGGAGAGCTTCACTTAATTGGTGGTAATCAGCGATTGGAGCTGTGATGTACTCCACATTGCGACAGTCGGGTTCGGTGACGAAATCATCGAGAACTGCCGCCACCTCACTGGCAACGCCAACGTTCTGGCCGGAGGGTAATCCTGTGAACAACTCGACTTCAAAGCCTTTGAGTAAAAGAGGTGAAGTCATGATTTCGCCGGATTTAAACAAGCCAAGGCGGTGAGCATGGCGCGGGCTTTGTTGAGGGTTTCTTCGTATTCCGCCGTTGGCTTGGAATCGGCTACCACCCCCGCCCCAGCTTGAACTTTCACGCGACAGCCTCCAGTGCCATTGGGTTGCACGACCATCGTGCGGATCGTGATGGCCGTATTCAGTGCACCGGCTAAGTCAACGGAGCCGTACACGCCTGAATAGGGACCTCGAGCATCGGGTTCGAGGGCATGAATGAGTTGCATCGCCCGAATTTTTGGAGCGCCGCTGACTGTCCCTGCTGGGAAAGAGGCCATGAGGAGATCCCAAACGTCATGGTGTGGAGCAAGGCATCCTTCCACTTCACTCACGATGTGCATCACGTGGGAGTACTTCTCAATCACCATCAAGTCTTTAACGGAGACACTTCCAGGCAAGCAAACGCGTCCGAGATCATTGCGTCCGAGGTCGACGAGCATCACATGCTCGGCACGTTCTTTGGGGTCGGCCAGTAGGTCCACTTCGAGTTCTCGGTCTTCCAGCGGGGTTTGTCCGCGAGGTCGCGTCCCCGCGATTGGGCGCAAGCTGGCTTGAATCCCGTTGGCGGCGGGCTCCGCTTGCACCATGACCTCTGGGCTGGAGCCGATGAGCTGCCACTCCCCGAAATCAAAGAACGCCATATAAGGGGAAGGATTCACCATCCGCAGGCTGCGGTAGAGCTCAAAAGGGCTCTGGGGCACCTGGGCTTCGAGTCGCTGGCTGATCACCAGCTGGAACACATCCCCGGCTGCGATGTGGCTTTTGGCGGTTCGAACAGCCGTTTCAAATTCGTCTTGGCTGCGATTGCTGGTCACATCAGGCAGATCGCGAGCATCGGCATCCCAGAGCAAGGGATCCACTGCTGGAAGTGGAGTGTTCATGCGCTCCCGCAATCGCTCGATCCGGTCCGTAGCGCTTTGCCAGGCTTCGTCCTCTGTTGACCCGCTCGTGAGATCACCGAAGGCCACTGCAGTGATTTGGCGCTTGACTTGATCGAAGATCAAAATTGCATCCATCATCATCCAGATCCCATCGGGCGGATCGGTGCTCAGCCTGGGGTGAACGGGGACGGTGGGTTCAATCCATTGGATGAGCTCGTAGCCCCACATCCCGTAGATCTGACCAAGGGGCGGTAGCCCGGGCAAATTGACGCACTGGTATGGGTTCAGCCAAGTCCGTAAGGATTGGATTGGGTTCCCTTCAAGGCTGTCTTCGCGTCCATCTCTCCACCGCCGGCTGAGTTGGTTGCCCCTTGCCGATGCTGTCCAAAGGGGATCACAGGCGATCACACTCCATCGACCCAGGGTTTCACCCCCCTCAACGGATTCCAGCAACACTCCGGGGGGATGGTTAGCCCCGACCTTGATCCAGGTGGTGAGAGGTGTTTCCAGATCTGCTGGCCAGCTTTGGGCCAATGGAATCAGATTGGCACCGTTGGCTGCAGCCTTGCGAAAGGCGTCGCGATCAGGTCTGAACATGCGTGCATCATTACAGCCCTCTCCCAGGAGTCAGAGCCCCTGGGAAGCGCTGCACCGCTTAAGCGTCGTAGGTGTTACGACCGCTGAATTTGATCGTGGATGGGTTGGTGTTCTGACCAATCCGACGGGGATTGTGGCCGACCATGGGACGCCCTTCGTTCACCTTTTCAGAAAACACACCATCTTTGGGGTGTAGGAATTCGGTGTCGCCGCCTGGGAAAATGCGGTAAATCTTGAAGTCCTCGATCCGAGGCTTGAACTTGGTACGCAATTGGGTGCCAAGCGCCAAGCATTGCTCTTTGCGAGAGA
Source organism: Synechococcus sp. BS30m-G31 (assembly GCA_016777265.1). Classification (GTDB taxonomy): domain Bacteria; phylum Cyanobacteriota; class Cyanobacteriia; order PCC-6307; family Cyanobiaceae; genus Parasynechococcus. The sequence continues at coordinate 12,280 of JADHRU010000004.1, forward strand.
AATACATCAGGTTTTCGCCCGAGTTCATCATCGCTGCACCACCCGTGGGTAGTTCGAAGGCCTGATCAGAATTGCTGGTCCATGTGATCGCGTACTTCTCTTCTGTTTCCGCAGAGTTGAGCAAACCGCCGGTGCTAGCGATGTGCTTTGGAAGCTGACCATTCAACGCCGATGATGTCATGGTTGGAGAAATCCAGACAGGCTGATAGTCCTGAAAAGTAGCACCGCGATCAGACCGTCAATAGCTGGCCGATAGCAAGCTTCACACCCTTGAACAAACGCCATGAGTGGGGATCAATCGGCGTCGTTGTGGACGGGAAAAAAGACGGTGAGGTCTCGGTCTCGACGGGGTTGATACCGACCTCCCAGGCTGGCCATCATTTGACGGGTGGCGTCTTGACTGAGTTGAAGGCTTCCCGTTGTTGGATCCCAACTCAACACGGTGCCCAGCTCCTCCCTCGCCGGAGAGGCATTGGCTGAGCTCGTGGCGCTGCCTGGCAGAACAACATGCAGTTGAAGCTTGACGCGAGCTCCAGCAGCTTGAAGGCCAAGTTGTAATTCGCTTCCTCCAGGAAGGCCGCGGCTGCTCCGATCAATCAATCCACCCAACATCGCTTCCAAGCGGTGGGAGTCACTCATCACTGTGGGTAAGCCGCGATCCAGATCCAGGCTCAGGCTGATCTCGCGTCGCTTGAGTTGCTCTCTCCATCCCGGCGCCAAGCTGCGAAGGATCGATTCCAGATCGGTGCGGGCCAGGTTGGCTTCGGTGGGCTGACGTTGGAGTTCCGCAGCGTGGAAAATCAATCCAAATCGATCGATTTGTTCGCTGCATTCCACATCAATTTGTTGGAGGCGTTTCATCACCAGGTCTGGGAGATCCTTTCGACGGACCAATGAGCGGATCAGTGTGCGGATCGTGGCCAGTGGCGTTCGTACCTCATGGGTCAGCGCTTCCAGCAAGTTGAGGTCGTCTGAAGCGTTCCCTGGTTTTGTTTCTGGGGAGACAACCGGTTGCAGCATCAGCGCAGGCGCAGACACGGTGAGCCGTTCGGCGATGCTGGGCCAAAATCGCTCTTTGAATTGTTCATCGCTGTGGAGTGGCCCCAGGGCTTCCAGGGCGGCATGAAGCTGCTCCGCATCGTTTGGAGATTGCTCTTTTAGGCGTCGTCCGACCAGGGACAAGACATCCCCCAAGCTTGTGGGGTCGCAGCGCATCAGCAATTGACGTTGCTGCGGTTTCCCATACAGAGCCAACGCCACCTGCAAACTGGGTGTAATCACCAACAACACAGGGTCTTGGCCATCGTTGTGGCGCAAGGCAAGGCGTTGGTAGTTGAAAAGCCCCTCGCTTTTGGCTTCCATGCTCCCTTTGATGTGGAGTCCAAGGCGAGCCGGTAGTGCGGCCACCCCGCGTCTGAGTTGATCGAGATGTTCAGGAGCCCAAACCCATCCCTGTAGATGCTGAAGGAGCTGGGGTTCATGCAGTGCTGGAAGGGGGGCAGCGAGCCAGATGCCTTTGGTGACCTTGAGGCGAATGAGTTCCTGTTGGAGGGTGTCCAAGGCAGCCCACCACAAACGACGAACGCCGATTTCGTCGCACTGTCCCGGGTGCATGCCTTCGGCAAGTCGCTCCCGCAGGTCGGTGAAGGTGGGTGAGTTCAACGGAGGCCAGTGAAAGAGCGGCGGCTTTGGCGCACCACCGACAGGCACAATCCCAGAGAAATGAAATTCACGACCATTGCTGAGCGCCCATAGCTCAGGAATGGCAAGGGGATCCCGGTCACAGGACCCAGACCGATGGTCATGAAGATGTTCACGACCACTTGGAACATCAGCATCGTTCCGATGCCAATCACCACGAGAGATTCGAAATCACTGCGGGCATGTCTGGCGACTTGAAGCAGGCGTGCCATCAATAAAGCGAAGCCAAGAACAACGAGAAGGCATCCGATAAAGCCGGTTTCTTCTCCAAGAGCACTAAAAATGAAATCGGTGTGTTGTTCAGGTATGAATCTCAGTTTTGTGAGTTGACCCTGCAAAAGTCCTGCCCCGAACAGACCTCCAGATCCAATCCCAACGGTGCTTTGCAGGAGGTGGTATCCACCACCCAAGGGATCTTGGCTTGGATCAAGGAACAGCACGAGCCTGTCGCGTTGATAGTCCTTTAATCCGTGCATCCAGAGCCATGGCGTCACGATGGCCATGGATCCATGGATCGCCATCGTGATGGTGGCAGCGACGCGTTTCCAGGGCAACGATCGATAGGCCAGCAGTGCCATCAACGGAATCCATAGGACCATCGCCCAGGGGAAAATGCCCGCCAAAAGTGCTGTAACGAGCGGGGACAAGAGCAAAACCACCCACTCAATTGGCATCCCAGACCAATAGAGCATCGTCAGCATCAGTGCTCCGAAAACAAGGGAGGTGCCGAGATCGGGCTGGATGAAGACCAGTAGCCACGGAATCGAGATCACCCCAAGCGGGCGTAAGACATCAACCGGTCGCTCCACTGGATACCTCGAGAGCACAGCAGCGAGCAACAGAATCGCCGCAATTTTGGCGAATTCCGAAGGTTGAACATGTAGTCCTCCAATGCTGATCCAGCGTTGGGCGCCAAGAGCGGTTGTGCCAATGAGGCGTACAGCAACAAGGCTGGCCACGGTGAGTCCGAAGACTGGAATGAGAAATGGTTTGAGGCGTTGCAGCGGTAGCCGTTCCAGGATCAGGGCAACGCCAACGCCAACGGCCGCCGTAATCCAGTGGTGGTACCAGTCTGCGTAGTCCGCTTGGCGCTGGGTGCTTGCAATCAGAAGACCAGCGATGGCGACCATGCTGATCGGTAACCCCCAGAGAATCCATTCCGGGTGAGGTTTATGGCGGTGCTTCCTGGCGAACATGCTCAGGCCGTTGTAGCGACCTGTTGCTGAACCCGTTCGGCAAGAGCAGAAAATTCCTTAGCACTCACAGAGCTGTTGCGGCTGATCACAATTGGGCTGCCGCTGTCACCGCCTTCCTGGACTGGCATCTCCATCGGGACTTGGGCCAATAACGGCACGTCATAGTCGTCGGCAAGACGACGGCCGCCGCCGCTCCCAAATAGGGCATATCGGCGATCGGGCATGTCGGGGGGAATGAATGCGCTCATGTTTTCAACAACACCAAGAATTGGGATCCCCAGTTGTCGAAACATCGCTAAGCCTCGGCGGGCATCTTGTAACGACACCAGTTGAGGCGTCGTCACAATGATGACGCCTGCCATCGGGACCGCTTGAGCTAGGGAGAGTTGCGCGTCACCCGTGCCTGGAGGAAGGTCCACAACCAAAACATCCCGTTCACCCCATTCCGTCTGATACAGAAACTGGCGGATGATGCCATTCAGCATGGGACCCCGCCAAATAACGGGCTGATGTTCATCGATGAGGAGCCCCATAGACACCATGGCGATGCCACAACTCTCAATCGGCTTAATCCTTTGGGTGTCTCCGCTGCCGATGACTTCAGGTGTTTGGTTGGCGACCCCCAGCATGGTGGGAGCGTTGGGGCCGTAGATATCTGCATCCAAAAGCCCAACTTTCAATCCTTGTTGGGATAAGGCGCAGGCGAGATTGACGGCCACAGTGCTTTTGCCAACGCCCCCTTTGCCGCTACTGACTGCGATGACCTGACGAACGCCTGGGATGGATTGGCGCTCAGCTGGTTGACCGTGGCCCGCTTGGCCGATGCTGCCTTGGCTGGGGGCGGGCGCTTGACCTACTTCAATTTGGACGTCGTTGATCCCGTCAAGGCCCATCAAGAGTGCGCGAGCTTCCGAGGCAATGCGTTCACGCTGACTCTGGGCGAATCCAGGAAGGTTGAGCCGAAAGACTGCCCTTGGAGGAGATATACGGACCTGATCAATCCAGCCAAGTTCCAGTGTCGTTCTGCCGCTTCCAGAATCTTTGATCTGTTCGAGAGCCTTGGTCGCCTGCTCGGCCGATGTCATCTGTTGCTCTGATCAGGGTCAAATTCTAGGGGGGTTCCCATGACAGACCCTCACGGTGTCTTGTCGGGGTCTGGTCTGACCTGTTTAAGTTTTTTCACTGGTTTCATTTTTAAGGAATGGTCCGCTCTCTGATTCGCCGCGTTCTCGGACGCCAGGAGACCGATCAATCCACGCCCCAGTTGGAACTGCCACCCACAGATTCGCGGGATCGGGCCCGTTCGATGGTGATGGGATTGCAGGATGAAATCTGTGCAGGTCTTGAGGCCCTGGATGGAGAGGGTCGATTCCAAGAAGAAAGCTGGGTTCGTCCTGAGGGGGGCGGTGGCCGTTCACGTGTGATGCGCGAAGGGCGGGTGTTTGAGCAGGGGGGTGTGAATTTCTCTGAGGTCCAGGGGAATGAATTGCCACCTTCAATCCTGAAACAACGGCCAGAAGCCAAGGGACATCACTGGTTTGCAACCGGTACGTCGATGGTGCTGCATCCCCGTAATCCCTATATCCCGACGGTGCACCTCAATTACCGATACTTCGAGGCGGGTCCGGTTTGGTGGTTTGGAGGCGGAGCGGATCTCACGCCGTATTACCCCTTCCTCGACGATGCCCGTCACTTCCATCGCACCCATCAACAGGCCTGTAATTCAGTGCATCCCAACCTGCACAAGGTGTTTAAGCCCTGGTGTGATGAATACTTTTACTTAAAACATCGAGGTGAAACTCGCGGTGTTGGTGGAATTTTTTACGACTACCAGGATTCGAGGGGAACGATCTACAAAGGGCAGGATCCGTCAGGGGCAGCAGCCAAGGTTTCATCGGAACTTGGTGCAACTCCGCTGGGTTGGGAACAACTGTTCAGCCTGGGCCAGGCCAATGGCAGAGCTTTTTTGCCGTCCTACGCACCAATTGTCGAAAAGCGCCATGCGACGGCCTATTGCGATCGCGAACGGGATTTTCAGCTCTATCGCCGTGGCCGCTATGTGGAGTTCAACCTGGTGTGGGATCGCGGCACGATTTTTGGACTCCAAACCAACGGTCGTACTGAATCGATCCTGATGTCGTTGCCGCCACTGGTGCGTTGGGAGTATGGATACACCGCTGAGGCGGGCTCTCGCGAAGCCCTCCTAACGGACTTGTTCACCACTCCTCAAGATTGGTTGGGCGATCCATCGCTTGAGGATCGTTGCCGGCCTCACCAGGCGATCAACTAACCCCCTTCACAAGAGCGTTAACGACCCGTAACCCCAGGCATTCAACCGTCTGGGCTCGTGTGGCTGGATCGCGCAGTTTTTGCTCCAAAGGGGGTTCGAGCATTCCAATTTCAAGAATGCCGATCCCCCGCCGAGGACCCCCGAGGCCGCCGCGAAATAATTTTGGGAAGCGTCCAAATGACTGGGCGATGGACTCATCGAGCTGGTTCAGTGGGCGATTAATGGCGGGGATGAGTCCAGAACCGAAGCCATAGGGGCTGTAAGCGTCGAAGTGAATTTCGAGGATGTAGTGCCCCTTGCTGGAGCGAACGCGAGCTTGCGACCAATTCGTTCTTGGGTCGTTGTCATCTCGGATGGTGAGCAAGGGTGGGACATACGACGTGATGTTCAGACCTCGCTTCTGCCCGAGGCGCACCACGGCGCTTTGCACTTGCAGATTCCAGTAGAGCTCGTCACGCATGGCGCCGTCCATCGGCGGCTGTTTGCGGACGTCTACGGCATAGCCGGGCGTTCCAGCACTACCCAGGTTTTGAGAGTCGGCATGGCCTGCCATCACCACGATCGGGATGGTTGATGGAACTGCGCCTTGGCCGACCCACCGTCCGGACTCTTTGGTGCGGCGGCCCAGCAAGGGATCCGGGTTCGCTGCTGGCGGGCAGTGTTTGAGATCGGATCCAAGGCTTTGTGGGGTTACAGGCTTCGCCACGGGAAGCCAATCTTGTTGGCTGTATGCCTGATGACAGACCATCCCCGTGAAGGTCAGTACGCCGATGGACAGCGGAACAGTGATGGGTGTGCGACGCATCCAGTTCGGGAAAGGCATGGTTCAGATGGGTGATGTCAGCAGGGAACCATCGCTGGCAAGTTGGAGCGATTCGGCAAGCTCGAGTTCGATTGCAATTAATTCATCGCGGTGGGCTCGCAGCCTCAAGGCGCTTCCTCCTCGGGCTGGTGCATCCAGCAGACGTAGCTCCAAGGTTTCGGTGCGAGCGGCGCGGCTGCTGTAGATCACGCCTGCGAGGGGGCCCAGCCCTATGAGCGGTAGCAGAGACCACCAGGCCAGTTGTGGCGCTAGGTGCTGCAGAACTAATCCGAAGCAAGCTGAGCCGATGCTGCCAAGGACGGATAGCAAGACTGCGAGGGGTTGGCTTGACGCCACTTGTCCTTGAAAGCGCAGAACCTGTCGCTCTGCGTCGCCTCCGTCGCGGTTCCAGCCACGTTGTTCCAGCCAGCTGCTGATTCCTTCCAGTACGGCCAGTGGAGCTTGCGGTGAGGTGATGTCCACCACAGTTGTGCGGTCCTTGCTGGCAGCACGCAAGAAAAACACCAGACCAATGGCCAGGAGGATCGTGAGCAGCAGGATGGACTGGAAGCCCAGCGGCATGGATCCCCCTTAATCAATGGGTCCTTTCTAAGAGGCAGCGTTTCGAAGGGGCGTGTTTCGATTCAGTTCAGCGCGAATCGATGGGACGTCAGCCATGTCCGCCATGGAGCCATCAGACGTTCTGCTTCGCAGCGGGCTTCGTCTTGCAAGTGCAACATCCGGCGTGGGCGCCCCCTGGATGGACAGCGTTGGGTGTAACTGCTGATCGATCCTTGTTGCTCTAGGAAGTCCAAAGCCTGTTGAAGCACAGTCTCAGACAGCCGTAATTGGGGTTCGGCTTGGATCAGCTTCTGGAGGAGGCAGGACGGGTAACTGTCGTCCTTTAAAAGGCATTCCAAAATCCAACACACCGCGAGCTCCAAGTCGAGGAACTGTGGTGGTGGCTGATGAAAATACTGTTCGATGTCTGCGAGGCAGGTGCGTGATGGCTTGCGACGAGAGAACACGACGAGGAGCACACTTCTCCCATCAAAGTCGATCTCATTTTGAGTTTCAAGAGGGATTGCGTTGGATTTTCGGGTCTCGGCCGGCGAGACTGGGCTGATTCATCTGTTGGGTCTATGGCCGGTTCTCCTTCCATTCCTGCTGAGTTCGCCGTGTTCGACGCGGACTTGGACGCATCTTGGACGGAGCAGTACCTCCAGACGCCTTGTCTTGCGGTGGATACCGAAGCCATGGGATTGATTCATGGTCGCGACCGCCTCTGCTTGGTTCAGATCGCTGATGCACAAGATCGTGTCGCGTGTGTGCGCATCGGTTTGGGGCAATCCAGTGCCCCAAACCTTCAGCGTCTGTTTGAGGCCCCATCGGTGGAGAAGGTGTTTCACTTCGCCCGTTTCGATGTGGCTGCCCTTGCGGCTGGGCTCGATATTGCCGTTCAACCTTTGTTTTGCACCAAGGTGGGCAGCCGCTTGGGGCGGACATACACCCCCCGACATGGCCTGAAGGATCTGGTGATGGAGCTGGTGGGCGTCGAGCTCGATAAGGGAGCTCAAAGCAGTGACTGGGGACGGGTGGATGAGCTCACTGATGTGCAGCTCGCCTATGCCGCCAATGATGTGCGTTATCTCATTCCTGCGAGGAACCAGCTGGAAACGATGCTGCGTCGGGAGGGACGTTGGGAGTTGGCCCAACGTTGTTTTGCCTGTATTCCCGTGATGGCTGAATTGGACCGGATGCGTTTTAACCAAACCTTTGAGCATTGAGCTCGGTCGGGTGGTTAATCCTCCTGGTGGTTAATCCTCAAGGATGAAATTACTGTCGCCCTCGCTGTCTTTCAGCAGCTCGTTAAGGGTCGCGGCATGGTCGCTGTCCCCTTGATCAAGGGCATCCAACATCGACTGCACGAGCAACTTTTTCGCTTCAACATCACGCTTACCATCTTTGGCGGCAGCTTGATCCACTTGGCGGCGGGCACTGGCCAAGCTAATGCTCAGTTTGCTGGCGAGTTGGGCGCAGAGTTTCACGTACAAGGGATCTTGAATCGAAGCCATCGCGCTTGTCTCGAGCTCCTCAGTATCAGTGCAGGTGGTTAAGGATCAGCTGTGCGATCCGATCACTCCCTCCCGATGGTCCCATGCGCTGTTGGCCGATCCGTCCCAGCTTCCGCCGTAAATCTGCGTCTGCCAGAAGACGTTCAAGGGCAGATGCCAGCGCAATCGGGGTTGAACAAGGCTGAACTGAGCCCCCCAGCAATCGACTTTGCCGACGCGCAAAACTTGCCTTGAATTGAGGGCCAGGGCCCGGCAATGAAAGGGCTGGAATACCAATGCCAACCAGTTGTTCTGTTGCCGTTCCAGCCGTGGCCAGACCCACTTCAGCCCAGCCGCTCCAGGTGTCAAAACAGCGACGTCCAATGAGCAGCATGCAAGGGCCCTTAACCCAACAGCTTTCTGCGCTGAGTTGATCGGATGGAGGCAAACTTCGCCTGAAGCCTTGCTGTTCCAAACTTCGTTGAAAACCTTCCACTGTGGGTTCGGCTCCCGCTGCAACGAGAACGCCCATCGGTACCGGGGATTGCACAAGGCTGATGGCGTTCAGCAGACGATCGAAATTGGCTTGGGCTTCTGGCATTCGGCTTCCACACAACACAAGCACTCTTCGGCAACGTTCGAGTGCTTTAGGAATCGTTCGCCGTTGGATGCCATCCATCATTGGATTACCGAGCGCTTTGGCGGCAACCCGATGGCGACGGAGTCCTCGGGCGGTGAGTGGATCTCGCATGGCGACCCACTGGCAACGCTTGGAGCGCATCAACATCCATTCCCATGGATCCCATTCACTGCCTTTCAGTCGGTGATATCGATCGCTCAGGTCTCGGCCAGGACCACTGCGCCACGTGTAATCGCTTTTTGGGGTCCCAATGAATCCGAAGCCTGCGCCACTGGCCCAGGCCATCAGCAGCGGTAAAAGATCTCCAATGGCGACAAAAAAGCGTCCTTGGCGAGCCCGCCGTTGAACCAGTCGCCATTGACTCCAACTCAGCAGAGGTAATCCCGCTCCAATGTCCCTGAGCATGCCCCGCAAACTTTGGTTGCTAAATCCTCCACTTGGCAGATTTGCTGTTGGGCCAATTTGCTGTAGCCAACCCGCTTTCACTGCTGCTTCAAAGGCTCTCCCCTGCCCCACCAGAGGCATGACTTCCAACGAAAGTTGAGGATTGCGCCGATGGACCGCCTCCAGAATGCGCAGGGCGATGAGATCTTCCCCATGGCCATTGCAGACCACGAGAAGTGTCGTTGAACCATGGCTGATACGATCGCTTTGAGGGAGTAGACGTTCCCCTGCGGCGGCATGGCCAAGTGGTAAGGCAGAGGATTGCAAATCCTTTATCCCCAGTTCGAATCTGGGTGCCGCCTTTTTCAAGATCGACCGACCCAGCCATAAGGTCTGCTGTTTTAGTGATCTTTGGTGCGACGCCACAAGCGGTTTAACGGCGGAGCACCGTTTCATTGGCTCCAGTCTCCCAAATCTCTATGGGAAGTACACGGATCATGATCGCTTCGATCGTGTTGTTGGCCTCGACGGCATTCTGTTAATTAGTAGTCGTTGTCGGCGACGCACATACCCAAACAGCGAATTCCATTGGTTGCTGTTCGACGACAATGGTTGCAAAGAATTCGTTCGACCTCAATAGGCTCAGGTTCATTCGAAGTTTGGGTTGAGAGGCACGGAGATGATTCCGACGCTTTGCGGTCAGGCATCGAAAATCTGATTCAGGGAGTTGATCATGGCTGGCAGAGGCCCGTGCCGGTTGAACAGCATCGGTTTTGGAACTTGGGCCTGGGGTAATGAATTTGTGTGGGGGTATGACTCAAAGACGGACGATGGGCGCCTAGCTGCAACGTTTCGCCAGGCTCTCAGCTCAGGGCTCAACCTCATCGATACAGCCGATTCCTATGGCACGGGTCGCTTGAATGGCCGCAGCGAGAGCCTGCTCGGCGGCTTTATTGATGCCCTGCCGGCCTCGCGTCGCTCCCAATTAGTCGTGGCGACCAAGTTGGCGCCGTTCCCTTGGCGCCTGGGCAGAAGGGGATTCCATCGCGCCTTTGATGCCAGTCAAAAGCGATTAGGTGGTCATCTGAAGCGGGTGCAATTGCACTGGAGTACAGCGCGGTATGCGCCCTGGCAGGAAGCGGCACTTTTGGATGGTTTGGCCGATCTGGTTCAGGCTCAGCAAGTGGACGAGCTGGGGGTATCGAATGTGGGGCCTCGCCGTTTGCGTTGGATGCAGGCCCGGCTAATGGAACGAGGGGTCAAGCTGCGGAGTGTGCAGATTCAATGGTCGTTGTTGTCTCCGGGGTTAGCCCAAGCGCAGGAAGTATTGGATCTCGCTCAGTCGCTGGATATTGAGGTTTTGGCCTATAGCCCCTTGGCCTTTGGAGTGCTGAGCTGTGCTCCGGCTGAGGCGCCTCGGCCATCCACCTGGGTGCGACAACGATTGTTTCGCCGACTCTTGCCTGAGAGCCTTGAGATCAGGCAGCTGCTGCTGGCTATCGCTACTGAACGTGGTGCCTCGATGGTTCAGGTGGCATTGAATTGGTGTCGAGCCACTGGGACAACGCCAATTCCTGGAATTCGGACACCCAGCCAAGCCATGGATGTGGCGGCCGCTCTGACCTGGCAGTTGTCGGAGTCTGAGTGCAGTGTCCTTAACCAAGCAAGAGAACGCTGCATCGCACGCATGCCCTCTAATCCATTTCAAAGCCGTTGAGGTTTTGGTTCAGGCTTCAGACACTGATTCAGGCGCTGGACTAACAACCACTGGCAGGCTGTCGCTTCGAATGGGAACCACCTTTTCGGTTGCTGCAATCTCAGCTACTGCAGCTTCCGCGGCAGCTGAAGCTGCCGCTTGCTGTTGTTCGCATGCTGTCAGCGCCTCTTGTAGCAATGAATCGAAAGTGGCACCCGGTAAGCGGTGACGGGCCACTTCCAGAAAGGTGCGGGGGAGTGATTCACCTGCTGCATTTCGGATGGCAGGGTTATTACGCCGTTGCTCCTGCTCCTCCTGGATGGCGCGTAAAAAACGTCGGGTCACATCGCGTTTTGTCGACGCTTTAATCAACGTGTCCCGGTCTTGCGGACTATGACTCAGCTCTTGTTCCAGCTCTTGAATTCGACGTTCAAGGCTAGTGAAAACTTCGTCGGCTTCCTTGTGGATATGGGATAACTGGCCGTCAGATAAATGCGGCATGTCTGCCACAAAAACTTTTCCGTGGTCCCGAAGCGTTAAAAACGTTGGACGAGCACTCTGCCGATGACCGTGGCTGGGCTCAAGGGGGCGTCTAGGAGGTACGGGCCCTGCCGATGAACGACGCCGTGTAAGGCGTTGTGGTTTATCAAATGCCATAGAACCAAAACAATGTATCGGCGTTGCTATCGGAACATTGCCCGATGTGCTCACTCAATATTATTGACACGATTGAGGCGCCGAGAGTCGAAATCCAACCAGGTTGGAAACTGATGTAATCAGCTGGGGAGTCCTTGTAAGGCCGAACTGTCCCCCGTCGGGCGATTGAGGACTTCACCAATGACCCATGCCTGGTGGTTGTTCCGACGGCAGGCATCCAGTGCGGATTGTTCCGCTTCTCTTGGCACCACGATGCAGAACCCGATCCCCATGTTGAACGTATGCCATAGATCACGTTCTGGAATGGCACCCGCGGATTGAAGCCACTGAAATAGAGCAGGTCGAGGCCATGCTTCAGCCTCGACTTTGGCCATCGTGTTCTCTGGAAGACAGCGAGGCAAATTTTCAGGTAGTCCCCCGCCAGTGATGTGGGCCATGCCGTGAATCTCGATGGCGTTGCTGAGTAGTTGTTCAATCAGCGAGGCGTAGAGGGTTGTCGGAGCCAGAAGATCGTTGATGAGGTGTCGCTCTTCTGCGCCGTATCGAGTGGTTTCGTTAATGCTTGCTGTTTCTAGGACCTTCCTGACGAGGCTGAATCCGTTGCTGTGCACGCCACTGCTGGCGATGCCGATGATTCGATCTCCGGGGGAAATGGCTCGACCATCGATCAGGTCGTCTTCTTCGACGACGGCAACGCAGAAGCCGGCGAGGTCGTACCTCCCTTGGGGGTAGAACCCTGGCATTTCAGCGGTTTCGCCTCCTAAGAGTGCGCAACCGCTCTGACGGCATCCATCCGCAATTCCCTCGACCACTTCCGCCATGGCGCTTGGGCTCAGGGCGCCAGTAGCCATGTAGTCGAGGAAAAATAAAGGAGCGGCTCCAGAGGTGATGACGTCGTTCACGCACATCGCCACAAGATCAATGCCTACCCCGTGATGGCAGTGATGATTTTGGGCGAGCTCCAGCTTGGTGCCGACGCCGTCAGTTCCGGAAACAAGGAGTGGCTTGCGCAGGCCTGTTGGAAGTCGCATTAACCCGCCAAATCCGCCGAGTCCTCCCACAACTTCTGGGCGGTGGGTGGCCTCGACCGACGCTTTGATGCGCTGAACAAAAGCACGTCCAGCCTCTACATCAACACCTGCGCTTTTGTAATCCATGGAATAGATCCGGTTTCATGATCCTGCCCCGGCGCTAAGGCCGTGTGCCGGGCGGGCAGGCGTCCGCAAGCTGATCATGCCTGCTTATGTGAGCAACGTCTTCCGCTTATCCATCGTTGGGGGCTCCTGTCGGGTGTTTGTTCAGTGCTTGAGGCCATTGGAGGTGCTGCGGCTTCGTCGTGGCTGCGCTGAGGCAGGGAATGGTTCCAGCTGATAGATCCCGAGGTTTTTGAGTAGGTTTCGGCACCGTTCGATTTTGAAAGCCTTCTGAATTCGGATGCCGAATCGTTCGGCTCAGGATTTGGTTGGTTTGACCGACATGCGAGTTCCTTTCACGCTGCTTGTGATTTGTGGAGCGATCTCTGGCAGCGCAACGCTTCTCCCTGTCGATGCAGCTGATTTTTTGGATCAGGGTCTTGCTGACCCCATTGATCCCATCAATTTGGTGGCACCGCCTGTCGTCATCCCTTCGGCACCTGTGAAGGCCACCTTGAGTCCGTCAGATGTGGACGAAGCTCAAGACACGGCTCCTGCCATGACGGTGGTACCGCCGCCAAAGATCAAGACGGTGCCATCGGTCGTCCGCGTTATTACGGGCGAAGCCAGTTGGTACGGACCAGGATTTTTTGGGAACCGCACGGCCAATGGTGAGTTGTATCAGCCGGGCACCATGACGGCTGCCCATCGAACTTTGCCGTTTGGGACCAAAGTGCGAGTCACCAATTTGTGGAATGGGCGCTCAGAGGTGATTCGGATTAATGATCGTGGCCCCTTTGTGCACCACCGGGTGATTGATCTGGGCCATGGAGCCGCCAGCAGTCTTGGTTTAACCGCCTCTGGTATTGCTCAAGTTCGGCTCGAGGTGCTGCGCTGAGTTTTCCTCTCCTACGCAACACGACTCAACTCAACGCTTGGATCACGGCTCAGCAGGGTGATCTTCAATTTGTGCCCACGATGGGTGCTCTCCATGCTGGGCATGGAACTGTGATCCGCTCCGCGTCCTTGATGGGACCAGTGTTGGTGAGTGTGTTCGTTAATCCTTTGCAGTTTGGTCCTAATGAGGACTTGGACCAATATCCCCGCAGCCTCGAGTCAGATTTGGTTTTGGCAGAGCGATGGGGTGCTGCAGCTCTTTGGGCACCTTCGATTGAACAGATCTATCCGCATGGTCTTGAGAGCCATCCACCAAGGCTTCAAGTTCCATTGGCTCTGCAGGAGCACCTCTGTGGAGCCATGCGACCGGGACACTTCGATGGGGTTGTTGCCGTTGTGGCCAGATTGTTGGACCTGGTTCGTCCCCGCCAGCTTTGGCTCGGCGAAAAGGACTGGCAGCAGCTCGTCATTCTTCGCTGGTTAGTCGCCCATTTGGCATTACCGGTGACTGTTCAAGGTGTCGCCACAGTTCGGGAGGCTGATGGACTGGCCTTGAGTTCCAGGAATCAATATCTCTCTGCTGATCAACGAAGGATGGCTGCGGCGTTGCCAAGGGCATTAAGTGCTGCTTTGGGAGCTGGATTTGATCCGGTGCCATCCATACGTCGAACACTGTGTGATGCAGGCTTTGATGTGGAATACGTTCAACGCGTTGACCCCTGCACGCTTCAACCCTGTGGGCATGGGAAAGCAATCTCACTGCTTGCAGCAGCTGTGTGTTGTGGGTCAACGCGATTGATTGATCATGCGTTTTTGATGACTCGCCAGCCTCTCGTTGCTATTGACGGTCCGGCTGGAGCTGGAAAAAGTACGGTCACACGGGCGTTTGCTGAACGCTTAGGGCTCGTGTATCTCGACACGGGGGCGATGTATCGCTCGGTGACTTGGCTGGTTCAGCAGCGTGGAGTTGACCCATCGGATGGCGGGGCGATCGAACCTCTGCTTAACGCGTTGGATGTGCAGCTGCAGTCCTTACCCGGTGGGGTTCAGCAGGTTCTTGTGAACGGAGAAGACGTGAGCACAGCCATTCGCTCTCCAGATGTCACAGCATCGGTATCTGCTGTCGCAGCTCACCGTTGTGTGCGTCAAGCCTTGACGGTGCAGCAGAAAGCGATGGGCTCGAAGGGGGGCTTAGTGGCAGAAGGTCGGGATATCGGGACTGCTGTTTTCCCCGACGCTGACCTCAAAGTTTTTTTGACGGCCACCGTTGCTGAGCGGGCTCGACGTCGTGCTTTGGACCTAGAACAACGCGGGTTTGTGGTGCCCGAGCGGGCGGAGTTAGAAGCTCAGATCGCGGAGAGGGATCGTCTTGATAGCACTCGAGAGGAAGCACCTCTGATGCAGGCTGATGATGCCATTGAGCTTGTGACGGATGGCATGGACATTGATGCTGTGATTGAAGCTTTGGTGCGACTGTTTCGGGAACGGGTGGCCGAGGAGGCTTGGCCTACTCCCCAGCGGTGAGTTCATCAAGTAACGCAGAACAGGAGTCTTCGAGTAAGTCGAGAACGTGCTCGAAACCGGCTTCGCCGCCGTAGTACGGGTCTGGGACTTCGGTTTCAGTGAAGTTTCGAGCAAAACTCAGCATTGGCTTCACGTCCGCTGTGGCACGGCCGCCCATCTCATCGGACAGGCTTCGAACCGCTGACAAGTTCGCATCGTCCATGGTGAGCACGAGATCGAAATCCACCAGGTCGTCAAGACTGATCTGTCGGGCTCGACTAGGTAACTGAATCCCTCGGCGATTGGCTGCTGCCTGCATGCGGCGATCTGCTGGGTTCCCCACATGCCATCCGCCTGTTCCGGCCGAATCCGCCACAAATTGATCGGTGAGGTTGCGCTCGGCGAGCAAGTGCAGAAAGACCCCTTCGGCCGCGGGAGATCGGCAAATGTTCCCGAGGCAGACGAAGAGAATGGTCTTGGTCATTCGGCTTGAAGACGTTGCAAGGCGAGCTTTGCCCGCTGTTGCACCACCTTGACAGCCTCTGAAGTTGAACTGAGTTGTTCCAAATGGGCGATGGCTTGCATTCTCAGCCCAGTGTCTGTTGAGTTTTGGCAGAACCGTTGCTCAAGGCCGAAGGCCGCGGCATAACGCACGATCCATTCATCATCAGCGGCGGCTTTGAACAGGGCCTCACAACACCTTGAGAAATCCCTGAAGAAGCTTGGACCTTCGAGCTCCATCTCGGCCAGCCCACGGGTGGCGGAGCGCCGAACGCTGGGTGCGATGTCGGCTTTGAGTGCATGCTCCAGCAGATCGAGTCCGCGAGGATCTCGCAGCGTGGCGATGGCCCGGATCACCCAGGCTCTTGCGCCGTAATTGCCAACATCCAGACTCACCAACAGGGTCGGGACAACATCACGGCCGAGGGCGATCAGTCCTTGGGTTGCGACGGCTCCTACCGCAGGATTGTTGAAGCCAAGCACCTTGATCAACGTTGGAGCTGCTTCAAGATTCCGTAGGCCACAAAGGGTTTGCGTGGCTTTGACAAGTTCCGAGGTCATCGTTGCGCGGTCCAACGCAAGCACGGCCTTCTGAAGATCAGACGCTGTCATCAGAGCAGTCGGTCCATCACATCGAGCACCTTGATGTCGTCGCTTTGTTCGGCTAAGCCGCGCAATGCCACCAACTTCAGACTGGCTTCAACGCTGGCGTCTTCGATGGCTGGGAGGGCTGCTGTCCATCCGCTGGCTCCAAGATCCAACAACACTCCACGCCGAACCAGTGGCTCAGGATGTTGAAGCAGTTGTTCCAACTCATTCGCCCAGCGTTGCTCCTTCATGAGCTGCAGTAGGGCACGGCAGGCCGCGGCGCGAACCAAAGGGCGAGGGTGAGCGGAGAACGGTGTAATCACAGCGACAACGTCTGGGTTGTTCACGCCGATGTTTCCCAAGGCTTCGAGAAGCGCTTCACAGGGTTCTTTCAATGTGGATGCGCCCACTTGTTCGCGACCGGCCGCGGCTGGACCACCGCTTAAGAGTTGGCACAACTGAGGAATAGCCTCCTTGGTTTTCATGGCGCCCAGGCTTCGTGCTGCCTCTTCACGCACGCTGTAATCCTTTGATCCAAGCAGTTGCATGAGTGGATCATGCGCTGCTGGATTGAGCAGCAGCCCAAGAGCTCGAATGGCGTTGAGTGCGACGCCTCGATCGTCCTCATCCACTGGATCGTCATTTAAGGCTGAAAGAGTGTCCAGCAGTAGGGGCACCGCCTCGGGGTGCTGGCTGCGCATTTTTCCTATCCACCATGCGGCGTAATACCGGTCTGATGCATCGTCCCGCTGCCTCAGGTTGGCGATTACTTGCTGCTCGTTCAGAGGCTGCATCAGCTCCATGTTACGGGAATGTCGTTCGACCAACTGGCTGTGCGTTGGAAGCGGAATTCGCCTGCAATGGAGCCCCAACAGCGTTCATATGTTTGAGGGTCATGGCCTCTGTCCAGTGTCTCAAGGGACTCTCCCTTGAGGGTGAAGCTGCTCATCAAGACGGTGTCCTTGCCATCGCGATGAACGATGCAGCGGCAACCTGGCTCGATCTCGCCGTAGTACCCCCCTTCTTTTTCAGTGACTTGGTAGTGGCATTGGTCGAGGCAGACCAGATCGTTGTCCTGAATCTCCTTTCGACAGGCCTCGTCATGGGTTGCTGAGGCGAAGCGTTGGGGATCTCGGAAGGTGTGGTTCCAAAGCTTGATCACTCCAGTGCCTCGTTCTTCTGCACGAATCATGCGAAGTCGATAGGGATTCTTTGGATCTACGGCATAGGTTTGTTCGAGCAGGATCGACCCCGGTTGGAGATGTTCGAGTGGTCGATATCTCAGAAAGATGTGGGCAAAAAGAGGCGGGTTATCAAAAGCTTGTTGCTGGTTGCTGTATTCACCGCATAGCAAGGTGAGAAAACGCTGCACTGTTGGCGTGATTGTTGCGTTCATGTCTCTCGGCACCTCCACGCTCTGACAATAAAAAAGAGCCCCCCTTGGGAGGCTCTTGCAGTGTGCAGATTCACCTGAATTTGATCAGGTCAGTGAATTGACGGCGTAGTCGATGTAGCTGTTCGCCTCAGTGGCAGCGTCGCCGCTAAGACCGTGGTTGGCCTTGATGTGCTTCAGAGCTTCCACATACCAAGAGGGGGAGAGCTCGAAGGTGCGATTGATTTCGCTCAGACCAGCGATCAAGTAGTCGTCCATCGGGCCGGTACCACCAGCAACCAGGCAGTAAGTGATCATGCGCAGGTAATAGCCCACGTCACGGGAGCACTTGGCTTTGCCTTCTGGAGTAGAGGCGTAGTTAGCCCCATCCATTTGCGTGGTGTAGGGGAACTTTGAGTAAACAGCTTGCGCTGCACCGTTAACCAAAGCTTCGGCTTTGCTGGTAAGCCCTTTTGCAGCTTCAAGGCTGGCTTTGGCACGATTAAAACGACCAGATGCGGCCTGAACTTCGGTGTTGCTAAGGAAACGGCCCTGGGAATCAGCCGCTGCAACGGCTTCGGTGAGGGGAGTTTTCATGATGGGGAGTTAATAGATTTAGATGAAAAACTTGGGCCGAATCAGGCAACAGAAGCGGCAGCACGGTCGAAGTAGACCCCGATTTCGCTGCTGAGTGAGGCGCAGTCGCCAGCAGTGATGCCACTTTTGTCGTTCACCATCCCAAGGGCGGCATCTTTCATCAGGTTCACACCGGATGCGACGGATGCACCTGGAGTTCCGAGAGCCAGGTAGGTCTCGCGCAGGCCATTCAGGCAGCGGTCTTCCATCACGGAAGCATCACCGGTGAACACTGAGTAAGTGACGTAGCGAAGGATGATTTCCATGTCGCGAAGGCAAGCAGCCATCCGACGGGAGGTATAGGCGTTGCCACCTGGAGCGATCAGTGCAGGCTGTTGAGCAAACAACTGACGAGCAGCATTGGCAACGATGGTCGATGCATTGCTGGAAATACGACTCACAGCGTCTAAACGCTTGTTGCTATCCGAGACGACGGCGGCAAGAGCATCAATTTCACTGGTGCTGATGAACTGTCCCCGGGCATCGGCCTGGGCGACAACCTTGGTGAAGGCGTCGAACATTTTGAACTCCTCTTGGCGGCGTCTAAGTGGTTATCAGAGATACCAGAAGGACATCTTGAGAAGGTCCCTGCTGGGTCTTCAAACATTCTCTCGAAGTGGACTGGGGCCTTTCGACTGCTGTTCATAATGCTTAACCCCCTCTCTGAGACAGGGATTTTGCAGGCTTTCCAGGATCAATAAACGATCAGAGGTCGAACAGCACCGTATGGATGTATTTCTCGGTCCAGTCACGTCCGTGGAACCGAGTGAGCATGCCCCGGGCCGGATCTTTTTCGGCTCGGTAATCGGTGTAGCGCCGCTGTCCCGCCAGCAAGTGGTCGCGGCGTTGGTCCGTGACGGGTTGAGCAGCCTCGGTTAACTCCAGATAAAGGCTGAGATAGTCATTGAAGGCTGGGCGAACGACAGTATTAATGAGATGCTCACCTTCATCTCCTAACGGCAACCGGGTCCAGAGAAAGCCTGGAGAGAAGAAAGGCTGAGCTTCTTCAGGGATCGGACCTCCATCAGGAAGCTTGGATCGCCAACGTTCAAAAATCGGGATCAATTTGTCCCATACATGCTGGGTATGGATTGGATCGGATTTATCGGCAGGCTGAAGATCGAGGGCGAGAAGATGCCCCGATGGCAGCGTGACGAGATCTCCGCCAAAAAATGGCAGGTCAAACCTTGCCGAGGGATTGATGACGAAATTCAGAACTGATGCTGCAGCTCCTCCATAAACACAGGCAGCTCTTACCTGACGAAATTTGTCTGTTTTGCATGCCCAGGTCGCCGTGGTCACGGTGACTGGTTTTGCCTTTGAGCCCGTTTGATCCTGTTTGTATAAAAAGTCGTCAGCCACTGGGTAAGGCTCAAGATTCAGCGGTTGAAGGGCCTGAACGGCATCCTCCAGAAATGGTTGCCACCCCCAGCCTGGAATGTTGACGGAATCAGTGCTGCTGAGTCGTGTGGTTGTCATGACTGGCTTGATGCAGGAAAGAGAAACTCATGCAGGAATTGGTCAGACCAGTTCTTGCCGAAATGGCTGGTGAATAGCCCATGGGCTGGATCCCGTTCAGCGCTGTACACGTCGTAGTTCTCTTGCAACCGCTTCACTTCATCCGCGGCGATCGTGGCTGGGGTGTTGATCGCTGCATCATGCAGCTCCCAGTAAGCCTTCAGAAAAGCACTAAAGGCCGGTGGAAGTGACGTTTGGGCTTGTTCCGCTCCGCCACGACAAAACAGCAGCCAAGAGGAGAAATATTGATTTGGATCGAAGGACCGCATGGTCTCTTCGCCATTGAGGTCTGGAAATTGACGATTTAAAGCTTTAAGCCCGTCGAAGTATCGATCGAAGTAGGCCTCGTTTTGAACAAGCGGTTGAAAATCCAGTACGGCGACCAATTTCTGTCGTGCGCCAAACCACAGCAGGTCGACACCCATGAGTGGGTGATCAAAGCCGTAATCGGGATAGGCCACAGAATTCAACACCTGAAGGCTTTCGCCCGCATCCAAGCGGGTGACGCGCCAGCGGCGGAAGCCCGGGACTTGCCATAGCCAACTGCGAATCACACTGGTTTGTTTTGCTGAATGGCATTCGGCTAAGCCATCAGGCACCTCGGCCGGTG
>JADHRU010000060.1 GCA_016777265.1 Synechococcus sp. BS30m-G31
ACCAACCCTGCACAACAGATGTGAGGCGGTAAGCGCTGCGGGGCTCTTGCTCAACGGCCAGTTGAGCAAACAACGACGCCACACCATCGGCACAAGCCAAAACACCGTGGTTCATCTGCGCTTCTTGGCCGAGATGCACTTCCAAAAGATGACTATGGGCCGCTTCACCCCGTCCTGAAAAAACTTGCAGGAGCTCGAGCTGTGCTTTTTCTTCCACCACCAGCAACACCCGTGTGGCGATCAGGCCAGAGGCGGCCGCCACGACAAGTTCCAGCGGAGGAACCGTGCCGCGAACCCGAAGTGCCAACAGCTGATGGGCGGACGCATGGTTGAACTCGATCAACCAATCGTCGGACCATCCACAACGATCGAGACTATGGCCAAGGGCAAGCTCCAGCTCCTTTGTATCAAGGGGCGTAAGGCCATCCGGCAAGGTCACACCCTCCAGTGGGTCATTGACTCCATCAAGCACCAAGCGCACAACGCCATCCATACGAGGCGGGGCATCTGACGCTGTGGCCACGCTGCTGATTGGCATCCGAGCCACAGCTTCCAGTCGGCTCAGGTTGGTAAGGCGCCAGGCTTCATCTTTCCGCGTCGGCAAGCCCAGACGACTAAGCGCGTCCTGACCGCGTTGCTGAACCGGTGCCAGCACATGTTCGCTGGTGGACACAGCCATGATTAGGCCACTCCCTGGGCTGCGAGCTCTTTATCCACCCAGTCGTAACCGGTTTGCTCTAGCTCCAGTGCCAACTCTCGGCCTCCAGTCCGAAGGATGCGACCCGATGCCATCACGTGGACATAGTCCGGGGTTATTTCATCAAGCAAGCGTTGGTAGTGGGTAATTAACAACGTGGCGTTGTCTGCATTGGCCAACTGATTCACACCACCAGCAACGATGCGAAGGGCGTCGATATCCAACCCGGAATCGGTTTCATCGAGAATGGCCACAACTGGCTCGAGCAATGCCATCTGAAGGATCTCATTGCGCTTTTTCTCGCCACCAGAAAAGCCTTCGTTGACGCTGCGCTCCAAGAAAGCGGGATCCATCTGAACCACCTTCAAGCGTTCTTGCACGTGGTCTTCAAAATCAAACGTGTCCAACTCCTCGAGGTTCCGCTTCAGGCGCCGCGCATTGGTGGCAACCCGCAGAAACTCCAAGTTGCTCACACCAGGGATTTCGACTGGATATTGAAAACCGAGGAACACACCAAGACGAGCCCGCTCCTCGGCCTCCAGCTCAAACAAATTCTCGCCGCGGTAAAGCACAGTTCCAGATGTCACGCGGTAAGCGGGATGACCGGCGAGAACCTTAGAAAGAGTGCTTTTACCACTGCCGTTGCGCCCCATCACGGCATGGATCTCGCCAGACCGCACCTGAAGATTCACACCCTTCAAGATCGGCTGATCCTCTACGGACGCATGGAGATCAGTGATGTCGAGAAGAAGCTCGGCGTCGGGGCGTATCACTTAGAGAAAACGAGGAAAAAAGTGCAATAAATCAAGGTGCGGGGATCAACCCACAGACCCCTCAAGCTTGAGAGCCAGCAACTTATCGGCTTCAGCAGCAAACTCCATGGGCAGCTGGTTGAACACGTCCCGACAGAAGCCAGACACCATCATCGACACCGCCTCCTCAAAACCAATGCCTCGGCTTTGAAGATAAAAGAGCTGATCTTCTGAAATCCGACAGGTGCTGGCCTCATGTTCGATCGCGGCTTGGGGCTGTTGCGAGCGGATATAGGGATAGGTGTTCGCCGCGGCCTGATCACCGATCAGCATGGAGTCACACTGACTGTAATTACGGGCTCCCTTTGCTCTTGGGCCCATCTGAACGAGCCCGCGGTAGCTATTGCTGGAGCGGCCAGCGCTGATGCCCTTGCTCACAATCGTTGAGCGTGTGCGAGGCCCTATATGAATCATTTTGGTTCCCGTATCCGCTTGCTGACAGTTATTGGTCAGAGCAACGGAATAAAACTCTCCGACAGAATCGGCCCCTTGCAACACGCAGCTGGGATATTTCCAAGTAATGGCTGAACCGGTTTCCACTTGCGTCCAGCTAATTCGACTGCGAGCCCCGCGACATTGGCCACGCTTGGTGACGAAGTTGTAGATACCACCGACACCGTTCTCATCTCCGGCGTACCAATTTTGAACAGTGGAATATTTGATCGATGCGTCGTCTAAAACAACAAGTTCCACCACCGCAGCATGCAGCTGATTCGTATCGAACATTGGAGCGGTGCACCCCTCGAGGTAGCTCACAGAGGCGCCTTCTTCCGCCACGATCAAGGTGCGCTCGAATTGGCCGGTATCGCCGGAATTGATGCGGAAGTATGTGGACAGCTCCATGGGGCATTCCACGCCCTTTGGAATAAACACGAATGAGCCATCACTGAACACAGCTGAGTTCAGTGCCGCAAAGTAATTGTCGTTACTCGAAACCACTGAGCCGAGATATCGCTCAATCAACTCAGGGTGATCTTTAACGGCCTCTGTGAACGAACAGAACACCACTCCGTGCTCTGCCAGTTTTTCCCGATATGTCGTGGCAATAGAAACACTGTCGAAAACCGCGTCAACGGCCACGTTGCTGAGGCGTTTCTGCTCACTCAGAGGAATCCCTAATTTTTCGAAAGTTTCAAGAAGTTTGGGGTCAACTTCATCAAGACTTGCTTTTTTCGCCTGTTGCTTTGGAGCTGCGTAATAAATGATATTTTGATAATCGATTGCTTCATAGCCCAAAGCAGCCCAGTCGGGCTCCTCCAAGGTGAGCCAGTGGCGAAAGGCTTTGAGCCGGAAATTAAGCAGAAACTCAGGCTCATCCTTTTTGGATGAAATAAGCCGCACGACCTCTTCACTGAGACCCTTCTCGATCTTGTCGGTCTCGATGTCAGTGACGAAGCCGTATTTGTACGGCTGACTAACAAGATCTCGTGTGGAGGTGCTGGTCATTCAGGTCAGCCTGCGGTGGCTTGGATCGTTTCTGTGGTGATGGTCTGGGTTTTCTGAGGACATGCGAAAGGATTGTCTTCCGTCAGAAACAACATGCAGTGGCATTCCTTACGCTCTCGCATGGGAACGCATGGGCAATTCCAAAAAGCTTGGGACACCTCAGCTTGCTTGTCTTCGTAATGACGACATGGGCAAAGAGCACCCCCTAAATCTTCCTTGTGACGAGCCAGTCCCTTCAGGACCACCGACGTGACGCTTGGCTCAGAACAGAAATACGTTCCGGTGCGCTTGGCGTAGGTCTCTGCGAATTTGCGAATGATTTCAAGACTTTCAGCTGTCGGCTCTGTAGCGGCGTCGGACATAGAGAGATCAGTGAATTACGAAACCCCAAGGTTTCCTTATGGGCAGCCTAAGTCAGAAGGCGGCTCTTTGTTGGGCACACCATTGTTACTGCCAATGGGATCAATCCACTGTCATGGTGTGGGGGACTCCGGCTCCTCATGAGCTCATCGGCCCAGCCCAGCACCCGCGAAGCCGTGCTCTCCCTGCTCCTTGAGCGCGGTGAGATGGATGCCTGTGACCTCGCAGAAACGCAGCACATTTCAGTGCAAGCGATGCGCCGTCATCTCCGTGCCCTGGCCGAGGATGGACTCGTCGCCTCCAACACGAGTTCCAGCGGCCCCGGACGGCCCAGTAATCGCTGGTTTCTCACCGAAGTAGGACGCGAAACATTCCCCGATGGAAGCGGGGGTTTTGCCTTGGAGTTGCTCGATTCACTGCGGTCCAGCCTTCCAGAAGATGCCTTCCAGCAGCTCCTGCAACGTCAGGCGGAAGGGAAAGCGCAGCAGTACCGCCTTCAACTCGGCGACGCTCCTCTTCAAGACCGACTCCACCAACTCGCGCGCCTGAGACGCGACGAGGGATATGTAACGGTCTGCAGCCTCGATGACGACGGCCACAGCTGGAACCTCCAAGAGGCGCATTGCTCAGTTCAGCGCATCGCTGAGGAATTCCCGACCATCTGCGACCAGGAACTTCTTCTGATCCGCCGGACCGTTCCCGACTGCCTGGTGGAACGGGTGCATTGGCGCCTCGAAGGTGGACACACCTGCGGATTTCGGATTACGCCGATCGAGACCCCATGAACATTGATGCCGACACGATCGCTCGCATTGATGCCACGTTGCTCCCGCAGCTCGATCGCCACCATTTGCGATTGCTGGCCCATTGCCTCTCAAGCTTTCGCGACATGTCTTCCGACGTCGATGGAGCCCTCCCGAACGCGGCGCTACGACGGCAGTGGTGCGAGCAACAACCAGTCGTGGCAGATGATCCCCAGTTTTTACGCGTGCTTCTCGATCAGCTGAACAACGCAGCGCAGCAGCTCGAGGACGTGGCCGAGCACTGCCGCAAAGTTCCCCTAGAGCTAAGCCTCGAAGACCTCATCGCCGCAGCAGAGCGTCGCTGCCGCTCCTAGCCAGCACCAACAAACTGCCATCATCAGCGCAGATGCGTTGCGACGATGACCCTCGAGATCCCAGACGCCCTCAGTTTTTTCCGCCTGAGCTGCGGTCGTTGGATGTCTCAGCGCAGCCAACACCACTTGCTCCACCGTCGGGCTGAAGCCGGGGCGTCCTTCATCGTTGTGGAAGAGCTGCTCAAAGGCGATGAGCGCCTTGCCGAAATCGCCAAACGCAATGACCAAGACGTCGGCCGAATCATTGGAGGCTGTTGGGTTCGCTGGAGCGGTTCCATGGCCTGGGACCGGGCCGGGGAGTCCCATGAGGACCAAACCATGTTTGGACTGATCCCAAGCGATGACGCTGGGCGCCATGGCTTGCTGTTGCGCGATCGGGGCTATGCCGAGAAAGCCCCAGTCGCTGGCCAATTCCGCATGGATGACGAAAACGGCTTGATCCTCACGACCGACTACGAAATGATGAGTTCCTTGGAACGCTTTTGGTTCGCGGGGCCCAACCTTCGACTGCGGACAAGCACCGTTCAAGGACTCTCCAACAACGCCTCCTTTTGCATGGAGACCCGCCAATTGGACGACGGGCCGTCGAAAACCGCTGTACCCGCGGCTGCCGCGACCCAACTCGCCCCGTTTGGTTGGTAAGTATTAATACTTAGGCAAACTATTACGGGATGTGATCGCTCCAACAGCGGCAGTCAAGGGAACCGGCGCCCCCCTTACGATCGCCAGCAGTGGATGTTGAAGCTCTAGTGGCCATTCCTCTTCTGGAGTATGCACCGATCACCCAGAACTCCTTGAGGACTGGTGTGCCGAACATTCGAGTTGGTTCCGACGAAGGATCCCGGGCTTACTCCTTTGCCATCGCGGACGACCGGGACAACCTGGACACGGTGATTGAAAGCGCCTACCGCCAGATTTATTTCCACGCCTTTAAATCAGATCGCGACGCCAATCTCGAATCTCAGCTCAAGGATGGGCAGATCACGGTTCGTGATTTCATTCGTGGCTTGCTGCTTTCGGACACCTTTAAACGCAGCTTTTACGGGTTCAACAGCAATTACAAAGTGGTCCGTCACCTGACGGAACGCATCCTTGGCCGCAAGGTCAATGGCAAGGGAGAAGAACTGTCTTGGTCGATTGTGATTGCCACCAAAGGCCTCGTGGGATTGGTGGATGTATTGCTTGATAGCCCTGAGTACTTAGACGCCTTCGGATACGACACAGTTCCTTTCCAGCGCAACCGAGTTCTGCCAGGGCGAGCACTCGGTGATACCCCCTTCAACATCACCAGCCCTCGTTACGACGAGTACTACCGCGGCATCCTCGGCTTCCCACAAATCGTGTTCATGGGCGGCCCCGGCAAAGCGCTGCCAGCGCGGGCAAAAATCAAACGCGGTGGTTCCCCAAGCGATTACCTGGACTGGCTCAAAGACATGCCCATGCCCAGCACCCGTGGAAACGTCAGCAACACGGAAATGGATTACTTGTCAAAAGTTCCCTACCGCAGCATTGGCCGCTGAAGACCGGTACATATCCAAAATCACAGCAGGGCTTCGGCTCTGCTTTTTTTATGGCTCTGACTGTGATCCCCAAGAATTGGAGTCAGCATCCACTGACCCGTGACGATGCCGAGGGTCAGAACGGAAATTTTGGGCTCAAAATGATCCCGAATTAAACCTGGAGCTTTGGACGTGTCCCCTACTATTTCATCACTGGCACGTCTTACCCTCCGTCAACTCCGTCAAATCGCTAGTGACTTAGGGGTACCGCTCTACAGCCGGAAGAGCAAGGAGAGCCTCGTTGACGAGGTGGCGGTCCGCCAAGAGAAACGTGGTGGAGATCTCAAAGCGATCGAAGCTGAGCTGAATGTTCCCACCATTTCCACCACCGAAACACGCGTGGTGTTTTTACCTCGCGATCCCCAATGGGCCTATGTGTTCTGGGAGATCTCCGATAGCGACCGCGAGCGTGCACAAAGGGAAGGAGCGAATCGCTTGTGCCTGCGCTTAGCCGACGTCACTGGCATGCAAGACGGCAGTGCTCACCCCCATACCCTTCAGGAAGTTCCCGTCGATAGCCACAGCACCGAGTGGTACTTACCTGTTCCGCTTTGCGACCGCGACTACCGAGTTGAGTTGGGATACCGCATCTCGAACAGTTGGATGTCTTTGGCTTTTTCCTCCATTGCCCGAGTCCCGGCTCTGCATCCAAGCGAGCAAATTCTTGATCAATTTGTGCCGTTCAGCCTGGATGCATCGCCTGCTCCCGCCCCTACTGCCCCTGCTGCCACACCACAGGCACCGGCGAACGAAACCAGCGACAGCGGCCTTCACGAGCGTTTGTACCAAAGCGCCACTGTTCATTTCCGTCGTCGTCGAGTGGGCTCTGAGGAATTCCAAGAGGCGTTCCACGATTCCTCTGCTTCCAGTCGTTCTGGACTCAATGATTCCGGTATTGGCCTGTGGGCGAGCGGCCGCAACGAGTCCGGCCTCGGCGGTGTTGCTTCACGTCAACGCTCGTTCTGGCTGGTAGCTGATGCCGAGCTAATCGTTTACGGAGCCACCGATCCATCTGCTCGCCTCACCATTGGTGGTGAAGAAGTACCCCTTTCAGCAGAGGGCACATTCCGCATACAAGTTCCATTCCGGGATGGAGAGCAGCTCTATCCCATCGAAGCCACAGCGGCTGATGGCGAACAAAAGCGCAACATCACCCTCAACTTTGAGCGTCAAACCCCTGACGACAACAGCAACCCCGCAAGCGAAGCACGAGCTGAATGGTTCTGAACAACCCCTCTGAAGCAAAGGCTCCCTCTGGCCTGCGTTGGTTTGTTGCCCTGACCCCCCTTGCTGGGGCAATTGTGTTCCCAATCCTTGTGCCGATTGTGATGACACGCGTCGGGATTGGAGCAGGCGTTGGCGTTGCGCTTGCCTTGAGTTCCTTGTGGTTTATCGCCATGTTGAAAACATCTGAGATGCCCCACTAGGCAGCCATTTCACGCTGAGAGGGGAATACTTTCCTCGTGTGATCTCAAGATTTGCTGAAACTCGGCCCGCTTCTTGTTGGATTGGTTGTAGTCAGCGGCTGCAGCCAACGCGGAGAGTTGGTGGGAGCTGCTTTAGGAGCACCCACCAACTCTCCAGCCGCCATTGCGGTGGGTTTCAACCATCAACACCACAACCGCTACCAGTCACCGATCACAGGTGATTGGCGCGATGGCGACGACATTGAACAGATGCTGGTGCGGGCCATTGAGCATGGCCAAAGCGAAATTCTGCTCGCCGTCCAAGAGCTTTCGGCGCCAAAGATTGCAAAAGCACTCATCGCAGCCAAGCGTCGTGGGGTGACGGTGAAGGTGATTCTTGAAAACACCTACAGCACCCCCTGGAGTGAACAGACACCCAGCCAACTCAAGCCCCATCAACGTCAACGCTGGCATCAGTTGGAACAACTGGCTGATCAGAACGGAGACAGAACAACAACCCCGGAGGAAGCCGAACTGGGGGATGCCATTGGGTTACTGCGACACCATCGCATCCCAATCGTTGACGACACGGACGACGGGAGTCGCGGCAGCGGCCTGATGCACCATAAATTTGTGGTGATTGATCGAACGGTGGTTCTCACCGGGAGCGCCAATTTCACCCGTTCAGGCATGCACGGCGATGCCAACCGACCAAAAACGCGCGGCAATGTGAATCACATGCTGCGATTCCAGAGCCGTGGATTAGCGGGGCTGTTTCGACAAGAATTCGAAACCATGTGGGGTGATGGACCGGGGGGAAAGCTGGACAGCCGCTTTGGCCTCCAAAAAGAATCCACTGGCGTTCGCACAGTGATGGTGGGCAAAACCCGCGTTGATGTGTTGTTTGCACCCCACCGAAAACGCGACTCAAACCATGGCTTGAACTGGATCGAGAAACAATTGAGCAAGGCACATAAAAGCATCGACATGGCCCTGTTTGTATTTACAGCTCAACAACTCGCTGATGCACTTGAACAGAGGGTGAATGCTGGACTGCAGATTCGACTGATTGCCGATCCAAGCTTCGCGAGCCGTTCCTTTTCAGAAGTGCTCGATCTTCTTGGCGTGGCTCTACCGGATCGCAACTGCAAACTTGAAAGAGACAATCAACCCTTCAACAAAGGGCTCAACAGTGTGGGTACTCCACGCCTCGCCCGCGGCGACAAGCTCCACCACAAGTTCGCCGTGATCGACAACAAGAAAGTGATTACTGGATCCTTTAACTGGTCACC
>JADHRU010000061.1 GCA_016777265.1 Synechococcus sp. BS30m-G31
CGGCAGGCCGGTAAGGCTCTTTTTGATTCAGGGGTGAGCTGTGGTTGGTCACCCGGTGCAGTTTCAAGCTCAGCGGCCGGGGCTCGCTCAGCCCCAGGGGGGCGAGTTGTTCGAGCGGTAAATCCCAGCCCAGATCCCTGTGAAATTCCCGATAGTCGGGATTGCCGGGGTAGCCGTCTTTCGCGGACCACACCGGCAGGGTGGCTTCGCTGTCGCGACCAAAAAAAGCCACCCCATTGCGGCTGCATATGGGGGCATACACCCCGTATCGCGGTCGAGGACGTCCATGCAGAAGTCCATGGGCATCCAGCACCGCATAGCGAAGCCCGGCATCCCGCATCCAATGGTCAAGCCCTTCGTAGTAGGCGCATTCCGGAAGCCAGATGCCGAGTGGACGTTCACCGATTAACCGCTGATGTTCCCGAACTGCGGTTCGCAGTTGACCACGCACGGCCTCCGGGTGATGGCGCAGGAGTGGGAGATATCCATGGGTGGCTCCACAGGTGAGCAGATCCACCACCCCTTGGCGTTGAAGGGCCGCAAAGCGTCCAATTAAGTCGCCGTCGCAGGCAGTCCAGGCAGCTAAATGTCTTTCAAATGTTTTGCTGAGATGATCGGCACCAACGCGAAGCGCTTGATCCGCCTGGGGCAGAAGCTGCTGCCGTTGCGCCAGCCATGTCGGGAAACGTTGCTTGAGGTCGGGCGCATCGAGCAGGGTGAGCAGGGTGGGCGACAGGCCCATCGTTAGCTTCGGCTCGCAATCCGGACGCTGGGCTGCCCGCTCAAGGGTTTCCAGCAGGGGGAGATAACACTCAACCAGTGCCTGGAAAAACCAGTCTTCCTCCAGAGACCCTGGTTCTGCCGAACGGACGTAAGGCAGATGGGCGTGCAGAACAAGGGCGACAGCGCCTTTGGTCAAAGATCGACCGTACTAATACCTAAATTTAGTCTGGTTCTGTTGCTGGAATAGATTATTGAAAACTGTTGAAGTGACTCAACTAGTATTGGTAACTCATATCCACTTCGACTAAGACCGTCGACGGAGCGTCGTCATGGCTAAAGACCCAGGTCGCGTCCTGATTTTCGACACCACCCTTCGGGATGGTGAACAGTCTCCAGGAGCCAGTCTCAATCTTGAAGAGAAGCTGGCGATCGCTCAGCAATTGGCACGCCTGGGCGTGGATGTGATCGAGGCAGGTTTTCCTTTTGCAAGTGCTGGCGACTTTGCTGCGGTTCAACGCATTGCTCAGCAGGTGGGCGGTGAAAACGGTCCGATCATTTGTGGTTTAGCCCGCGCCTCCAAGGCTGATATCAAGGCCTGTGCCGATGCCGTGGCTCCAGCTCCCCGGGGCAGGATCCACACCTTCATTGCCACCAGCGACATTCATCTCGAGCACAAATTGCGCAAGAGCCGCAAGGAAATACTCGCGATCGTGCCCGACATGGTGAGCTATGCCCGCTCCCTGATCGAAGACGTCGAATTCTCGTGTGAAGACGCTGGGCGGAGTGATCCCGAGTTTCTTTACGAGGTGATCGAAGCGGCGATCTCAGCTGGTGCCACCACCATCAATATTCCCGACACCGTCGGTTACACCACGCCCTCGGAGTTTGGTGGCCTCATCGCAGGCATTAATCAGCATGTTCCGAATATTGATGAGGCGGTGATTTCAGTCCATGGTCATAACGATCTCGGACTGGCCGTCGCTAATTTCCTCGAGGCCGTTAAAAACGGGGCTCGACAGTTGGAATGCACCATCAATGGCATCGGAGAACGGGCCGGGAATGCGTCTTTAGAAGAGTTGGTGATGGCGATGCATGTGCGTCGCCGCTACTTCAATCCTTTCTTGGGGCGTGAAGAGGACAGCCCTACCCCGCTGACGGCCGTTCGCACAGAGGAGCTCACCAAAACCTCGCGGTTGGTCTCGAACCTCACCGGCATGGTGGTGCAGCCCAACAAAGCGATCGTTGGTGCCAATGCCTTTGCCCATGAGTCGGGCATTCACCAAGATGGCGTTCTAAAAAATCGGCTCACCTACGAGATCATCGATGCCCGCACCGTGGGACTCAGTGATAACCGCATCTCACTTGGCAAGCTCAGCGGTCGGAGTGCTGTACGGGCGCGTTTGGAAGAGCTGGGCTACAACCTCACGCGGGATGATCTCGATGAAGCCTTTGCGCGTTTCAAGGATTTAGCGGATCGCAAACGCGAGATCACCGACCGGGATCTCGAAGCGATCGTGAGTGAGCAGGTGCAACAACCGGAGGCTCGTTTTCAACTCAAGTTTGTGCAGGTGAGCTGTGGCAGCAGCTCTCGCCCCACCGCCACCGTCACCTTGATCGATGAAGAGGGTGGTGAAAGCACTGCTTCAGCAGTGGGTACCGGTCCGGTGGATGCGGTGTGCCGAGCTCTGAATGGCCTCGCTGATGTGCCCAACGACTTGATCGAATTCTCCGTGAAGTCGGTCACCGAAGGGATTGATGCGATCGGTGAAGTCACCATTCGCCTGCGGCGTGATGGATCGCTGTATTCCGGCCATGCTGCCGACACCGATGTGGTGGTGGCAGCTGCGATGGCGTTTGTGAACGCCCTAAATCGGTTGGTCGCGGGCCAGGAACGTCAGTCGTTGCATCCGCAAAAGGATCCCGTGGTGCTCGACGCCAGACCGACGCTCTGAACCGCCAGCCCATGCGCCGTCTCCTCCCCAGGGTTGTGCAGTTGATGCTGCTCATCCTTTTGGCTCTGTTGGTGCTCACCCCCCTGCTTTGGTTGGTGAGCACCTCCCTGAAAGGCCCCGCTGAAGACATCTTCGTGAGTCCGCCGGCGCTTTTGCCCGCGGAACCCAGCTTCGATGCCTATGTGCGGCTGTTTCAAGACAACCCGCTCACGACGTATTTGATTAACAGCGCCGTGGTGAGTGCCCTGGCGGTGGTCGCCAATTTGCTCTTCTGTTCGTTGGCGGCCTACCCCTTGGCGAGGCTGCAGTTCGCCGGTCGGGGTTTGGTGTTGGCCCTCGTCGTGGCCACGATTTTGATCCCGTTTCAAGTGGTCATGATTCCGCTCTACCTCTTGATGGTTCAGCTGGGACTACGCAATACGTTGTTGGCGTTGGTCATCCCTCAGGCCGCCACTGCATTCGGTTTGTACTTATTGCGTCAAAGCTTCCTTGGCGTTCCAAAGGAGTTGGAGGAAGCCGCACGGATTGATGGCTGTACACGCCTTGGCGAGTGGTGGAACGTGATGATTCCAGCGGCGCGGGCTGATCTGATCACCCTGGCGATGTTTGTGTTCATCGGAACCTGGAGTGATTTTCTCTGGCCGTTGGTGATTTTGGATGATCCCAATCTCTACACCTTGCCGCTCGGTTTACAACAGCTTTCCAGCAGTTTTTCGCTCGATTGGCGGATTGTGGCTGCGGGATCTGTGGTGTCGATTCTTCCTGTTATGGCCTTGTTTCTGCTGCTTCAGCGCTTCATCCTTCCCAACGCAAGTGGCGATGCCGTGAAGGGTTGAGTGTGTACATAAAAACGATCAGATCATGCTGCTTGATCTAGAACAATTGCATCTGCCCTGATTCATGGCCCTCGACGAGCTCGATCGTTTTTTGCTTTTGCGAGAGACCAACCCAGCCCTCCATGAGCGCTTGTCGAAACCCATGGATCTCGAGGGTTTCCTCGCCTTAGCGGCTGAATACAGCTTTAGTCTGGATGAGTCGGATGTGTTCGCTGCTCAGCAACGCGAAACCCAGGCTAAAACGGCCCATGCCTTGCACCAGCAGCAGGCCCAAGACTCACGGCCGCTTCGCAATTTCATCCACGGATAAGCCAGGCTTGAGCCTGGCTTGACTCAACGGTTGAGCTTCACGACATCGAGTGTTTCTCCGTGGACTTCCCCGATCCAGCGGGCATGGGTCACGGCGCCATCGTGGGTGTGGAAAATCCAGGCGTCGTCTGGTGATGCTTTGCGTTCGATCTGCTGATCAATCGAACTCACCGACAGGTAGCCCCCGATGGAGGAGGAGCGCAGCACATAACGCTCGGCGTAGTTGGTCAGCATCACAGTGGCGAGGGGGATCTCTTCCTCAGCGGTAGCTGTAGATACAAGGCGCTTGGCTCCAACTACGGAATTGTTTTTGTTTTCATTCCTTGAGGGTTAATAAGCTCTGCTGCTGGAAGATCAGATTGGCCGGAGGGCTGAACCGGGTTTGGTGTCCTCCCTCTCGAAACCAAGGGGTGGAACCGGCCACTAATTCGAGCTCATCAGCGTTGAGTTGCCATTCCTCTGCGAGGTAGCTCTCCAGCAGCGGCGACGTGGGCGGACAGGTTTGTTGCCAGTGCACGATGGCGAGCTGGCCGGGGCGACTCGTCAGCGTCACTAGTCGATGCCAGGGTTCTCCATCGGGGGCTGGCACCACGGTTTCGTCGGTTTGTTCGTCGCAAACGAACAAGCGCAGCGGGTGATCGGCGTTGCCTTGGGGCACGCAGTATTTATTCAGATAAAGCTCCCGTGCCCGCCGGAAGGCCGCCCCCGGCGCTTTTTCCATCAGGGTGGTGTAGGCCAATAGCAATGTCTCACCCATGGCAGGGGTCCATCGACGTTGACTCCACTGTCTCGAATAAAAGTGTCTCGAATAACAAAGCTGCCCCCCTGGAGCTCCAGCCGCCATGGCAGCCTAGTGACGCTTTCGGGATTGGACCTTCATGGTTCTTCGTCACTCCCGCTACCGATTAGTTGGCCTGGATGGGTGCCCCCATCCTGTTTTAGACATCCCCTACGAGACCCTCGAGCTCGCTATGGCGGAGGCCAGCAACTGGTGCAACGGCCCAGGGTCTCGCTGCTCCCCTGGTCAGCGGGGCATTGCTGTAGAGGTTTGGACGGCCAATGGAGAATGGCGCACGATTGATTACCCAATGAGTTGCCTGAGACCATCACCAATGGCACCGGCTTGATGTGGGTCAGTGTTGACCTGTGTGTGGTGCCGATTGGGGTGGGGGTCAGCCTTTCGCCTTACATCGCCACCTGCGAAAAAGTGATTCGTGCTGCCGGTCTGACCCATCAACTGGGCCCCAATGGCACGGCGATTGAAGGCCCTTGGGATGCAGTGATGGCCTGTGTTCGTGCCTGCCACGACGCCCTGCATGCCATGGGTGCTCCCAGGATTTACACCACCTTGAAGTTGAACACCCGAATCGATCGTGAACAGTCGTTTCTCGACAAAGTGGCATCGGTTGAGCAACAACTTCAGGGTTAAAATCTGAAGAAATTCCAAGGTTTATAGGCTGTAGAGATCGACGGTTGAGATCAATGAAATAAGTGCTTTGTTTGACTGATGTGTTGGTCCCTAATGCCTCGGTCTTTGGGGTGGGCGGCCTTGATCTCAGCGGCACTGTTGAGCTCTGCTATTAGCGCACAGGCCACCACCTGGGAACGCATTACCCGTTATCTGAGTTTGATCAAAGAGGCTGGCATCGAAGCGCTTGTGGCGCAGGACTGTCCCGCGGGATTAATGGGGGCCTTCCATCAAGGCAAGCAAGCTCTGTTGATGTGCGGCAACAATCTTCAAGACGATCCGGTTCAGGTTTGGGTGGTACTAGCCCATGAATCAGCCCACGTGATGCAGGATTGCAAGGGCGATTACCTGATGCCTCCAGGGCTCCTGGCACAAGAGATGGATCAAGCGCAACGCACTGACCCTGCGGCTTTTCTTGAGCTTCAGCTCTACGACTCCACCCAGCACCATGCTGAAGCGGAGGCCCGTTTGGTGCAGGTGCTTCCCCCCACTCAAGTGGAAGCATTGTTCGTGAAGTACTGCAGTAATCGCCTATTTCCTTGACGACCCAGGGATACCGAGTTCTCCATCGGGATCGTTGGCTCCTAGCCGTCGAGAAGCCCTCTGGGCTGTTGTCGCAGCCTGGCTTGGGGCCGGATCAGGGCGATTCCTTGATCTCCAGGGTGCAGGCAGATGATTCTGCCTGGAGGCTTGTGCATCGCTTGGATCGAGACACCTCAGGTGTGCTGTTGTTGGCGGCTGGGTTGGAGGCGCTGCGACGCACCAGTGTTTTGTTTTCGAACCGATGCGTCAACAAGCTTTATTTGGCCCATGTCCGCGGTGTCATGGCAGGTCATGGGTGCATCCACAACCGTTTGGCAAGGCTGCAGCGTCAGCCGCCACGCTATGGCCCCCATCCAGAGGGGCGTGATGCGTGCACCCTCTGGCGTGTGCGCAGCAGCGCCGCAGGGATCACCCAGGTTTGGTTGCGACCCATCACCGGTCGCTCCCATCAATTGAGAACCCATCTTGCGGGCATCGCTCACCCGATCCTTGGCGATCCAATTTATGGAGATGCAATTGATGGCGATCAACCCGCGGATCACGTCTCTTTGGATCACCATCCTTCGCAGCGCCTTCATTTGCACGCCATGGCTTTGAGTTTCTGCCATCCGTTCACAGGGCAGCGGCTGCGCCTGTTGTCCGCCGACCCTTGGGCTCAGCGTTAGGCCGGAAATCCGCGACGGGCCGGAATCGGGTATGGGATGCGACGGTGCCGCATCCGCCTCCACACCTGAACAAAGGCGCGGATCACAAGCTCCACTTCGCTGCGGCTCAAGCTGCTTTTGCGAAGCTGTCCATCCCGTTGACGGGCACCCACTAGGCGACGCACCGTGTCGCGGGCCTGTTCATCGGACGTGTCGGGGGGGAGTGAACGCAAGGCTGCTTCGCAGCCATCGGCCAGCATCAATACGGCCGTTTCGCGGGATCGAGGTGCAGGACCTCGATAGCGGAACAAACTCTCATCAACGTTGGGATCACGCTCCCGCGCTTCATGGAGGAAGTAGCCCATTTTCAGGGTCCCTTGATGTTCTGGGATGAAATCGGCAATGGGGCGGGGAAGTCGGTGACGACGGGCCAATTTCAGTCCTTCATCCACATGCGCTTGCAGCACCGCTGCACTACCAAATGGATCATTCAGGGAATCGTGGGGGTTGGGTTCGTCCTTTTGGTTCTCAATGAACCACCCCGGGGCGTGCAGTTTGCCGACGTCGTGATACAGCGAGCCCGTGCGAATCAGATCCACATCTGCTCCGATGGCTCGAGCTCCTTCTTCGGCCAGGCTGCAGATCATCAAGGTGTGCTCAAACGTGCCGGGGGCTTCGCAGGAGAGTCGCCGCAGTAACGGTCGTTCTTGATCGGCAAGCTCCAATAAGCGGGCGCGGGTGAGGAGGCCAAAAGAGCTTTCCAGCAAGGGAATGGCAAGCAAGGTGAGCATCAGTAAGAAGCCCAACAGCAGCGATTCGGTGGCCAACTCATCCAGGGTTGGATTCAGGTTTCCCCAGGCTTTCCAGCCTGTAAGGGGCTGTAGCTGCAGGAGTAGCCACTGGCCGATTAAGGCTCCAACCGGTAGGAACACAGTGAGTTGAAGAATTTGTCCGCGGCTGCGTTGACGGCCAGCGATCAAGGCTCCCGTCGCAGCAACAACGGCCGCGATCAACAAGCGTCCGTCGCTTAAGCCATGAACCTGTTCAGGCCATAAAAGAGCCGCGACACTCATCCACACCAAACCGCAGCCTGTGCCCAGGCCTTCGGCCAAGACGAGGGTGGGCGGTACCAACACCGCGAGGGGACTGACACTTCCCTGAAACCAAAGCTTCGCCACTTGCACCAGAAACAAAATTCCAACCGCGAGGAGGGCATGGCGAACCTCCAGATAGGGGCGTTCTCGGCGCATCACCAAAACCATCACTCCAGAGGCGGCCAGGGCCTCGATGAAGTGCTGAAACCAGATTCTGGGTTGCGGTTCTCGCCGCACCCTGCCGAAATGATCGAGGACGTCGTAGGCCTGGGGACTAATCGCTTCCCCTTTGCGGGTGATCAGATCGCCCTTTCGCACTTCGATGGTGGGGATCACCTGTTTTGTGAGCTGCTCCTCAATCAGCTGTTTGCTCAGATTGGGATCGGTGCGGAGGTTGCTACTGCCCCGCAGGGTCCTCGCTAAGACCTTGCTCGCTAGAGAGCGTGCAGCGGGATTGGTAATCGCTTCCTGCCCGAGTTGCACCTTGGAGGCTTGGCGCAATTGATTCATCGCCAAGTTGCTCACCAACCCTTGGCTGAGCATTCGATTCGCTGCTTCTCGAAGGGCTGAATCCCAGTCCAAGCGCTCCTGCTCTGTTCGTTGTGAGAGCCACTGTTGTTCGGCACGACTCATGTTCACCGGGCCGACCCGCGCCGCTGATCCACTCTTGGCGAGCTGTTGCAGTTGGATCAACTGCTGTTCAAGTCGTTGTTGCAGCAGCTTGGTTTGTGCTGGGTCGATGACCTGCACCACCGACTGCGCCACCAACGATGAGCGTTGTTGTTCAAGCGCCGTGCTGTCTTGCACCAAGACATCTTTCGGTGCAATCGCGTCAAAGGGGGCGATGACTCCAGGCTGCAGGTCGGGTTTGATCAACCACGGCAGGCTCGACGCCACGGCGACCGCAAGGCAAACGAGTAAAACAACAGCCGTTTGCAACCGGGTCCAGCGCAACAACCGTCGGGTTGGTGATTGAAGACGTAGCCAACGTCCCCA
>JADHRU010000062.1 GCA_016777265.1 Synechococcus sp. BS30m-G31
TGGGCGTAATCCACCAGCACCGTGGGGAGCGTGGTGGTTATGGGGTCCTCCAACAGCACCCGTTCCATCCGTCCGGGCACGCCTCGGAAATCGCTCACTGCCCGCAGCAGATCTGGCAGGGGCAACTGCTGCTGGAGCAAAACGCCCACCGCCTGCAACAGATTCATCAAGTTGAAGCGACCCAGCAAGGGCGACTGAAACGCACCTTCTCCCATCGGACTGATCAGACGGCCCGACACCCCGCGGCTGGTCATGCTGAGGTCCTCCATGTGCAACTCCGCCGTTGAATCGGTCAGGGAGCTGCGCCAGCACTGCGCCCCAAGCCGTTCGGCCAGCTTTGCCCCCCAGGGATCATCGCCATTCACCACCGCCCTGGCGGGGCCGGACCGCAGCAACGCCTCCGAAAACAACAGGGCTTTTGCCTCGAAGTAATCCTCCATTGAGAGGTGGTAATCGAGGTGGTCCTGGGTGAGATTCGTGAACACAGCGCCAGCAAAGCGGCACCCCGCCACCCGTTGCTGTGCCAGGGCATGGGAACTGATTTCCATCGCCGCCAGCTGGCTTCCAGCCGATGCCGCCTCCGCCAATTGGGCCTGCAGGCGATCGGCAAACGCCGTGGTGTGAGTAGCGGTGATGCTGTGGCCAGGCCACCGATTCACGAGGGTGCCAAACAACGCGGTGGATCTCCCGCAGGCCAGGGCCAAATGTTCGATCAGATAGGTGGTGGTGGTTTTTCCATTCGTTCCGGTTACACCCAACAGCGCCATGCGCTCACTCGGTCGGTTCCAAAACGCCGCCGCCAGCTCACCAAGCGTGCTGGCCACTGGATCGGACACCACCACAACTTGATCGCTATCCCCGGGTGGATCCGCGGCAGCAGCAGCAGGACCAATCACCGCCGCCGCGGCACCAGCGTTTAAGGCTTGGCGCCAGAACAAACCTCCATCGACCCGCTCACCAGGCAATCCCACAAACAAGCTGCCTGGGCCCACCAAACGGGAGTCGCTGGTGACGGCCTCGACCTGTGGATTCGTACCACCGGCGGGAGGAGTGAGGCCCACATCTTGGAGAAGCTCATCCAGGAGCTGACCCATCAAAAACCCCGAGCAACCTGAACCCTGATGCCTTTCTAAAGCGAGACGGTCGAGAAGAAAAGTGGCTTGGCTAAAAAAGGTTTTATCTCATCAACACTCATGCAAGCGTTAATCCAAATCGCTACGAACTTTATCCAGATGTGCTGTGGCGACCAACACTTTCAGAATGAAATATTCAGCACTAACTAAATCCAGTTAGAACACAAAACGAATTAGATAATTACCATCGGAGCAACGGCCAACAAGCTCATAACCTTATTAATCAGCCAAATACTTGTAGAGCCACTTCAACAATCCATCGCCAGATAATCTCGGCGAAACCCTCGGCAATTCCTTGTTATCCAGGGCTAATACAGGCACTTCGAGGTCGTAACGGGCTTTCCACTCGGAGGGAGACTGGGGATGGTCGATATCGACTGTGACCAGCTCCAGTTGAAGGCTGCCTAAATCCAACTGCCGCAGACGCTCCTCGAGACCAGCGCAAAGGCAGCAGCCGGCTCGCCTGTAGAGACGTAACTCATGCATCAATCAGGAACCGGATCACAACCGCAGGGCGTAAAGGGATGGCAACGCAGCAGGCGTTTCAGCGTCAGCCAACCACCTCGCCATGGTCCATGGCGTTGAATCGCCTCCAGTCCGTAGGCGCTACAGGTGGGCGTAAAGCGGCAACGAGGACCGAGCAGAGGCGAGATGAAGGCTCGATAAAAACCGATCAAAGCCAGCAACAGCGCCGCAAGTCGCCGATTCAAGCCAGCCCAACGATTGGGTTGGTCTCCATTGGATAAGATGGGAGATTCGTGCATCGATGGATGCGCTGGCACCTGTAATGGGTCCAGCATGGCCAAAGATCGCGCGATTTGATCTAACTCCCTTCACTTATGTCTCGCTACCGCGGCCCTCGCCTGAGGATCACGCGGCGCTTGGGAGACCTCCCTGGTCTCACCCGGAAGGCCGCAAAGCGGTCCTATCCCCCCGGTCAGCACGGCCAAGCCCGTCGCAAGCGCTCCGAATACGCAATCCGTCTCGAAGAAAAGCAAAAACTTCGCTTCAACTACGGAGTCTCCGAGCGCCAACTCGTGCGCTACGTGAAAAAGGCCCGTGCCCAGGAGGGTTCCACTGGAACCAACCTGCTCAAGCTTTTGGAAAGCAGACTGGACAACATCTGCTTCCGCCTCGGCTTCGGCCCCACCGTTCCAGGCTCTCGTCAGCTGGTGAACCATGGCCACGTGACCGTGAACGGTCGTGTCACGGACATCGCCAGTTATCAGGTGAAACCCGGCGACGTCTTGGCCATCCGCGAAAAGAAAGGCAGCAAACAGCTGGCCGAAGGCAACCTTGCCTTCCCAGGCCTATCCAACATCCCTCCCCACTTGGAGTTGGATAAAGCCAAGTTGAGCGCCAAGTGCACCGGTCGCTGCGAACGCGAATGGGTTGCCCTGGAAATCAACGAACTGCTGGTGGTGGAGTACTACTCCCGCAAGGTTTAAGTTCCAAATTCATACCGAGGGCAAGAGGTACCTTTTGCTCAACTTTTGCAAGCCTTGCCTCCTCATTCGTTGGAGAGCAAGGCTTTTTTATGCTCCACCCAGACTCAAAGATCGCAGCACGACTGGGCCATCAGAAAGCTCATTGATGGAACATAGTCATTGAGCCGTCGTCATTGTTGTTGGCCATGGAATCCATAAGCCCCCACGACTGGTTGAGCTTGGTTCATCCTGTGTTGATGATTCTGTTCGTTTACCCCGTGTTCGGTGCGACGGTCCGTCTCGGGACTCTCGCCCGTGAACGACGCTTAGAGCTCAACCCCATTGCTGAAACGGTCCCAATCGAACATGCCCAACATGCGGCATGGGCCGTGGGGGGGATTGTTGTTGCTATTCCGATCGCACTGAGCGTCAGCCTGCTCAACACCACATCTCCCCTCACACTTGTACTCATCGCTGGGGCCGTGCTGTTCAGCTACAGCAAGGTTCTAAAGACCAAGCTGATTTGGCAACGCCTGGTCTGGGCCGCCACCAGCTGGATCGGACTCTTACTGCTCGGACTCCAGCCGGCCGTAGAGCGACTGAGTGATCAGCCATGGACCGCGTTGTTCTGGCAATCCCACTTTTGGATGGGGATGGCTCTCATCGCCCTGCTCCTGGCAACAACAGCGATGCAACCCAGCATTGGCCGCAATATGCAAATCAGACGCCTACATATCAGCGTCAATGTGATCGTGTCACTGCTACTTTTTATGCAAGCCGTTTCAGGCACAAGGAATTTGTTACTTCGCTAATCGACTCAGTGCATTGGTTGATAAATGGATTAACCAATGCATTTTACGCTCATATTGATACGAAGAAGTAACGATTAAACCCTACATTTAAAATTTAGTCTTCCGTAAAGAATCCACTGCGCGCTAGTGCTTCTTCTTCATGACTGAAATGCGGAGTATCTGCCGTTAAGTCTATATCGTAGCGATAATGATCATGAAGGAACCGTGAATCCATCACAGCCTTCTCAACTCCTTCGATCGCTACACCGGCTCGCTCACGAATGCTTCTTTGCATCACCAAATCATCAGCATGCAATGACTGCCGCAATTCGTCCCGAAGGATGGATAAGTGTGCAGCACTCTTGACGACTCCGTAAATCCTCTGAACACGGTCGCGCTGAATCAACTCAACACCAAGCGCATGAGCTCTTTCTAACTCAGAATCAAGACTGGGCCAATAACGCGAGGTGTAATAAGCAGTTTGATCCTGGTGATACCAATCTTCAGACCTGGCAATGGACGAAGAAACCGTATTGTGCAGCTTCCAAAGAAATAAGCGCAAAGACTCACCATCAGTGACTATCTCTAACTTATCCTCTAAAGAAATCTCCAAAGAAGATGTCACTTCATCAGAACCGAGCAAAAGATATTCAATTGGATACATATCAATTTCACGATTTCGAACAACATATCGATTCAGATGAAAACGGCAATAGGGGCATGGATACATTGTGGCCAAAGATCCAAAAAACTCTTTAAATGCTGCAACAGAATCCACCTGCTGCTGACCTGTCTGATCTGCAATGAGTTCCGCACTCGTGTGCATCAATCTCCAAGTTGGCGGACCGATAAAATAGGGAAAACTAACTCTCATCTGACTCATCTCCACATCATTTCGACCGACATGGATATCTAAAAACGGAACGTATTGACAGAGGAATCCCGACTCACGTCCAAACTCTTCCCTCTCTCTCCGTTTTTGCACACCATTGAGGTAGTGCCGAGATAATTCCCAGGCTCGCCGTAGTTCTTTTTTAACTGAGAGTGGACGCGACTCAAAAGAGTCTTTCGTGGCATGTCCATAGTTTTCAAACTCACCGGCTGCTTGCCGTTCGGAGAACCAAGTGTTCAGCTCTTGATCACTGGCTTCATCCCAAGCTTTGATATCTGCAGGTGACAAGACGGAGCAGGCACGAAGTAAAAGTGGCATAAATTCGTCGTACCAATATGCAGTAGGCATGATTGATCCAGCGAATCGACTATCAACAGAATCAACAATAACCCGTTGCCAGGTATCATGATATGGGCGAGATTTTTCAGACTTAGCATGATCTAAATCCGCCATGATCTCGTGATGATCATCCAACTGCCGCAAACGATTTAATTCATGCAGCTGTAGATCTTCATGATCAACTTGATATGGATCATGGCCATGAAGGACCGCCGTAAGCAAAATATTTAACACCACAGACAGAATCTGATGGTGATGATCTAATGCATTCAGTTCCTGTTCCAGCACCCCCTCAGCCTCTTCCATCGCAGGGGTATGAGGAATAGTGTCCCAATTCGCCATTCGTTCACGCAAATCGAGCTCGGCCTTATTCACCGATGCACGCAGAGTTTCAAAAGGCTCCTCTGCTCCAACTTGAACAATGCCCAAACTGAGGAATAGATCCAGAGTTGTGTTCACAAAGCGAACGAAATTTGGAATCGTATATGGCAAATCGTAGGCACGAAGATGTGTTTCAGAATTAGCTGAATAACTTTCACGAAAACTTCGATATGCAGCTCCTTGCAATAATCGAAACAAGCCGATTTGCATCTGAAGAGGCGACGTACCCTGAATTGATTGTTTATCAGATTTTGGCGACGACTTCGTTGCTTCGGGATGATTGAA
This sequence comes from Synechococcus sp. BS30m-G31, assembly GCA_016777265.1. Taxonomy (GTDB): domain Bacteria; phylum Cyanobacteriota; class Cyanobacteriia; order PCC-6307; family Cyanobiaceae; genus Parasynechococcus. Next base: position 5,249 of record JADHRU010000062.1, read on the forward strand.
TTGCCTTGGAGGAACTCCCCGATGCTGTCCGGAATATGCTTTCGGATGATGCGAAAAATCATTCGGCAAATAGGCAAGAAGGCGTTCAAGTTGAATTTTTTCCGAACCATCTTGAGCAATTTCAAGACCAATTTCAGAAGCAGTCTGTTCGGACACTTCAAACAGCTTGATCAATCGCTCCAACGATGCCAATTCAACCCATCCATCCTTATCGTCATCTAGCAAAGCAAATGCTTCCCTCGCCTTAACTTGTTGATCTCCAACTTGAAGGGCCAACAAAAGTCGACATTGCTGTTGTGTCAGCTCATCAAACTTAAGCCGATGGGCGAGTGCTGCAGCTTCTAAATCATGCTTAGCAACCGCGACCCCAGCGAGACTGGCCCGTTCAACAATCTCCTGGGTTGTGGGGCTTGAGCCTGTATCAGAAGCCAAAAGGCGCTCAAAAACCTCAGCAGACAGGCTTTCCATCGTCAACGAGCCAACTGCTTAAATCATAATCACTTCACTGCGATTGGCTTCACCAAAATCATTGTCACCACAAGAGGAAGACAGTCGCAAGACGATCCTCAATCTCCTGGCATCAACACTTTTCGCTGACGAATTCAATTCACGCAATGAAGCCAGCGAAAATCTATTCAATAAGCTTATAACAATGAACTCAATCTTAAACTCCAGAGTGCGTAGTCGAAGTTACAAGGGTTTGAATATTCAATCCTTTAACGCAACACGCAACCAGGGCAGGCTTAAGCCGATCACATTCGAATAGCAGCCATTCAATCCTGTGATGTAACACCCACCGCGAGCCTCTAAGGCGAAACCACCGGCGCACTGCATTGGCTCACCGGTGGCCACATAAGCGGCAATCTCGGCCAGTCCAAGGGGAGCAAAATGCACCTCGGTGCGGACACAGGACAAGCTCGTCTTGCCATGAGTTGAAATCAAGCAGTGTCCTGTGAGGAGTTCTCCACAGCCACCAGCCATCCGCTGCCACCGAGCGATGGCCTCCTCTTCATCCTTTGGCTTACCGAACACCTCGCCTGCAAACGACAGCACTGAATCGCAACCCAACACGGCGCTGATGTGGGAATCAGCGATGGGATCAAGAGCTTGGTGGACGGCCGCGGCCTTGGCCTGGGCCAAAAGCCGCACAAGTTCAGCCGGATCAGCATGGCGAATGGTGCTCTCATCAACACCACTGACACGCACACAGTGCGGTATGGCCGCCTGCTCCAGCAATCGTCGACGGGCGGGAGACGCCGAGGCAAGAAGGAGCACAGAAACGCAACGCTGCAGAACGGTCCGTAGGCTGCCAGGGTTGGGCATCATTGCCATCGCTCACCCCACCGACCTGCTTGACCAACGCAGCTGCAATCGGGCCAGCAGAGCGATGCGCTGCCTGCCGTTTTCCGAAGCTGTTTATCGAAACCTGCAAGAGCAAGGGCTGGATGCGGGCCAACTGCTCAACAACCCCCTTTTGTATCAGCGCAAAAAAAGCTGGTATCGCAATAGTGATTCTCTCGAGAACGATCTGCTCTGGTTGATTTGCGTGGGAGTCTTGCGTCGGGAAGTGGATGGCCAAGGGCTCACCAGCAGATTCCGCTTAACGCCGCTGGGCCGCCAACTGCTCGACGACACTCCAGGTCTTTTGCTTCTGCCGGTGTCATGGAAGGAGAGGCTCCAACATTGGCTTCGTCGCAGGATCTCTTGAACCCATGCGTTCGATGCAGCGCCCGCTGATGGTGCTTGGCACCTCCAGTGGTGCCGGCAAAACACTGATGACAGCAGCCCTTTGCCGGGTCTTGAAACGTCGGGGAGAGCAACCTTTGCCCTTTAAAGGGCAAAACATGAGCAATAACGCCTGGGTGGATGGGTCTGGAGGCGAGATGGCCTATTCCCAGGCAATGCAAGCTTGGGCGGCCGGTTTGGAGCCCTGCTGCGCAATGAACCCCGTGCTGCTCAAGCCGAAGGGCGACAGCACAAGCGAGGTGATCCACCTAGGCCAGAGCGTCGGCACCGCCCGTGCTGAGCATTACTACCGCGATTGGTTTCGCCCAGGCTGGCAAGCCATTCGCAGCGGGTTAACCGAGCTGCAACAGCAGTGGCCCGATGGACGTTTAGTGCTGGAAGGAGCCGGCAGCCCTGTGGAGGTGAACCTGCAACGGCGTGACCTCACCAACCTCAGGTTGGCGCAATACCTCCATGCCAACTGCCTGCTCGTGGCCGACATCGAACGGGGTGGAGTGTTTGCCCAAATCGTTGGCACCCTGGCCTTGCTTCGACCCGTGGAACGACCACTGATTAAGGGAATCTTGATCAACCGTTTCCGCGGCCGCCGCGAACTATTTGATCAGGGGAGAACCTGGCTCGAGGAGAACACCGGTGTGCCGGTGCTCGGAGTGATGCCCTGGCTGAATGAGTTGTTCCCCCCCGAAGACTCCCTCGACCTGCTCGAGCGGAAACCCAGCCGGGGTTCAGCCGACCTGGACATCGCCGTGTTGCGATTGCCGTCGTTGAGCAACTTCTCCGATCTCGATCCTCTGGAAACGGAAGCCACGGTGCAGCTGCGATGGGTTGCTCCAGGGGAGGAGCTTGGCGTGCCCGATGCCGTGGTGATTCCGGGCAGCAAGCAAACCCTGGGAGACTTATCTGCCATGCGCAGCAGTGGACTTGCGGCCGCCCTACAGGCCTATACCGCTGGGGGAGGCCACGTGTTCGGCATTTGCGGTGGCATGCAGATGCTCGGCCAGGAGCTTGAGGATCCCCAGGGCCTCGAAGGTGGCGCTCACTCCTGCGAAACCGGGCTCGGCCTCCTTCCGCTTCACACCATCTTCACGGAAAACAAAGCACTGCGACAACGCAGCAGTGCAGCTCTCTGGCCCCAAGGAACCACACCGCTTCGGATTGAAGGCTTTGAGCTGCACTACGGCCGCACCACAGCATCGGCCCCTTGCGAACCGTTGTGCGGTGAAGCCGAGCTGGGCTGGGTCAAACCTTTCGGGGAGGAGGGAGGCTTGGTGGTAGGCACTTATCTACATGGAGTGTTTGAAAGCGGCCCCTGGCGACGGCGCTGGCTCAACCAACTCCGAACGAACAAAGGGTTGCCGCCGCTCACCGAGCAACAGCCGCATCACAGCAGACAACGAGAAGCACTGCTCGATCGACTCGCGGACGCCTTCGAAGAACACATCAATCTCGAACCACTCT
>JADHRU010000063.1 GCA_016777265.1 Synechococcus sp. BS30m-G31
ATCACCGGTCAATCCATCACCGGTCAATCCATCACCGGTCAATCCATCACTGTGACGACCGTTGAATCATCGAGCTGTCCTGGAAGCGCGATGGATCTCCCTACCTTGCGAACGGTGGTGCCCGCCATGGCATCGAGGAAGGGTTGCACGCCCCCTTGATCGCAACCCTCAGGAGGGTCGCCAATCACGTATTGCACGGGGATGACGCGCTTGGGATTGAGCTGGCTAACGAGGGCTGCGGCTTCGTCTCCATCAAAAATCTTGCTACCGCCGCCAACGCCAATGATCAACACATCTGGCCGTCCAAGTAGCACCTGATCAGCGCCGGTGATCGGGCCAGCAGTGGCACCGATATGGGCAAAGTTCAAGCCTCCCTGTGTCCAGCGCCAGATGGTGGCATTGCCAAAACGTCGACCGCCCATTCGGTCGTGCGGACTGCCAAAGCCTTCGAGGTTGAGCCCACCGATCCGATAGGCCCCTGGTTCCACCAAATATCGGCCTCCGGCGATGCCCCGTGCCCCTTCATCGGCAAGCTGAGAACTCGCCAAAATGATCCCAGCATTCACTCGAGGCTCTGGAAGTCCTGCTGCACAGCCAACAGCCTGATACGGGTTCAGGAGTACGGACTGTCCTCCGCCCTGGATCAAAAGAGCCCGCTGGCCGTAGCTGGTAATGGTCGCCCCTCCGCCGGCATGGGCGGCCCCTTGTAGAGAAAGCGCCATGCCTGCGGCGGCGATCACGGCAGAGCGCAGGAGGGTCATAGAAAAAATAAAATTGAGCTCGAAGCTAACAGCGTTAACTTCCAGCCTCCGTCAAGAAATTGGCGAGGAGCTGGTGCCCGCAGTCTGTAAGCACACTTTCTGGATGGAACTGCACTCCCTGTAAGTGGGGGTAGTCCCGATGGCGCAAACCCATCACCATGCCGTCGGCAAGCCAAGCGGTGACTTCGAGGCAGTCCGGAAGGCTGTCTCGATCGGCTACAAGGCTGTGATATCGCGTGGCTGTGAGGGGTTGGGGGAGTCCCGCAAATACCCCTTCACCGTCGTGCAACACCGGTGAGGTTTTGCCATGCATCAGTTCTGGAGCACGCACCACTGTCCCTCCATACACCTGGGCGAGAGCCTGATGGCCCAGGCATACCCCCAAGGTGGGAGTTGTAGGAGAAAGATCTCTTAAAACATCGAGGCAGACGCCGGACTGGTTCGGATCGCCCGGGCCTGGGGACAGGAGAATGGCTTTGGGATTGAGACGACGAATCTCCGCAAGGCTGAGGGCATCGTTCCGCTCCACCCTGAGATCAGCGGCCACTGGATGTTGAGGGGCGAGTTCGCCGAGATATTGCACCAGATTGAAGGTGAAGCTGTCGTAGTTATCAATGACCAGCAACATCAGAAAAGTGGTGGCAAAAGAGTGGGGTTAAAGCCCTAAATGAAGCATTAAGGGAGGCAAGATCAGGAATGTGGCAATCAGCATTGAACTGATTGCGGCTGTCAGAACGGCGGCTGCTGCACAGTCTTTCGCAATGCGAGCCAGGGGGTGGTATCGCTTACCGATGGCGAGGTCGACCACGGCTTCCATGGCCGTGTTCAGCAGTTCCAACACCAGAACTGCCGTCACGGTAAGCACCAGTACGGCTAAGCGGATGAGATCAAGCTGAAGCCAACTGGCCAAAGCAAACACCACCGAGCCGATCAGCACATGGATGCGGAAGTTGCGTTGGGTGGCGAAGGCATAACCCAATCCCTGGGCGGCGTAACGGAAGCTGGCCGAAAGATTTCCAGCGATGCGCCAGCTTCGATGCCGGAGGGAACGGGCCATCACTGCAACCTCATGAGGTGCTGGTTTTGTGGAGGGAGGCCTTCTCGTCGTTGTAGGCATCAGGACTCACTCGATCTCCACAAGTGCTTGTCCATTTGTCCTTGGGCAGAACGTTACCGGTAATGTCCAGCAGATGCTCCTGAAGGGCCAGCATTGCGCTGAGGCTTCGCTCATCGGGATGGTCCCAGCCCAAGAGGTGTAGGAGGCCATGACTGATCAGCCAATGCAGTTCGTAGCGCAGGCTGTGGTCGTGATCTGCTGCCTGTCGATGAGCGGTGTCGAGCGAAACGATGATGTCGCCGAGTTCCACCGCTTCGCCCTCGACCGCTGCGCCCTCCAGCCAGTCGGGTGTGTCGTCGAGCGCCGCAAAGGACAACACATCGGTTGGGCCTAATGTCTGCCGCCATTGGCTGTTGAGTTCAGCGATTCCCGCATCGTCGGTGAAGCGCAATCCGAGGCTTACCTCTGGTGCAAGTCGGACGACAGACGGACAAGAAAGATCAGGATTTGAACGGACGTGCTCAATCCACTGCAACAGCACCGGCGCCCAGGTTGCGTTCGATAGCAAGCTCCCATCGTGTGATCCATCAATGTCCACACCACTCGCATCAAGGGAGAGGTCCAACTCCATGGCCTACTGGGGCAAGGTTGGCCGGCCTAACCAAGCCACCAGGGTGATGAAGCCAAGGAGCCCAACTGCGGTAAGGCCGAAGTGAAGCAAGCTTTGGCGTCCCTTACGCACCATGTTGCGCATCGCTAGCTTCACGAAGCTGGGCGGCGGAGTGGTGGGCTGGTTGGACTCGGTGCTCATGGATGGTCAGCTGTCGGCATCGTCGCCGGGTCGGTCGACACCCTGCCGCAGAGAGGCGTCGATGAAGGGATCAAGTGCGCCATCCATCACCGCTTGCACATCGTTGGTTTCCTCTTGAGTGCGCAGGTCTTTCACCATTTGATAGGGATGGAATACGTAGTTACGGATCTGATTCCCCCAGGCGGCTTCCACGATGTCGCCACGAATGTCGGCGATTTCAGCGGCCCTTTGCTCTTGGGCGATCACCAACAATTTGGCCTTCAGCAGCGCCATGGCCTTCTCCTTGTTTTGGAGTTGTGATCGCTCTTGGGTGCACCGCACTGCCAAGCCGGTGGGTAAGTGCTGGATGCGAACGGCTGTTTCCACTTTGTTCACGTTCTGACCACCGGCACCACCGGAGCGCGATGTGGTCACCTCTAAATCTTTTTCAGGAATATCGATACCGACGTCTTCCTCCAGTTTTGGCATCACTTCGATGCCGGCGAAGCTGGTTTGGCGTTTGTCGTTGGCATTAAACGGCGAGATCCGGACCAATCGATGGGTGCCTTTTTCGTTACGGAGGTAGCCATAGGCGTAGCGGCCTTCCACTTCGATGGTGGCGCTCTTAATTCCTGCTTCTTCTCCTTCACTGATTTCGTCGATGGTCACGCTCATGTCGTGGTCTTCGGCCCAACGGGTGTACATGCGCAGCAGCATTTGGGCCCAGTCCTGGGCATCGGTGCCACCGGCACCGGCATTGATGCTGAGCACTGCGCCTTCTTTGTCGTACTCACCGCTCAGCAACCGCTCGAGTTCCCAGCGATCGAGTCCCTGACGCAGTTCAGTGAGGCCCTGGTGCGCCTCTGCCAGCAAGTCTTCGTCCGCCTCGAGTTCGTACAACTCGAGAGTCGCCTTGCCGTCATCAATGGCGCTGCGCCAGTCGGCCAATTGCTGCAGTTGGGCCTTCACCTCATCGAGGCGCCGCATTTGCTTCTGGGCATTTTGCTGGTCGTTCCAGAACTCTGGTTGTGCGGCGAGTTGTTCGAGATCCTGCTGTCTGGCTTTGAGTGCAGGTACGTCAAAGACAGTCCTGGGCATGGCCCAGGCGGTCAGTGAGCTCAGACAGGTCGCGTTTGAAGTCGGTGAGATCCAGCAAGGACTCGGCCTTAATCAACTCCGAAGCTATCAGCGCATTCGCTGCATAGAGTCGCTGCAACGGAGCTTTTTTTGTCATGGCCAAGGTTGAGATCTACACCTGGCAAACGTGTCCGTTCTGCGTCCGTGCCAAAGCGCTGCTGGACGGCAAGGGTGCGACCTACACGGAGATCAGTGTTGATGGTGATGAGCCGGGTCGTGATGCCATGGCCGCTCGCGGCAATGGGCGCCGCAGCGTGCCTCAGATCTTTATCAACGATGCCCATGTGGGGGGATGTGATGAATTGCATGGTTTGGAGCGAGCCGGAAAGCTCGACGCCCTTTTGAACGCCTGATTCATGCGCCAGTTGTTTGTGCTGGATCCGCTCCAGCAGATCAATCCGCTTAAAGACTCGTCAGCGGCCTTAATGCAGGCCGCTCAGCGGTCCGGTGATGAGGTGTGGGCCTGTACGCCTGCCGATCTGATCGCCCGAGGCGATGAACCGTTAGCGATGGCGCTCCCGGTTACGCCGGAACCATGGATCACGATTGGTGCCAGTGAACGTCAGTGCCTGACAGGCTTTGACGTGATTTGGATGCGCAAGGATCCACCTGTTGATGAGGCCTATTTGTATGCCACCCATTTGCTTGAGGTGGCGGAACGTGCCGGGGTGCGGGTGCTCAATCGCCCGAGTGCCCTGCGGGCATGGAACGAAAAGCTTGGTGCGTTGCGCTTTTGCCGTTGGATGGCTCCCACCACCGTGTCGGGGCGAGTGGCAGAGCTCAAAGCGTTTGCCCAGGAGCAGGGTGAAGTGGTGCTCAAGCCCCTCGGAGGCCGGGCCGGTTTGGGAGTGATCCGCGTGAATGCTGAAGCGCCTGGCCTGAAGGCTTTGTTGGAGCTCGTCACGGAGCAGGAGCGATTACCGGTGATGGCACAAGCTTTTTTGCCTGCGGTGACCGATGGTGACAAGCGGATCTTGCTGGTGGATGGCGAACCGCTGGGAGCGGTGAATCGTCGCCCTTTGGCTGGAGAGTTCCGCAGCAATTTGGCCGTTGGTGGTCAGGCGGAAGCGACGGAGCTCACTGATCGCGAACGGCAGATTTGTGCTGCGTTAGCCCCCGCTCTACGGGCAGAGGGCTTGTTCTTCGTCGGTATCGACGTGATCGCTGGGATGCTGAGTGAGATCAACGTCACCAGTCCCACGGGAGTGCGGGAGGTGGAACGCCTCATGCAGCAACCGTTGGCAGACCAGGTCATCGAAGTGTTGAAGACACTGCCTTGATTCTTTGCATCAAAATGGTCTGATTTCAGAGCAAGCCAGACGATGAACAAACACCATTCGTGGCTGAGAAATATCCTCTTCACCGCAGTGGTGTGTTCGTCGCCGCTTCTGTTGCAGGGTTCTGTGGCGGCAGAAGTACCGCCGTTGATCCCGCGAGAGGTGCTTTTTGGTAATCCTGAGATTGCGGGTGTAGACCTCAGTCCAGATGGCGCAAGGATCGCTTATCTCGCTCCTTATCAGGGCGTGATGAATCTCTGGGTTCGTGATTTAGAGGGTTCAGCTCCACCGCGGTTGTTGACCCGTCAGAAGGATCGCCCGCAGCGCCCAGCAAGTTGGAGCTACGACGGTCGTTTTCTCCTTACAACGCGCGATGGTCAGGGCGATGAGAACACAGTTTTAGTTCGGCTTGATCCAAAAACTGGAACGAGTGTCGATCTCACTCCAGCGAAAGGAGTGGTGGCAACGTTTGAAGCATCTGATCGGGATGTTCCTGGACAGCTTGTGGTTGGTCTCAATGACCGAGATCCGCGCTATCACGATCTCTATGTTCTCGACCTCGAGACGGGTGACCGACGGCTGTTGCATCGCGTCAACGATGGTCGCCCGGTCAGTGTCCAGCGGCTGAATGGCTCATGGCATCCGTTCATGCGCATGGAACCCCTTTCAGACGGGGGTTTGGCCTATGAAATCCGCCTTCCTGGCGATTTGGAGTGGAAACCATTTCTGCGTTTTTCATTTGAGGAGGCTCGCCTGTCGTCTCCTGGTGGTTTCACCCGTGATGGCCAGTGGTTGTATGGGATGTTGAGCACAGGGGAAGACAAGCCACGTTTTGTGCGCTGGAGTCGTGAGGAGCTGAGTCGATGCTCGACCGATTGCCAATCAGAGCTGGTCCATCGTGCAACGAGTGGGTCTCTTGCTGTCGCCCTCTCAGATTTCGATACAGGCGCCCCTTCGGTGCTTATGGAAACCGACCTACGCACAAGATTGGTCAGCGTTGATCCGTCTGTTCGTCAGGATTTTGAGGCGTTGAGCAAGCTGGCTGGTGCCAACGAATTCATCGTTGTGGATCGGGATCAAACCGATCGCCTTTGGTTGGTGGTGGTGACGTCTGATGTGCAAGGAGAGCAATACTGGCTTTGGGATCGTCAGCTGCAAAAGCACCGCTTTTTGTTCTCTGTCCAGCCAAAGCTGGACGACTATCTCTTGGCTCCGATGGAGAGCCTCGATTTCAAGGCCCGCGATGGACTGCGACTGCCGGCCTATTTGACCCGCACCACGCTGGCGCCAGATGGTCCCCAGCCTCTTGTTTTGGTGGTTCATGGTGGCCCCCAGGCCAGGGATTATTGGGGGCTAGATCGCATACATCAGTGGTTAGCGAATCGTGGTTATCACGTGATGAGTGTCAACTACCGAGGCTCAACGGGTTTTGGTAAGGCCCATCTGTTGGCGGGCCAAGGTGAGTGGTACGCCCGGATGCAGGACGATCTTGTTGATGCCGTGCGCTGGGCGATTGCGGAAGGGATTGCAGATCCAAATCGCGTGGTGATTAAGGGAGCTTCCTATGGGGGTTATGCAGCATTGGCTGGTCTTACCCGAGATCCATCGATATTTGCTGCTGCTGTTTCGGAGGTTGGGCCATCGAATCTGCGCACCTTGTTGGCATCAATTCCCGCTTATTGGGAAGCGATTCGCGTGAATTGGGAACGCATGATTGGTGTCGGAACGGTCGACCTTGATGCGATTTCTCCGATTAATCATGTTTCTCAGATTCAGAGTCCACTCCTGCTTGGACACGGCTCTAATGATCCTCGAGTCAAACTTCAAGAAAGTGAATCAATCGCGGCCGCGATGAAAGCGCGCAAGTTACCGATTGATTTCGTGGTGTTCCCTGACGAAGGGCATGGCTGGGCCAATCCGCGCAACGCCCTTGCCTGGGCTGCTTTGGAAGAAGCGTTCTTGCAGCAGCACATTGGAGGTCGGGCAGAGCCTGCGGGTGATGCGTTCAGTCAATCTTCAATGGAGTGGCGACTGCGTTCGCTTCCATTCCCCTGAACGCAAACCAGCTGGTCTGCGAGAACGGCAAGCTTCAAACCCACCTCTTGAAGCTCCCGCTCGGCGATGGAGCCACGGACGAGACCAGCCCCTGCGGTGAGATCCAAGCGACGTCCCTGGGCATGGCCGCAGCGGATCGCGACCCGTAGTTCGGCATCGCCTGCGCTGTCGATCCAGCCGATCGGAGCGGCGTAATTCCCCCGCTCAAACGGCTCCAGTGTTCGCAACCAGGCCATCGCTTCGCGGCGGGGTAGTCCAGCAACGGCAGGGGTGGGATGCAGTTGTTCGGCGAGTGCCAACACTGACTTGCCCTGGGCAGCAGCAGTGATTGGCGTGTGGAGATGGGTGAGGCGCCCATGGCGCGACAGCTGGGGCTGGGGCCGGCGCCAGGGTGAAAGACCGCTGCGGCGGAGTTGGTCGGTAATGGTTTCCACGACCAGTTCATGTTCTCGTCGGTCTTTGTCCGAGCGGAGCAATTGCTGGCCGTCGTCCCCTGGGCCTGCGGTCCCAGCAAGGGCATCACTGCGTAGAAACCCGCCGCGGAGGCTGATGAGCCGTTCTGGGGACGCGCCAAAGAACACATCGTCTGCCTTGCGTTGCCAAAGGAAGCGACAGCTGCCGGCCTGTTGATGCCGCAAGCGGGTCAGCAGCGGCAAGGGATCGAAGCTTGTGCCCACATCGATGGATTGACGCACCGCCAACACCAATTTGTGGAGTTCCCCGCCATTCACCAACTCCAAACCACGTTCGAGGGCGCTGGCATAGCGCTGTTGCCAGGAACTGCTATCGCGGGTATCCAGGTGAATCGCTGGGCTCGGCCTTCCGAGGTCGGGTTCTCTGTCTTGCAGGTCGAGGTGCTTCAACCACAGCTGCTCGGCTAGTTCACGGGCTTCGGCGGCGTTGCTCACCACACCGTTCAGTCGCAGCCAGCCCCGTCGTCCATGGCGGCTGAGTTGCCAGCGGGGCAACACAGCCTGCACCGATGGGCAGCCGTGGGTGTTGTGATCGCGCTCACTGGTTTGATCAAAAAATTGAAACGACAGCAACACCCTTGGCCGGGCGAGGGCTGGCGCATCGGGCTTGGTATCGGTGAGCCGACTCAGGCTCAGGTCGGCGAACCGTTGGGCGAGCTCGAAGCGTCTTGCACCCGCCAATTCGAGCTGCTGGCAGTGGCCGGCGGCGGCAAAGCAGAGGCCGGGCGCGCTGTCCCAAAGCACGCGAAATGTGTGGTCAATCGCCAGCTGAGGCAGGCCCCGGAGCGGATCAATGCCATCCAATGGCAGGGCCAAACTCAGCAGCCCGTCGTCGTGCTGGCGCTCAAGCCAGCCCCGCTGGG
>JADHRU010000064.1 GCA_016777265.1 Synechococcus sp. BS30m-G31
TTGGTTGGCATGTTGAAGACATTAAAGACAGACGCTCGGCAGCGTCGATTGGTTGAATCGCTTCAGCAGCGGTTTCGACTTGCTGAAGAAACTCGTGATGCCCGCGCCAAACAGGAGCTCTTCCGCGAAGCGGTTTATCTCGGGATTCAGCCGCAGCTGTTCACTGACCCACATTGAATTTGAAGTTGCTGCTGTTTAAAACCCTTTGGGGTTGGCAGGACTCACTAGCCAAGGCCTGTGAACGGTCCCAATTTGATGACTTTGATGGGTTGGAAATCAATCTTGACCACCCAGCCTTGGTCGTCTTGCCACCGTCGGAGATTCGTCGATTGTTGCAGCGGGGCCAACAGAGGCTCATTATCGAGATCGCAACAGGGGGCGGTTACACCCCATCCCTCGATTGGAGCCCAGATGATCACCTGGCTCAGTTGAGTGAAGATCTTTTACGTGCTGTTCGACTTAATCCACTGAAGATCACGTTGATTACCGGCAGCGATAGTTGGTCTGAGCCCCATCAGGACTCCTTCCTTGAGGCTGCCCTTGATCAAATCGAGGCCTGTCCAATTCCGGTGACCCTTGAGACCCATCGCAGTCGATCCCTATTCGATCCGTGGCGTCTGTCGGCCCGGGTGGCGAAACATCCGCGGCTGCGCCTGACGGCTGATTTGAGTCACTGGTGTGCCGTAACTGAACGATTAATGACGCCTGAGTTGGCTCCTGTTCAAGCAATGGCTGGACGGGTTGACCACATCCATGCCCGTGTCGGACATGCCCAGGGGCCGTCTGTCAGCCATCCCTTCGCGCCCGAATGGGCCGAGGCGCTTGAGGCTCATCGTCTCTGTTGGCAGTTTTTTCTGGATCGATCGCTCCACCTGGATCAGCCAATCACCATCACTCCAGAGTTTGGTCCTGATGGCTATATGCCCCTCCATCCGTTTAGTGCTAACCCCCTCTCGGATGTTCAGATTCTCAATGCGGAGATGGCATCGTGGTTGCGCTCCAACTTGTTGCCCGCAGCGGTCGATAGCTGGCTCCTATAAATCGATTGCCAGTGAAGGATCCTCTGTTCCAGTCGGTGGGGAGGCCCTGGATTGAAAGTGTCGTCGTAACCAAGCTGCGCTGATTCCACCAGGACCCGATCTTCCTCTAAAAACGTGAGTAACTGTTCGAGCCAGGCGTCTGCAGCGGCGTTGTCGACGGTTTCAGTTGGTGCGAACAGCCGTAACTGCATCGTGCAACAGCTGGGCAGATTCGGCAAAAACTCCAGTAGCGCTATTCGTCCGTCTGGCCACACAAGTAGATGGCTCCACGGAGGTAATCCAAATGTGAGAAACCGCCCCCCATCCGGATGGGGAGTTTCCAGCAGAGTGCCGTAGCGGCTGAAGCGATGGACGTACTGGCGCACCGGGCCTTGCTCGCGGTGGAGGGTTTTTGGATGGGCAATTGCGACGTGGTAATCGTCGAGCGTGTTGTCATGCGCGATTTTCCAATTGCAGGCCAGGCTGCGTTGGACTTGTCGCAGCTGTATCGGCGCTGCTGACCAGGGGATGTTGGAGGTGTCGTGGACGATTGCAAGCTGTTCATCGAGGGAGATTGCCTGAGCGTTCAGGGAGACCCAGATCAGTGGTCCGTCAAGACGGCATGGGAGCTCATGCAATCCCCAGTCCCGACGATCGAAACCATGCTCAAAATCCGATTCCCGTGTTGCCGCTAGCAATTCACCTTGGAGGTTGTAGGTCCAGCCGTGATACGGGCAAATCAGACGCCGGCATGGCTTGCCAGCCTCGCCATCCGCCTGGAAGGCAGCACCGCGGTGGGGGCATCGGTTTCGAAAAGCCCTTGGCTGCTCGCCCTCAGGCCAGGTCAGCAGAAGGGGTTGGTGCAGCAGGGTGATCGCCAACGACTGACCAGGTCGAAGATCAGCTGCAGCGGCCACTGGGTGCCAAAAGTGGTTCGCGTACAGCGTGCAATCCAACCGGTGTATCTCCTCGTCTCGATACAGCCATCCAGGTAGGAATGACTGATTCAGCACAGCGCTGGCTCCAGCTCTCTCATGGTGGTTGACAGGGAGCGACGCTTGGTGAGGAATGCGTTGCTCAACCGCAGCTGATCGAGGTCGGTTTTGTCGAGCTCGACGTCGAAAGAACGGATGATCCGGCCAGGGTTCGAGGCCATCACATGCACCTGTTGGGCTAACACCAGGGCCTCCTCCACATCATGGGTGATGAGCAACACAGTGAGGCCCGTTCGTTGCCAGAGCTTGAGCAGGAAGTCCTGCATGGATTCCCGGATTTGCAAATCAAGGGCACCAAAGGGTTCATCCAGCAGCAAGATGCTGGGGTTGGTGGCGAGCGCCCTTGCGATGGCGACCCGTTGTTGCATGCCGCCTGAAAGTTCCCTTGGCAGTTTGGTAGCGGCATCACTGAGGCCGACTACTTCGAGGAAGTAGGCGGTTCGTTCTTTGATTTGCGCCGGCTTCATTCGCTGGAGACGCATTCCAAAACCAACGTTTTCAGCGGCATTGAGCCAGGGATAAAGGCTGTATTTCTGAAACACCATTCCGCGGTCCGGACCAGGACCTTTCAATGGACTGCCATCCACCGAGATCATGCCGCTGCAGGGTTGATCTAGGCCGGCGATCAAACGCAGAATTGTGCTTTTTCCTGATCCAGAGCTGCCAACGATGGCCCTGAAGTCACCTGACTTCATTGAGAACGTCAGGCCGTCGAGGATTGTTTTGTCCCCGAAACGCTTGCAGAGATTGTTGACAATCAGTTCCATGGTCAGACGGCCCACTTACAGCTCAGCCGCAGCAGCAGGCGAAACCCCATGTCAATGGCAAAGCCAATGAGGCCCAGCACAATGAGCTCGGCAAAAATTTGGTCGGTGCGGAAGAACCGCTGGGCTAGTTGAATGCGTTTGCCAAGACCCACTTCAGCGGCGACGAGCTCTGCCACCACCACCAGGTTCCAGGAGGTGGCGATATTGATTCGCAACGTATCAATAATGCTGGGAAGGCTGTAGCGGGCCACGACCTGTACCAGCACTTGACGGCTTTTCCCTCCCAGCGTGAGGGTGGTTTCGATCAGTTCCTTGGGAACAAATTTCACTGCATCCATCACCATCAGGATGTTGAAATAAACCGTGCCAATAAAGATCAGGGCGATCTTCGGTTCCTCGCCGATACCGAGGTAAATGATCAGTAAGGGAATAAAGGCTGCTGCCGGCATGTAGCGCAACATGGCGATAAGCGGCTCACAGAGGGCGCAGATCGCTGGGTAGACCCCCATGCATATCCCGATGGGCACAGCAAGCAGCGTGGCCAAAAGAAAGCCGCCGAACACACGACCTGTGCTGGCGACGATGTCTTGGAACAAAATGCCGCTCTCTGCCATTGCGGCCAGTGATCGGAACACGGCCTGGGGCGAAGGAAGAAACTTCTCATCCACAAGACCCAAGGACGCGATGGCGGTCCAGAGCAGGAGGGGCAGCAGGAGTGATGCCACCTGCAGGCCGCCACGCATGGCCTTGGATGGCATGGCACCCAAGGTGAACAGAGGGAGAAGCTTGGAGCTTCTTTCCTTGCTGGCAGCGGCGGCCGTGGCAGTCATCAAGAAGCTGCAATCTTCTTGATGAAGCTGTCATCAAATAGCTTGCTCATATCTGGCTTTTCAGGCAGAAAACCGACTGAGACCATGAAGTCAGCCATCGATTTCGCTGCATAAGGCATGTGTTGCATGCCATCCCCCTGGCTGAAGGCCTCAAGGTTTTCCTCGATTGAGAAGAACCGGGTGCCGTCTTTGTACTGCTGATACTCAGCGGTAGGTATGCCAGCACGTTTGGCCATGATCGCCTCAGACTTTTCAGGGTTTTTGGCCATGAACTCCCGAACGTCCCACCAGGTTTGGACGATTTTCTGAACATCGTCGGGGCGATCTTTAATCAGATCACCACTCAGGGTGAGCAGATCGGGAATCGCGCCTGGGTATTCCTTAGAGCTGGCAATCACGCGGGCGCCTTCTCGCTTCATTGCCGTTCCGGTGTATGGCGGGAATGCACCCACGGCATCGACCTGGCCAGCGGCGAAGGCCGTGGCAGCTTGGTCGGTCGGCATGCCTTTAATCACCACGTCATCACGGCTCAGGCCAGCGTCTCTTAAAGCAAGGCTGAGTAGGTAGTCGTCAACAACACCCTCCTCAACAGCAACGGTCTTGCCCTTGAGTTCAGCGACGGATTGAATCGAAGCATCGGCAATGATCTGGTCATTGCCGGATGAGTTGTCGTTCACAAGCACCACAACTTCACCGCCGTTCTCACCAGGCAGGAAGGAGATGGTGTCGTTGAGGGTCTGGGAGTTGCCGTCGACCTTACCGGCGGCAAATGTTTCCATCGACTGCAGGTAGCCATCGAACCATTTCATTTCTACGTTCACGCCGTTCTTTTCGAACAGCTTTTCCTCAACAGCTATCGCCCAAGGCCACCAACCGGCCCAGTTGCTGTAGCCGATCACGATGGGAGTGCCCCCCACCGTGGGGGTTGGTGGCTTGGAGCAGGCGACAGCTAGAACGATGGCCAGGCCGGCGATGAGAAGGTTGCGCAGTTGTTTGGTCATGGCATGGGCGAAATAAAAAAGCAGGTTCGGTTCGCTCAGGCAGTGGCCAGAGCAGGGGCGGTTGTGGACCGGTTGGCAAGGGCTTGCAGAACCCACCGGTGCCATGCATCGAGGCCTTCACCGGTGATTGCGGAGACCTCGATCACGGTTGCGTTGGGATTGATGCTGAGGATGTTGTGGCGAATCGCAGCGAGATCAACGGGGAGATGGGGAAGCAGATCAACCTTGGTGATCAGCACCACATCCGCATTGCGGAACATCAGCGGATATTTGAGTGGTTTGTCGTCTCCCTCCGTGACGCTCAGCAGAGCCACCTTGTGGTGTTCGCCCACATCGAATTCAGCAGGGCAAACGAGATTGCCCACGTTTTCAACCAAGAGAAGGTTCAATTCCGCAGGATCGAGCCGTTGTTCCAGCAACCTGAGGCCACCACTGACCATTGCCGCGTCCAAGTGGCATGCACGCCCAGTGGTGATGGGAACAACTGGAATGCCGACAGCTTCCAGGCGTTCAGCATCGAGTTGGGTGGTCATATCGCCTTCTAAAACTGCCACCCGCAGATCGCTAGCGAGTGCGGGGAGTGAGCGTTCGAGCAATGCTGTTTTTCCTGCACCCGGACTGCTCATGAGGTTGAGGCAGAGCAGGTCCCAACGCTCGAGCTGCTGGTTGTTGTGTTGAGCCTGATGAGTGTTGGCGGCGAGAAGGTTGAGGCCAAGCGTGTCCTCGAGGGGCATGTGCATGAGAAAAGGGGGTATTGGTTTTCAGCGATGACGCTGGATTGATATCGACTCAACGACAGCTGCTGCGTCGCTGCGGTAATCGATGCTGCGGATGCGCAATTCCCTGCCGCTCAAGATTTCCTCAAGCGGGTGATCGCAACAGGGCGAGCGATAGGCGTTCTCCGGGACGGGGTCGTAGGAGCTGTTGCAGCTCAGACATCGACCAACGAAGGGAATCTCCGTGATCGTGAGTTTGGATCCATCCAGCCAACTGCCATGCACTGCGGCGTTGTAGGTGGTTACGAGCTGATCGGGTTCGACGCAGGTGAATCGACCCACATCGAGGTGAACGGTCTCGACCATGGCCGAGGAGTCATCACGTTGTTCGCGCCATTCATTCAGAGCGATCAGAAGGCACTTGGACATGTCGACTTCGTGCATGGGTTATCTCCACTTCTGATCGACGTTCATGTTGCATTCGTCGCTGATCCATGCCGGTTTGCCCTTGCGGGGCAACTGGCCACTCACCACGAGGTGAGCCATCGAGTCGCAAATAACACGGGTTGCCATCAGTGATGTCATGTCGCTGATGTCGTAGGGAGGGGACACTTCAACGATTTCAAGCCCGCAGACGGGAACATTGCGCACGATCAACTCGAGCAGCTTCAGCGCTTCTCGAGGCATCAATCCGCCGGGTTCTGGCCAGCCGGTTCCCGGTACGAAACCAGCATCGATGCAATCGATATCGAAGGAGATGTAGACGCAGTCGGTGCCGTCAGTCGCACGTTCAATGGCGTATTGAGCCGCAGCTTCCAAGCCCATTTCGGTGATGTCGGTGACCGTGAGCACGTTTGTGCCTCGTTCGCGACAAACTTTCACCCCCTCCCGGGGGACCTGCCAGCCACCGATGCCGAGCTGCACCAGGTTTACGGCCGGAGCATTGGCCATGTTGGTGGCGTGGAACCACGGACAAGTGTGCATCCGCTCATCCAAGTCAATCTCCTGGGTGTCGACGTGGCGGTCGAAGTGGATGATTCCAACCTTTTTGTCGCCGAGATGGCGGCAAACCCCTCGTACGGTGGGGAATCCGATGGAGTGGTCACCGCCGAGGATGATCGGGAAGGCCCCGCTGGAGAACACGTGGGCGATGCCCTTAGAGATTTGATCGAAGCTCTTTTCGTTATTCGCGGGAATCGTGAAGATGTCACCCACATCGCACAGGGTGATCTGTTCCCGCAGATCCACCCCCATTTCGTAGTTGTAGGTGGTGTACAGAGCTGAGATGCGGCGGATGCCCTGGGGGCCGAAGCGCGTGCCAGGGCGATAAGTCGTACCGCAGTCGTGGGGTACGCCAACGATGGCGACGTCGTACTTGCCAACCTGACTCACGTCTTCAAGGTAGGGAGCCTTCATGAAGGTATTAATGCCAGCGAAGTGCGGCAATTCACCTCGTGAAAACGTGGAGATGTTGCGATCAACGATGCTCTCAGCTGCTTCCAGGCCAAGACGCTTGGCTTGATCAACTTCCTGTTGCCAACCCGTGAGGGGAAGTTTTCGTTCTTTTTCTAGAGCATGCATCCCTTCGCTTGGATGCATGCGTTGGAAAGGTCCGGATGGATCCGTAGGAGACGACATCAGACAGGGGATTCTGCGTTGGGGCGGTCTCCCGGGCTTTTGTCCCTCCGTGCGCCGACTTCGTCGACTGAAATCTCTTGGACCAGACATCCCGAAGGATCGGAACCCTAGATTTCTTCCGCAACTCAATTATTGATATCGATGTTGGCTGAGGATGTGCGACTTGATACGAAATCCTAATTTGATCCACAACAATTGAAAGGACAAAGCGGTCTGAAAGGGGCTCTTTGCTACTGTTCTTTTAATCTCTAGATCATGATCTGAATCCACCAAGACTCGTAGAAAAAAGCTGACAATCAATAAGACAAGATATGCCTTGTAAGTGACTGAATTTCTCAAACAGTTGTTGGCATCCACTCTTAACTGTTTACCGATTTCGTCGCGCTAATCGCCGATGCAATCGACACTTCAGCAATCAACTGCAGTGGATCGAGAAACCAACCGCTCGGCATCCTCAATACGTCAGGGATTCGAAGCGTGGCCGGCGGAACCAATGGTGCCGCACCAACGTTGGAACAACTGTTGGATCTCAATCAAGAGGTCGTCGTCGATAACGCTGATGTCGCCTCCTGCGGGTTCCTCTCGAGCACGAAGGTCGGGTCGGTTCTTGGAAAGTTCAAGGACACTCAAGGCCAGTACCTCCTCAGTCCTTATGGAGGTACTGGCTGTTCCCAAATTGCAGGGCGGCGTTTTGAGGTCAGCAACAATGTCTCCTCAAACCTCACAAAGGGTTCAAGGACCGACCTCTTCGCTTTCATCTACGGAAATTTCTCCGACCTGCTTATCGGGCTCTTTCGGTCGCTCGAAATACTTGTAGATCCCTACACCGACTTCGCGAAAGGCACGACAGGAGTGCGGGTTTTTTGGAGCATCAATATTGCAGTCCGCCACGCTGAATCTTTCGCTGCGATACAGGGCGCGATCGCATAACCGCGACACGTCCTGCCTTATGTGAGCGCATGGCGCGAAGGAGTGATGACTCCTCGGGCTTTTATTTGCGCACGACTGCTTTGAAATCCGCCTTGGAGGTTGCTCGGTTGTGTAGCCAGCTGAACGTCGTCGCCAGCAACTGGTCATATTCTGACCAATCAGACCTTTATCGATGTCGCGTCGTTTTTTGCATGGCTGATTGCCACCGCTGCTTTTTGTTGCACAGCAGG
Organism: Synechococcus sp. BS30m-G31; assembly: GCA_016777265.1. Classification (GTDB taxonomy): domain Bacteria; phylum Cyanobacteriota; class Cyanobacteriia; order PCC-6307; family Cyanobiaceae; genus Parasynechococcus. The sequence continues at coordinate 8,127 of JADHRU010000064.1, forward strand.
GCTCAGCAGATCAGTTTGTTCTAATAGTTTATTTATGAGCCCTATGGCATGAAAGACTACATTTTGAAAATTTCAACTTCACTCGAAGTGTCCATTGCGAACAGGGTTTAAGTACTTATTTGCAGGGCATAGTATTTAATATTACAGGAGTTGCTAAGCATGATGGCTATAACCACAATAGTCGCTTTCAT
>JADHRU010000065.1 GCA_016777265.1 Synechococcus sp. BS30m-G31
CCAAGGCCAAGGTGGAGGAGAAGCGCATCAAGCTCAAGGACGCTGTCGAGGCAGAGGATTACGACGCGATGAAAACCCTGCTCGAGGAATTACAGCAAGAGCTCTACACCGTCGGTGCTTCCGTTTATCAACAGGACGGTGCACAAGCGGGCGGTGCAGCGCCTGAAGGTGATGCTGCTGGTGCCAACGGTGCTGCTGCTGGTGGCAATGCCGCCGATGACGTGATCGATGCGGAATTTACGGAAACCAAGTAAGTCTTCGATTTCACCCCGTTTGAGTCAAGGCCCCGATTGGGGCCTTTTTTATTGAGGTTGTTCGGCACCATTAGCCAAGCCATTGGCGATCCATTCGGCCGTTGCGGGAGCTAACAAAACGCCGTTTCGGTAAAGGCCGGAGGCCAAGATCAGTCCAGGTTCGAGTGCCTCGAGCAGTGGAGCTGGTCGGTCCACAGGACGCGCGCGTAAACCGCTCCATTGCTCGATGGGCTCGGCGTTTTTCAACCAGGCGGGTGCCCTGTCGTTCAGGGATCGCATCAGTTCTAAGGGGCTGTGCCCTGCCATGTCCCCTGGTTCCACGGTTGCTCCCAGGAGCAACTGGTTTGGCCCGTCGGGGATCAAATTGAATCCCTGATCCACCAGCACAGCGGGCCATCCCCGCCAATTCGAGGGTCCGTCGGTGACTTGGAGGGCAAGGGCTTGTCCCAAGACCGGACTGATCGGTCGACTGTGGCCCAGCGGTTCGATCAGAGCTGGGCTTGCCAGTGCTGCGCAGACCACGACAACATCGTGAAAGCTTTTTTGACCTCCACTGCAATTCAGCTGCCAGCCCTGGCTTTTGCGAGTGAGGACCTCGACAGGCTCTGGGACAAGCTCTACGGCGCGTGCTGCAAGGGCTAAGCGAAGAGCTCTCTGCAGCAGCAGTGGGTTAATACGACCATCATTTTTGGATTCAAGTGCCCCGAACTGAGCAGTTGGCCAGATCGTCCCAATGTCGGCGGGCGGGATGGTCCGTAATCCCAGGTGACCTCTGTCGGATGCGAGGCTCTGCATTCGCTCAAAGGCTGCATCGTCTTCTGCGATTTGAACCAGAGTTGTGTCGAGGCTGAGCGATGGTTCAAAGCGTTGCAGTTGCGCAATCCATTCAGGCCAAAGCGCCATGCTGCGTTGACGAAGTCTCCAGCCGCGACCACTGGAGCGACGGAACACATGCCCCATCAGCACACCTAAGGAGGCGCTGGTGCCATTGCCGTTGTTGTTATGACACGCCGTTTCGATGGGCTGATTCAGCCTTGGATCGAATAAGGCGACGTGATGTCCCTGTTGAGATAGCTGCCAAGCGGTGCTGAGGCCAATGGCACCAGCACCAATAACAGCAACGGAATGGCTCAGCTCAAGGCCTCAGCTGGAATGACATCTGAATAGGCATCAAAGCTTGCAGCAAGATTGCTGTAGGCCTTCTGCATTTGACCGGCGTCCTGCAAACGTGCTGCTTCATCAAGACCTGCTAAGGCGTCTTTTAAAGAGCGCGCCAGCTTGTCGGCATTTTTCCGTTCAGAGCGATCGAGGTTTTGGTTGATGAACAGCATTTCGCGACCCAAATCCTGCATGGGGCCGTGAATCAAGTTGCGGGTGAAGGTCCAGTCTTCATCACTCACAAGACGAGCGAGTTCAGGTAGACGCGCTTTGGTGTTCTCGAAAGCCTCTGCTTGACGCTTCAGAACAGTCAGGTCGTCAGGCTTGCTAGATGCGGCCTCAGCGCTGGCCGGAATCATCAAACCCCAGCAAAGGCTGATGCAGAGGCAGAACGCGGCCAGGCGGCGTATGGCCTTCAGCATGATCAGAAAATTATTTCTGCGACTTTAACCAGAGGCTTTGTTGCGGGAGAATTTGTTTTTAAAAGTGTTGTGGTGAGTGAGGCCACGGTCATCCTTCAGATGATCTGTCCCGATCGTTCTGGTCTTGTCAGTGATCTTGCGGGATGGGTGGCTGCGAATGGTGGAAACATCCGCCATGCCGACCACCACACCGATGTGGGTGCTGGCTTGTTCCTGAGTCGGATTGAGTGGACGCTCGAGGGTTTTGGGATTCCTAGGCAGGCCCTACCAGAAGCTGCCTGTGCGCTTGCTGAGCGGCTGAACGGCCAGGTTCAGCTGCATTTTTCTGATGAACTGCCAAGAGTTGCCATTTTGGCGAGCAAGCAAAGCCACTGTTTATTCGATCTGCTTTGGCGAGTGCAGAGCGGAGAATTGGCAATGCAAGTGCCTTTGGTGATTGCTAACCACCCTGATTTAGAAGAGCTATGTGAGGGTTTTGGAGTGCCCTTCTTTTGTGTTCCGGTCACCCCAGCCTCGAAGGCTGAGGCAGAGCTCACGATCCTTCATTTGCTTGAAGAGCACGGGATTGAACTGGTTGTACTTGCCAAGTACATGCAAGTGCTTAGTCCTGGCTTCCTGGAGCGTTTCGCCGATGTGATCAACATCCATCACTCGTTTCTTCCGGCTTTTAAAGGTGCGCAGCCCTACCACCGTGCTTGGGAGCGAGGCGTCAAATTGATTGGTGCCACAGCGCATTACGTCACTGAAGATCTCGATGACGGACCGATCATTGAGCAGACGACTGTGCATGTGAGTCATCGGGATGAAGTGAGCGATTTGATTCGGAAGGGGCGCGACACCGAACGGTTGGCTCTGGCCAGGGCCCTGCGTTTGCATTTGCGACGGCAGGTGATGGTTTATCGCGGTCGTACGGCAGTGTTCGCGTGATGGGGCAGATGCTGTGAGACAGCTTTCTGGTGGTCAGGCGTTTCGACTGGGCTTGTTTTTGCTTCCGTCCAGTGCGCTGTTGGGGGGACTCTGCTTGGTTGTGTCGTGCATCAGTGGCAGCCGAGGTCGTGAGCAACCGATTTGGCGCGATCCGTGGATGCAGCCCTTGCTGTTGGCTGGTTTGCTGATGCTGGTGGGGTGCATTTTTGCCCAATCCGGTTCTTTGGCTTGGGCGGGCCTGGCCAATTGGTTGCCGTTCTTTTGGGCGTTCTGGGCTTTTCGCCCGCATCTTGCGACGGTGAAACAACGGCGCCAGGCCGCCTGGATGCTCGTGGCTGGCACGGTTCCTGTGTTGGTGACTGGTTTCGGACAGATGTTGTTGGGTTGGTCTGGCCCTTGGCAGCTGGGGGGTGGAGCGATTGTGTGGTTTGTCGCTCCTGGAGGACAACCCAGCGGTCGCTTGTCTGGCCTCTTCGATTACGCCAACATTGCTGGAGCGTGGTTGGGGGTGGTGTGGCCTCTGATGTTGGCGTGCGTGCTTCGTCCTGATGGTTGGAGGCGGCGCAGTGGTGCCCTGGCCTTAGCCCTGTCGACGGCTGTTGCGGTGCTGTACACCCAGTCCAGAAATGCCATGGGTGCTTTAGCGCTTGCGCTGCCATTGGTGATCGGCCCGTTGCAGTGGTTTTGGTTGCTGCCGTTCTTGGCTCTGTTGGCCGTGCCCTTGGCTTTGGCGATGGTGCCGGGCATTCCAATCGGTTTGAAAAGTTGGTCGGCTGGTCTTCTTCCCGACCGCATGGCAGCGAGGCTGTTGGAACAGGAGACTCCGACAGCTTGGAAGCACACCCGTTTAGGCCAGTGGGGATATGGCATCGAGCTGGTGGCGGCCCGCCCTTGGTTGGGATGGGGAGCGGCTGCGTTCAGCGTGCTCTATCCGATTTATGCGGCCAAGCGGTGGCATGGCCATTCCCATAATTTGCCGCTCGAGCTGGCGATCAGTCATGGAATACCAGTCGCCGTTCTCATTGTTGGAACGGTGTTTCTGCTGTTGGTCGTCGCGCTGAAACGTGGAATGTTGAAGCGAGATCCTCTTGAGAGGGCTTGGTGGGCGGCAGCACTCGTGATGGTGGTGATGCATGCCACGGACTTGCCACTGTTTGACAGCCGGATCAATTTTCTAGGCTGGGTGTTGTTAGCTGGATTGGCGAACTTCAACCAACCGCCAAAGCTTGATCGTGATGCTCTTGCAGCTTCTGGGGCGACAGCGGTCCTCTGAGATGCGTCCAAGGCAAGATGCGCTCGGTGTCCCATGGGTCATGAACCACGTCTGCCCATGAGGGTGGGAGTGGTTGTGCTGGTCCAGGCATGGGCTCCAGTTCACCGTTTAATGCAGCGCGGTACGTCTTTTTCCATCCGCCCATGCTTTCCCGACTGTCGCCTACAGCAGCGATCACGGGGGCCAGGCGGCGATCACTTCGTGACAGCAAGGCCTGAATCACGCTCCAGCCATAACTTTCCGGACGGAATTCAATTCCTTTTGGTTTCACCAGTTTTGCGAGGCGTTTCAGTCGCTTCTCTGCTTCTGGCCGTACGCCTTGCCATTGGAAGGGTGTTTGAGCTTTCGGTACGAATGTGCTCACCCCCAGGGTGAGCCGCAGCCCTTTGGTGTCACGTTTCAGAGCCAAAAGCAGTTCTGCAGTGGCTTCGATGTCGTCATCGGTCTCCGTTGGTAGCCCAGCCATTCCGTACAACTTCAGTCCGGTGAGCCCGCCTTGTTTGGCATGGCGGGCAGCTGCATAGATGGCTTCGGTAGTGAGTTTTTTATTCACGACCTCTCGCATCCGTTCACTACCGCTTTCAATCGCAATCGTGAGCGAGCGGCTGCCGCGTTTCGACAAGATTCTCGCGAGTTCGGGGGTCACGGTGGCGGCTCTCACGGAGCTCACACTGATGCGAGTGCCATCGAAGCGATCTTGATCCAGCCACTGGAGAAGGTCGGAGAACTGGGGATGTTGGGTGACGGATGCCCCCAGAAGCCCTAGGCGCTTGGTGGCTGTTAGCCCTTTTTCAACGGCGGGAATGAGGCCGTCGTCAAGGGATGGAGTGCGGAAGGGCAGGGTCAGATAACTGGCTAAGCAAAATCTGCAGAGCTCAGGACAACTGCGCACGACCTCCACCATGTGGATGTCGGGCCAAGCTGCTTCTGGCGTCACGACTGTGGAGTGGCTAAGGGTGTTTCCACGCCAAGTTTGCTTTTCAACAAGCGCTGGGATATCCGCTTCAATCGGATCCACAGCAATCAGCTTTCCGTCTGCGTCGTAGCGAGGCAGATAGAGCGAAGGCACATACACCCCGGGCACTTGGGCAAGGTGCCGCAAGCGTTCGTTGCGGGGAGCGTGGCGGCACTCCTGCAGTGCATCGATGAAGGCAGGCAGCAGCAATTCGCCGTCTCCAAGGAGCACGGCATCGAAAAAGGGAGCGAGAGGTTCGGGGTTGGCGGTCAGTACAGGCCCCCCGCCGAACACGATGGGGTCATCGTCGCTGCGCTCGATGGCCCAGATCGGAATGCGTTGGTTGCGTAAGAGCTCAGGCAGCACCGGTCCATCCAATTCCCAACTCAGGGACAGACCGAAGAGGTCGCAGCGTCGCGGTAGCGGATCGCCTTGATCGGTAAACAGACGGCGAACGTCGACGTCATGGCGTTGGGCAAGGGTGGCCCAGACGATTTGGTATCCCAGGCTTGTGATGCCAACGGAATATGTGCTGGGAAAGGCCAGTACAGCCCGCAGCGCATCAGGATCCGGCGGTGCAGGATCAAATAGGAGAGTTTCCTGATTCAGGAGATCAAGACTGGCTGTCTTCTCATCCTGCAGCTTTGCCTTGCCTTTGCATGGTTTTGCTAGCTCGAAGCCAACAAATTTGATGCGATCAATGCGACGGGTGTCAACAATGAATCCAGCGGATGAACGTCAATGAATCATTGAAGAGTCATGATTTTTCGCTTATGCCTCAATCGATTGAAAGATTTTAGCGAGGTTGGTCGAGATTCAGATTGATATCTTTTGGATTAATTGCTCTTATTGATTTCGCTTAATCTCTTGGAATTTTTTTGATTGATTTTGGCTCTTGTTCGCTTTTCATCAGCTGCCTCCATGCTCATTTGTCGTTCATAAATAGAATGGGGGCTGAAGAGCCGGGCGATCAGAAAGCTGGTGAGGCAGGCCACCAGGATCGGTTTCAGGATGAGTAGGTCTTTGACCAATGCAAAGGCCAGGAACATTGCTGTGATGGGTGTGCGTGAGCAGCCCGCCACGAAAGCGCCCATTCCAGCGAAAACGTAGGTATTGGGAAGATGGCCGGTGATGGATTGGACCCAATCACCGCAGGCCAACCCCATGGCCCCACCAAGCGTGAGCATGGGCATAAACAGTCCGCCCGGTGCGCCGGAAGATGCTGCGAGACCGGTGCTAAAGAACAGCACAACGAATCCCGCTAACGCTTGCGTCACCCCTGTTTCACTGGAGCCAATCATGTGGAACAGTTCATCGAGGTTGTGGAAACTCGATGGCAAGGCGGCATAGACGCTGCCTAAGACGAGACCGCTCAGGCTCATGCGCAAAATCAGCCTGTTGCCAAACCAATGTTGTCCTTGGCGTTGCATCATGAGTACATAGCGGGTGTAAAGCTCTGCTAAGACACCAATTACGGCCCCAAGGCTGATTAGATAAATCACATCGATGGGAAAAAATTCCACATCAATTGGAAATTTTCGTTCGAGTAAAAATCCCAGATTCGGTTGGAATCCCTTTGCTCCAGATCCCAGTCCGAACACACCCAACACATCGGCCCATGTGTCGGCAGAAAAGGTGGTGATCAAAACCAGTAACAGCACCACTGGTCTTGCCGAGTGCAGTAATTCTTCGATCGCATAAATGAAGCCACCAAGCGGTGCGCTGAACACTGCAGCGATGCCAGCACCTCCGCCGGCAGCAACGATGACGCGCCGAAATGCAATGGGTGCTTTCAGCCATCGCGACATTTGCCAGGCGACGGATCCACCCATTTGCACGGCTGGACCCTCTGGGCCAAGGGGGAAGCCGCAGCCGATGGCGATGATTCCTGCCACCAACTTCACAAGACCAACGCGCAGGCCCATGGGGACCGACTTGTGATGGAGAAAACCCATGATGTGGGTGACCCCTGCCCCTGCGGCAGCTGGCGCAAAGTTGCTGATCAACCACCCGGATACAAAACCTCCAAACGTGCCCAAAACGGGCAACACAATCCAGGCGGGAATGTCGTGAAGAAGATCACGGCGCCAATCACTCAGGACATGAATGCCGCTTTGAAATAAAAGACCGGTGATCGTGGCTCCAAGCCCTGTCAAAGACAGGGCCAGAACCACAACAAACCAGCGGCGTTCGAGTAGGCGTCGAATACTGCGGCTTGAGATCAGAGGATCGCGGTTTTGGTTGTTGTTGTCTTGCAAAGTTGGTTTCAGGCTTGCGCCAGAACAGCCGCTTCGTCGTCGGCGCTCATCACACGCCCTTGGTCTTCGAATCCAGCAATTTGGTCGAAGTTCAGATAGCGATAAAGCTCATCCGAAAGGGGTTTGATTTTTTCTGCGGCGATGCGTTGGTACTCCTCGGGGGTGGGAATGCGACCTAAAAGCGCACAAACGGCCGCCAGCTCTGCGCTACCGAGATACACCTGGGCTCCTTTGCCCAAACGATTGTTGAAGTTGCGTGTGCTGGTGGAGAACACGGTGGTGTCGTCGTCGACACGGGCTTGATTGCCCATGCACAGGGAGCATCCAGGCATTTCCATGCGACTACCAGCTGCTTCGAAGGTGGCGTAGTACCCCTCTTGCTTCAGCATTTCTTCGTCCATTCTTGTGGGTGGACAAACCCAGAGCCGGGCTTTGTTGCTACCGGAACCTTCCAGTACTTTTGCGGCGGCGCGGTAATGGCCAATGTTGGTCATGCATGAACCAATGAAGACCTCCTGAACTGCATTGCCAGCCACTTCGCTCAGCAGCTTCACATTGTCGGGATCGTTGGGACAGGCCAGAACCGGTTCGGTGAGCTCATCTAAATTGATCTCAAGGATCTCGGCGTATTCCGCATCGGGATCCGCCTGAAGAAGCTGGGGATTCGCAAGCCAGTCCTCCATCGCTTTCACCCGTCGCGCGAGGGTTCGCGCATCGCTGTAGCCCCGCGCGATCATGTTCTTCAGCAAGGCCACATTGCTGCGTAAGTATTCACTCACCGTTGCTTCGGAGAGTTTGATGGTGCAGCCCGCGCAGGATCGCTCTGCTGTGGCGTCGGTGAGTTCAAAGGCCTGTTCGAGTTTCAGATCAGGAAGACCTTCGATTTCCATGAT
>JADHRU010000066.1 GCA_016777265.1 Synechococcus sp. BS30m-G31
AGCCTTGATCTGGTCGAGTTCGCCAGGGCTTAGATAGCGGGCTTCGGCGTCCGCGTTGATGATCGAGTTGGAGACGATGCTCATGCAGTTCTGCCTCGAAGCAAGCGGCCGCCCGTAGGAGACCGATATCCGGTGAATAAGGGGAAGATCCCGAGGGATCAAGTCTCAGAGTAAAGGCTGAGACATGGTGTCGAAGCGTTTTGCAGCGAAGATGTTCACAACGATCAACACGGATCGGTGTGGGCCTCGAGCTCAACGTGTCGGCTGAGGCATTCTGCTCTGAGCTGGCCCGTGCTTTGGGCTTGGGTAACAGTTCTTCATGGCCGCGTTCCGTTTGTGAGATCCATTGGGGCGCAATGGTTCACCTGTATTTCATTCTTTTAAATTTCCAACAATAAAAAGTCCCGATGAAAGGTCTCATCGGAACGTTTTATTCACAACTTTCGTGCGGTTATGACGCTTGGTTGTTGATGCCTTGTTTCGTCGCGCTTCGCCTTAGATCGCGTCCCCAGACGGGGGATTGATGGCGGCGTTACCGCGATAAAGGGCAGCCGTCCGCTGCTGGGTCGCTTGGCTAACGCCAGCACGCGTATTCATGCCATCCATACGTGGAACTGTGTCCATCTCAGGTCGCATGTCGAGCAACTCCTGAATGGCCGCGGGCTGACCCTCTTGAGCACGGATGGTTAAAAACCGGCTCACTTCCGATGGTGCAGCGGCTCGACCAAGCAGAGCCATGGTTGCCGCTGAGGCCGCTCTTAAAGGGGCCATGTTGAACAGCCTTGTCTGGAAGGCTTCACCCATGGCGATTTCTTCGACAAATTGGTTCAGCGATGTGTCTTCATTGCGGAGTCGTGATTCGGCCGCAGTCAGGCGCTCATCTTGCAGTGGAACGCGGTTGAGAATTTGCTTGTAAGTGGCATTAATGATCGATTGCAAATCACTTTCGGAGCAAGGCCGATTCAATCGCAGGGTTGTTGGCAAGCTTGAGCGCAGCCGGTAGCCATCCGCACCAGTGATTCCAATCGACAGGGCCCGAGTCATCGGGGTGAGCGGTGGTGGTGTGGATGTGGATCTCGCCGGTGAGAGTCCAGGACCCCGCGTTGATTTGCCACGTCCAAGCGGCTGACCGAGGCGAATCAAGCGAAGGCTGGATTGCAGGTCTTCCCCTTGGCTGAAGTTACGGGCCAAGCTGGCCCAATCCGTTCTGGAACTTTTTGCTGCGCTAGCCAAATTGCGACGTGTGACGTCACCGCTTCCTCGGAACACCTGTGTTGTGCTGGCATCGGGGCGACGTCCCAGCACAAACGACGAGCTGTCGTAGCCGTATTGCTTGACCTCCTGATTGAGGGTGGCTGTCCTTCTTACATTCAAGTCTTTTGGTGTAATGAACCGTTCGTATGGAACGGTGTCTTCCCCGAAGCAATCGTTGTACTCCTCACCGTTGACGAGAGCATCGACCACGCCATAGAAGCCATGGCGTGCGGCCGTATCAAACAAGGCATCAATCTCCCAGCGTCCAAAGGTTGGACGTCCGAGCAGCCGTCGATGCATCACCTCAATCGCTTTGATGATGTACAAGCCGCTCCAGTAACGGCGTCGGAACGCATCAGAGCGGGCGATGCTGCGTACAAACTCGCGCAGGCAAATGTCGCCGTTTTCGAGGCGTGCTTCTGCCGAGGTCAGCCGTTCGCCGGCATAACCAGCATTTCCGAGAACTTGCACATAAACGGCGTTGATCACAGCTTGGGTGCTGGACTCGGTGTTGCGCACACTGGGCTGCCCACCACGGTTTGGGTTGACGGAACCACCGGTGGCAATTTGCTGGAGTCGCATCACCCGGGGGCCAACCTTGCGAGGCCGGCTATTGCGGAACTGAGTGCTATTCATCTGGCCGGGAGAGGCCATGCCGTTACTCACCAGTAGGCGACGGCTGTCGTAGCCGTAGGGCGCGGGCCGCGTGCTGACGGACGCAGTTCCACTTGGGAAAATCGCGCCGTACTGATTACCAACGGGATCGTTGCTGCCTCCATAAACGTGCTGATCGGCGAAGGGTTGGCGGTATGACGCGTACAGGGTGATGTACTGCGGGGCCCCTTCAAACGGTGCACTGAAGTTGAACAATTTGCGGTTCGAGCCCCAACCAGCGCTTTCTTGAGCTTCTTCGCCCAGATTCCGCAGGTAAGGAACGGTTTCTTCGCCAAAATTTTGGGCGTACTCGGCGGAATTCACCAAGACATCCACCAGGCCGTTGAGGCCCTGGGCACTCACAATCGCAAAGGATTTTCTGAATTCTTCGATCGAGCTAACCCCACGACCCAGGAAATGGCGATAGGCCAGTTCCACCACACGGCTGTTGACAAACCGATCGTGAAATTGTTGTCGATATTCCTTGCTGCGGCCAAGGGCACGTACGAACTCGCGCATCGAGATTTGTCCCTGGGCAACCTGGCTGGCTTCCACAGAGCAAGGGTTTTGTGAATACCCCTTAGCGATGTCCCGTTCAAACACCTGGCGATAGACAGCACGGATAATCTCCGCCTTCTCTGCCCCTGATAAGCCAGGACGCATCTCGAAACGCTGGCTTCTTCCGGAGGCCAGTGCATAGATGGCAGGCAGCTGTAAGCCCTGCTGCACTTTGCTGCCCTGGCGTTGCCGGGTGCTGGGGGTGGCCACTGCCAGTTCCTTCAACAACACGTTGAAGCAGTCGATCGCCAATTGCCGCGCTTCTGGTCTGTCCTTTAAGAGAAGCGCTGATGCAGCACGCATCTCTTGAAGTGCAACGTTGGTGGCAGCCAACGAGCAGTTCGCCTGCAGGATGTCGCGCAGGCCCCGGGTGTTCACCGCAAGGATGCTGGGATCTCCAGCCACAAGGGCATAACCCACATAGCGGAGGAACCAACCCATGTCCCGCACGGATTTGCGCATGAACGCGGGACCGTACTTGGCAACGCTGATGGCGTTGAAGCCGGTGGGCAAGACAACCCGCACATCAGCATCTCCGCCGCCGACATCGAGTAAGCGGCTGAAGAAATTCCCACTTTTCGTGCTGTCGCTATCGCCCGTAAAGGTGCGGATTGAGTCTTGGAAGGCGGCTTGGTCTGAGGCAAGCGGGGTGGCATCGGTGCCACTGGTGGCTCGGATGGCTTCACCGGTGGTGAGAGGCGACTCCAAGAAGGACAGCGGTGTGCCCCCAACAAAGATGCGATTGGCTGCGCGAGCCACAATCGATTCAGCATTGGCCGCCATGATCCGGGCCGCTTCAATGCGGTCTTGGCCACTTCGGAAAAAGGTAACGAGCGTGGCGAGCTCGACGGAGTCAGGGAAGCGGTCCTGCTGTTCGGCCTGACGAACACTGGCAACTGGAAGGGTGTCGAACAGCTGGGGAGACACGCGCGGGCTGCCGCTGCTGGCGGTCACTGTCATCGACGGAAGCAAACCAGATCGAGCCACGTTACGGCTCATCCCTTGTCGATTTGCCTCCCTATGAACAAATGTTTGCAGGCCCTGCGGTGCTTGCGATGGCGACAGGCTTCGCCATGAAATGCTCGGCAGCATCGATGAAGAGCTGAATGGCAAAGGCCCGCCCTAGTGATGCCGCCACCCCGGTAGTGAGTGCGTTTTATGACCGCTTTCCATTCCCTGGAGATCCACTGCAGGATGGCCCGCCGCCTGGATACAACTGGCGTTGGTGCCATCGCAGCGTGCTGGCCTCCGTGCATGGCGTGATTCCAACGGGACAGGAGCAGCCGCGCATCCTTGACGCGGGTTGTGGCACTGGCGTCAGCACGGACTACTTATGTCATCTCAATCCTGGTGCCGATGTTGTCGGTGTGGATATCAGCGATGGAGCCTTGGCGGTGGCGCAGGAACGTTTGAAACGATCTGGAGCGCGTCAGGCCGTTCGCTCGTTACGGCAGGAGCAGCGCAGTCTTTTGGATCTGGGCGATGAAACCCCCTTCGACTACATCAATTCCGTTGGCGTGCTTCACCATCTTCGGGAGCCGGAAGCCGGGCTTGCTGCTCTTGCCAAGCTTCTGGCTCCCCAGGGACTGCTTCATTTATTTCTCTATGCCGATGCAGGGCGCTGGGAAATCCATCGCACCCAAAAAGCACTGACATTGCTTCAGGCCGGTACCGGTGGGGATGGCCTGCGTCTCGGTCGGGAGTTGTTCGAAACCTTGCCTGAATCGAATCGGTTGCGTCGTCACCATGAGCAACGCTGGGCTGTGGACTGCGCTCCCGACGCCAATTTTGCGGATATGTATCTGCACCCACAGGAGACCAGTTACAACCTCGAGCGATTGTTCGCATTCATCGAAACTGCTGGCCTGCAGTTCGCTGGTTTCTCGAATCCAGAAGTGTGGGATCCAGCCCGTCTGCTGCAGGGTGAGCTTTTGGAGAGGGCCCAAGCTTTGCCCACCCTTCAGCAGTGGACGTTGATCGAGCAACTCGATCCAGACATCAGCCATTTCGAGTTTTTCCTGTCTGAGGCCCCCGTGGTCACCAGTGTTCGAACCGATGCTGAACTAGCGGCGGCGAGAGGGCTGCGGCAGCCTTGTTTGTGGGGGGAGCCCGACCCCATCCTTGGCCGCAATATGGAACCAATCCAGCTCAGCGATGCGGCGAAAGAGTTGCTCCGCTGCGTCGATGCTCAGCCCGATGCAGCCCTGGGATCGATGGGCTCCGCCGACATATTGAGAGACCTTGTCGATCGTCAGATTCTTTTGCTGAAGGAGTAAAGGCGAAAGACGCGTGATAGATTCCGCGCGCCATTTCAGGTGTCGTCTGGAGGATTTTTACCGTCTTCAGCGCCGTCTGCTGATAGCCACCGTTCTGGTGTCGCTTGTCACGGTTCCGATCGTGGCTTTCACCATGAATCTTTCAGTGGCTAGCAGTGTTCTTGTGGGTGCATGCGCCGGACTTTTGTACGTGCGTTTGCTCGCCCGCAGTGTGGCCAGGCTCAGTGACCAGTCCCGTGGACTGGGGCGTTTTCAACTCCTCGTTCCAATCCTGCTTGTGGTTGGAGCGGCCAAGTTGCCCCAGCTTGATCTGCTGCCTGCCTTCCTGGGATTCCTTCTATACAAGCCCGCCCTGATTCTTCAGCACGTCTTCGACAGCTGAGGCTGAGCACTTTTTTCTGCACCCATGGCTTTGATGCCCCTCTCACTCCCGTTTGCCAAACTGGAAGTGGGCCACCACCTGTACTGGCAGATCGGTGATCTGTATCTGCACGGCCAGGTGTTTCTGAGCTCCTGGATCTTGATCGGCATTCTTCTGGCCTTCGTGCTTGTCGGCACGCGTGGCATGAAGCGTGACCCGATAGGTCTGCAGAACCTTATGGAGTTCCTTTGGGACTTCATCCGAGACCTGGCTCGGGATCAAATCGGCGAGAAGTACTACCGCGACTGGCTTCCGTTTATTGGCACCCTGTTCCTGTTCATCTTCGTGAGCAACTGGGGCGGAGCGCTAATTCCTTGGAAAATCATCGAGCTGCCTGAGGGTGAGCTTGGTGCTCCAACCGCAGACATCAACACCACAGTGGCGATGGCCCTGTTGGTGACGTTGGCCTACTTCTACGCGGGTCTGAGCCGTAAGGGATTGCGATTCTTCGAGCTGTATGTGGAGCCGACTCCAATCATGCTCCCGTTCAAGATCATCGAGGAATTCACGAAGCCCCTCTCCCTCTCCTTCCGTTTGTTTGGAAACATCCTTGCCGACGAATTGGCAGTGGGAGTGCTGGTTTATTTGGTCCCCTTGATCGTGCCCCTGCCAGTGATGCTTCTCGGTCTGTTTACCAGTGCCATTCAGGCTCTGATTTTCGCGACCTTGGCTGCCTTCTACATCGGTGAAGGTCTCCACGAGGCCCATTAGCGGCACCAACCCCTTTCGCTTTTACCCGGCGATCTGCTAAAAACTCCGCGCGTAGGTCCGTACTGCAACCGGGCCCTCTCTTCACAAGAGTGTCCCTGCGCGGGGGGAACCGATCCCCAACCCATTTCAGTTCAGCGCTCCTCTAGCGCTTCCCCTTATCCCACCAAACATGGATTCCATCACCTCCGCCGCTTCTGTTGTGGCTGCTGGCCTGGCCGTCGGCCTCGCCGCAATCGGCCCTGGTATCGGTCAGGGCACCGCATCTGGCGGCGCTGTTGAGGGCATCGCCCGCCAGCCCGAAGCCGAAGGCAAGATCCGTGGCACGTTGCTGCTGTCCTTGGCATTCATGGAATCGCTAACCATTTATGGCTTGGTGGTTGCTCTGGTGCTCCTGTTCGCCAACCCCTTCGCCTGATCAGACCGGGGGACATGACGTCCCCTTGACTGACATTTACGTTTCGATTCCTTCCCAGCGCACCCTTCCATGACCTGGCTTCTGCTCGCTGAAGCAGGTGTTCCGGAGGGAGGTCTTTTTGACCTCGATGCCACCCTTCCGCTTATGGCGGTTCAGGTGGTTCTCCTCACCTTCCTTCTCAATGCTCTCTTCTTCCGTCCGGTCGGCAAGGTCGTGGAAGATCGAGAGGGCTTTATTTCCACCAGCCGTGCTGATGCCAAGCAAAAGCTCGCCCAGGTTGAACGTCTGGAAGCTGATTTGGCTGAACAGCTGAAGGGTGCTCGACAGGCCGTTCAGTCGGTGATCGTCGATGCGGAAAAGGAGGTCGATGGCCTCTATCGCCAAGCGCTCGCTCAGGCCGAAGCTGAAGCCAACCGCACCAAGGAAGAGAGTCGCCGCGGTATTGAAGCCGAGCGTGAATCTGCACGAGCTCAACTCAAGGGCAAGGTGGATCAGCTCAGCACCACGATCATCGACCGATTGCTGGCTGCCTGATGAACCTCAATTTCAATCTCCTCGAGACCAATCTGGTCAACCTGGCCATCGTTATCGGTGTGCTGTTTTGGTTCCTTCGAGGTTTCCTTGGTGGCATTCTTGAGCGTCGTCGCTCAGCCATTCTTCAGGACCTTCAGGATGCGGAGGCACGTTTAAAAACGGCAACTGAAGAGCTCACGAAGGCTCAATCCGAGCTTGCAGCCGCTCAGCAAAAAGCGGAGCAAATTCGAGTTGATGGCCAAAAGCGTGCTGCTGCGATCCGAGTGGAAGGCGAGAAACGCACCATTTCCGTGATGGCCGCCATCAAGCAAGGTGCTTCCGCCGATGCTGATGCCGAAGCGTCCCGCATTAAAGATGCCCTGCGTCGTGAAGCTGCCCTGGCCGCGATCGACAAGGTGCTGACCGACCTGCCGGGCCGTCTCGATGATGCAGCGCAGTCCCAGTTGATCGATTCCACCATTCGCAATCTGGAGAACGCCTGATGCCTCTCCTTAACTCTCTTGCGACGCCTTACGCCGAAGCCTTACTTCAGGTGACTGAGGCCCGCGATGAATCTCAAATTGTGTCCGAGCAGTGCAAGCAGCTCTTGGATGTTTGGGACAGCTCGGCTGAATTTCGTGACGCCATGGTGTCGCCTGTTCTCGAGCCCTCCGCCAAGAAAAAGGCTCTTGAAAGCCTCTTGGCAAAGGAGGTGACCCCCTCGTTGATGAATCTTCTGAAGGTTCTGGCTGATCGTCAGCGCTTACAGGCCTTTGAGGCGGTGATGAACCGTTTCCTTGAGCTGTATCGCGATCAGCAGGGCATCACTTTGGCCCATGTTCGTTCTGCGAAGCCACTCTCCGAAGCTCAGCAGGCTGCCCTTTCTAAGAAAGTGCAGGCCATGGCCGGCACCTCCAAGGTTGATATCGACCTCAGCGTCGACCCCGCCTTGATTGGCGGTTTTGTTGTGAGTCTTGGCTCTCAAGTGATCGATGCCAGCTTGGCTGGTCAGGTTCGACGTCTCGGTCTGGCACTCGCCAAGGCGAGCTGAACCCACCTCTCCTTTTACCGCCCTTTATTCCCTAAATCCCCGCTGGGATCACACGCCATGGTTTCCATCCGTCCCGACGAGATCAGCGCCATCCTCAAACAGCAGATTGAGGATTACGACAAGTCAGTCTCCGTCAGCAATGTCGGTTCCGTTCTGCAGGTGGGTGATGGAATCGCCCGTGTTTATGGCCT
>JADHRU010000005.1 GCA_016777265.1 Synechococcus sp. BS30m-G31
GTGTTGTCCAACGCCTTGGAGCGACGCAAGGCTTTTGCCGGCCAATTGGACGCCAATCGCCTCACCGTGTTGCCGGGTGAATTGCACATTCAGGCGTTTCGTTCCAAACACAGCGATTCAGCACGCTGTAATGCCTGGAGCGATCATCTGCGTCAGCAGTTGTTGACAGCGGGTTACATGCTGTCGCGTCCGCTGCATCAGGATCGCTTCTGCTTGAAGGGTGTCTTTGGTAACCCCCACACCACACCTGAGCATTTGAGCGAATTGGCACAAC
This sequence comes from Synechococcus sp. BS30m-G31, assembly GCA_016777265.1. Taxonomy (GTDB): domain Bacteria; phylum Cyanobacteriota; class Cyanobacteriia; order PCC-6307; family Cyanobiaceae; genus Parasynechococcus. The sequence continues at coordinate 275 of JADHRU010000005.1, forward strand.
TGATCAATCGCTCAGTGCGCTGATCCAATCGACCACAATTGACGCATTCCCTGGATAGCCCATGCCGGAACAGTCCCAACGACCCCGTTGGATTGCCATCGTGACCGGCGCGATTTCCGTGGCGATTGGGCTGCTGTACCTCTTGATGATTACGGCTTTGGATGCCCGCGGTCCGCTGCTCCCCCCTCCTCCCGAGGCCCTGGTCGGGGTGGTAGTTGTCGCTTCGCCGATCTCTGAAGCGGTTCCACCACCTGACGCATCGCTATCTCCAAAAAGCGTTGCAACGACGTTTCTCGCCGATTGAGCTGGAACGCTTCTTGAACGGCGTCTTGCATGCCGCCATCCCCCCAATCTTGGTCTTGTTCAAAAAAGCGGATGAAGCTACTGCCCGCGATTCGGGTTAGCCACGCTGCGGTAACGCCCTGGACCGCGCGACCCACCAGGAGGGTTGGCAAGTTCAGGGTGAGCGCGGTGCCAAGCAAACTCATGGCGCCTTTCACCATGCCAAGGGTTGCCAGGGTGCGTCCCACCGAAACGGCGAGCTCCTTGGCACGCTCTTTCGACATTTCAATGCCGTAGATGCCAGCTATCTCCACAACCATTTGGGCATTGACAGCTGCTGTGCTGAGTAGGTCAACACCCGGCAATGGATTGGCTGCTACGACCCCTGCTCCGATCCAGCAGTAGCGATCCACGCAACGCTTCGCATCGCGGATGCGTTGTTGATTTAATAGGTCTCGACCGCGGGAATCGAGGCTGCGGCACTGGAGAAGGATGTTGTCCGCAATGAGTTCTTCCCCCTCGGCATGCAAAACAGCCGCTAAGCGTTGCAGCAGGTCGTTGACGTCGGGCTTGGGTTGGAGTGGACGTTGACCCGGTTGGGGGATCGATTGAGGTGCTGCACTGCATGCCAAAACATCCGCGTTCGACAACAGCCCTGTGCAGCGGGATCGCAACACCTGCAGCAATTGCTTCTCTTCATCCACGCCGCGTAAATCGCGTTTGTTGAGAACAAGCAGGAGCCGTTTGCCAAGATCGGCAATCGAGCGAACCACCGCCAGTTCGGATGCTCGGAGATCGCCATCTACCACCACCAAGAGCAAGTCGGCTCGAATGGCGCGGCGGCGTGCCTGATCTTCTCGGCTCAGACCGTCGTCGCCTGCTTCGAGAATTCCAGGGGTATCCACGAGTTGCAGACCCCGATTCAACCCTTTGAGGCGCAACCTGTAACTGCGCGTTTCCTTGGTGAGTCCCATCGGAGCACCCACCTCGCCCACCATTTTTTGCAGGAGGGCTCGGATTAATGATGTTTTGCCGCTGGAGCCGGTGCCAAAGACGACGACCACCAGGTCCCCACGTTGCAGTTCTTCGTTCACCCGATCCCGCTCAGCCTGAAGGCTTTCGCGGGCGATATCACTTTCAAGCCTTTCGATTAAACGGTCGATATTGCTGAGGCTTTGGTCAGCGGCATCGCGCCGATTGGTCGGCGCCTGCCGAGGTTGCGTGGGTCGACGTGCTGCTTTTGTTTGGCGTTGCCTCCACCACGGCAGTCCGACCTGGACAACGGCGGTCACAATCAGAACGAGCCCTAGCAGCAGGATTGGTGTGAGAAGCCAAGGAGGAAGGAAATAACTGAGATCCCAGAGCAGGGTTCGCACGGCCTGCAGAACGACACCCACGAACACCAAGGCCAGGAGGGTGCAGGCGAGTCCCAGCAGTAGCCGTGTACGACCTTTCATGGTTTGGCTTGGCGTCCACCGCTTTGAGCAACGCGGATGATGTCGCCCCGTAAACCTGCCGCAAGGGTGCTAGATCCGGTGGTTGGACTGTTGTCGTCGCGCCCCAGCTGATAACAGTCCCCGTGGAGTTCGATCATTCGTTCGCTCTGATTCAGCTGATGAACCCGCAACGTGGGATTCAACGTGGAATTGAACGTGGGACTAACCATGCGCTCCGTCATGGCGATTGAGCCAGAAATCAAGGCCGAAGCACAGCACCGCAAGATTGATGGCGATATCAGCCCCGTTGAAGATGGGGAAGTTGATCGGCACGAGCGCTAGGAAGTCCACCACATAGCCAAGGCGCCAACGGTCCAAGCCATTGCCAAGCGTCCCGCCCAGTAGGCATGCCGTTGCTAAGCCTTGCCAGAGCGGTATGGCGCGCTGTCGCCCAATCCAGACCAAAATCCCCACACTCACCAGCAGGCTGAGGTAGCCAAGGAGTTCAGTGGAGCGGCTAAACAGGCTGAAGGCAGCACCGCTGTTGTGAACGAGTTGAAGGGAGAGGATCCCTGGAATCGCGGTCATCGTTTTGCCATCAACCAAGACCGCCGATAGTCCGGCCTTACTCAGCTGATCGATCAGCACAATCGCTGCCGCAATTGACAAGGTTGTGGATCGTTGCAGCACCCTGCTCATGGCTCAACAAGTAGGAATCGACGCAAGATCACAGCCAGCAAGCCGGATGCAATGCAGAGGAGAAGTTGAGCCGGAAGTGGGTTAATGGAGTACTGCATGATCAGGCCCAGAACCGGTGAACTCCACCGCCCAAGTAGGGCACCCAAGCCGAGGTTGAGCAGGCCACACAACTGCAAAACCAAGAGGCCAGCTCCGGCGGCGAAGCATTGCTTCAACAGGTCTTGCATTCCCGATTGGTGCGCCAGTCGGCCGGTCAACCAGGCTGCTGGAACAAAGCCGGCTAAGTAACCAAATCCGGGTTCAAGGATGTAATTCAAGCCACCGCCTCCGTGAAACACCGGGAGATTGATGAAGCCCATACTCAAATAGGCAACCGCCGCAATCACTCCAGCGCGGGGGCCACTGACCATGGCGCAAACCAACAATGCAGAGACTTGCCACGTTGCGGGGAGATCCACAACTGCGATCTGCGGTGTCGGTAGGAGAAAGGCTGCAGGCACAAGGCTGCCAATCAAGATGGCCATCAGCCCGGCCAGGGCGCCGCTCCAGATGGCGAGAGCCCTCACGTCAGATGAGCAACTGGGCCCATCCTGCTCGAGAATGAACGTCCTGCCTAGAGATCATGACGGCCACAATCGGTGACAGGTTGCGACTGAAGCAACAACTCCCTTATCTGAAAACCGCCGATCCCATGCCGATGTTGCGCCCATCGGACCTTGTCAGCCTGGATGAGGTGGGTGAAGTCGTCGCGATTCATCCGCTCGACACCGTCGCTGTTCGGTTTCGCCGCGGCACATTTCTAATTTCCCTGGATCAACTCAAGGCTGTGTCTCAAGACGATGCCGATGATGTAACCCACTGACGACGTTGTCGATGGAGTTACTGATGTCGTTCAGCCCAAATCCGTTCCAGCCTCTTCAATGAGCTGGGTGGACCACAGAGGCTGAGTTGTGGTTGCTTGAACCAGCGTTGGCAGGTCTCTTGGATGTGTTCCACCGTGATCGCCTTGATGGCGTCCATGCAGCTCTGGTCGTAGTCATCGCGGAGCCCCATGGCGCGAAGTTGAGCTCTCCGTTCAGCCCGTTGAGAGCAGGTTTGCCGTGCCTGAGCCATTTGGCCGATGAACTTGGCACGGGCAAGGGTTAGATCGGCTTGGCTCAGAGTGGTCTGGCAGAGCTCCTCCCAGCTTTGAAGAAGCAGTCGCAAACTCAGTTCTGCCCGTTCTATGCCCGTAGAAGCCAGCAGCACAAAGGGGGCTGGTCCCATCAGTTGCGGGTAGTGCACTGCCACTTCATAGGCAACACCGTGTTCCTCCCGAAGGCGTCGAAACAGCAGGCTCGACATTCCTACCCCGAGATGGCATTGGAGCAAACGCAGCACCAGATCATCGGGATGGCCGTGAGGGACCGTTGCTTGCCCCAGCATCAGAACCACTTGTTCTGTGTCGATCGGTTCGAGGCGAATCGTTTCGGCTGCAGACGTTCCGTACTTGGGACGACAAGCGCTCGATCCACCCGTTGTTTCTGGCCAGGCACGGAAACCATCCATGGCAAGAATCCGGTTCTCAATGTGCTCGGGTAGGCAGCCCGCCAGGCTCAAAACGCTCCGCCCGGTGGGGAGTCGCTGTGCCAAGGGCAGAATCTGCTGACGCTCGATTGTTTGTAGGTCGCTTTCAACTCCCATCGGATCATGGCCATAGCCGCCATCGCTAAAGGCCAGTTGACGCCAAGCGACGGCTGCGATGTGGAATGGATCCTCTCGTTGCCGCTGCAGCATTTGCAGGGTGAGGCTTTTTTCGAGAGCAACCTGATCCGGTGCGAGGTGTGGTTCCAGCACCATCCATCCCAAGAGTGGAAGGAGCTGTTCCGCATCGTCCATGGTGCTGCGAAGACTCAGCAGCAACCCATCTTCTTGAGCATCGCAGCGCAGCCCTGCGCCACATCCCTCCACAACATCGGCGAGTTCCTTGGGGTTGTAGGGGCCGCAGCCACGGCTCAGCAGTGATGCCAATAGGTCGTGGGCACCGCGTTGATCAGTGGCATCGCAGGCACTGCCAAATGGGAGCCAAAGCTTTGCGGCCATCACGCCCGGCGAGGCAAGAGGTTCGACCAGAACGTCGAGTGCTGCACTCACTGGTTTGCACCAGGGCGAGCAATCAACACACAGGCCTTTTCAGGGAGTAGTTCAGGGAATAGATCGGACTGCAGACGATCAGCGCTCCAGTGGCTCAAGTGAGATAGGGGATTTAACAGGTCTTGGTTGCGATGCCAAAGCACGTGGCTGGCACAAAGACCGCTGACGTGTCCGACAGACTCCATCGCGTAACGCAGGCTATTGCTCACGAGCTGACAACCACGCCGTAACTCTTGCTCTGAGACGGCTTCATTTGCCGCTTGATGCAGCACCGCACTGATTTCTTGTTCAACAGCCGGTAAGTCGTCCTCGGGACAGATCACTTCGAGGGTGATCAGGCTTCCCTGTTCAAGGGCTGTGAGGTCCATCGAAATGCTTTCGACCAATTGCAGCTCTTCTCGTAAACGCTCCACCAGGCGGCTGCGTCGCCCCTCACCCAAGAGGGTTGTGGCGAGATCTGCCCCCATGACGGCCTCCTGATTGTGGGCCGGTGCTGTGAGCCAAAGCATCAAAATTCGCGCCGACTCCAAGCGGTCGATCTGCTGCGTGTGGCGGCCTGCATGAAACCGCAATGGGTGATGCGAGCTGGAGTTGGTTCGATCTCCTGGCAGATCAGCCAAGGCCGATGCTGCGATGGCTGGTTTCAGGGTTTCCGGAGCTGGGCCAGCCAGGGCAAGCGTGCAATTGGGGCCGAAATAACGCCGATTGTGAAACCGCCTCATCAGGCTGGGATCCATGGCGTTCAGGGCTGAAGCCGTTCCAAGGATTGGTCTGCCGTAGGCATGGTCTCCGCAACCCAAGCTCAAGATGCTTTGCAGCACTTGCTCGGTGGGTTGGTCGGCATATTGGGCGATTTCTTCGAGCACCACGTCCCGTTCTGTGGCAAACCCCTGCGGTTCGAGCGCTGGCTGCAGCACAAGCTCGAGCAATAAGTCCAGAGCCTCCGCAGCTCGGTCTGGCGGGATCAAAACGTGAAAGTGCACATCGTCGAATCCTGTTGCAGCGTTGCTGCTGCCGCCAAGGGCTTCGATGGCTAGATCGAACGCTCCTGCAGCGAGGCGACCGCTGCCCTTGAACACCATGTGCTCGAGGAAATGGGCGATGCCTTCTTCGCCAGGGCGCTCACTGCTGCTGCCGGCCTGGCACCAAAAATCAAGGCAGGTGAGTGGCGCATCGGGCATCGCTGCCGCCACGCAACGGGTGCCATTGGGCAAACTCCAGTTATCTAACTCGGGGCTGAAGAACGAACGGTTCAGAACTGCGTGGCAAAGCTGGCTTTCGAAGGATGAAGGGGACAGGTCTTGGCGTTGAGCCCTTCGCTGAACACCCAATATTCCTTCGAATCGACTTTGTGGGTTACTACATCACCAATTATCGCGACTGGTGGCGACAACGGTGATCTGGTTCCAACCAAGCCGCGATATCTACCGCTGAATTGACTGATTTTAAATGGAAATGAAGAGCAAAAGTGCCGAAAATAAACTTCTCATAAAGCTTTTAAGGGTGATACTTATTGGAGGCTTCTGCTGGCAGGCTGCTAATAACTGACAGCTCTTTTGTGAGCTTATTCTCGAAAGCAAATATAGTTGTTGCCGTTTTCCATGTATTTACAAGCGATCCATCTTTGATTTTTGGTTGTTGTTTGGCTAGAGACATGGGCTTCTGGTTTAAATGTTTGTCATGTCTGTTTTCCGGTCTGCGCTGTTGCACAAAGCTGATCAAAATTAATGGCCTTTGTGCTTTTTGCTGCAAGACACAACTCTTAACTCTGCTGGCCTAGTCTTGATAAGCCAGAAAACAGCTGTTTTTTTGAGTGGAATCAGCGGGTCTGGCTCAACTTTCATCCTCTAACGCGTCAGGTGATGACTGATAGTTCTGTTCTGTGCCTGCCGGCCTTGATGCAGCCTCAGCCGAAGACTCCCTCTCAGGACCTGCATCCCCTGGTGTCGACGCTTGCCGCAACCATGCGTGCGGCTTGGCAAAAACTCCCAGAACTTGAGCCTCTAAGCACCGTTAAGGATCTAAGGGCCATTCATGGAGAACTGGATGGCGAAACACTGTTCATTGGCAATGAGTTGTACCAATGCAGGGGTTTTCGCAAAATCCATCTCGAAATCGCGAAACTCGGTAACGGCTTACAGATTCTTCACTGCGTTTGGTTTCCTGATCCGCGCTTCGATTTACCGATTTTTGGTGCCGACATCGTTGCAGGTCCTGCGGGCATATCGGCCGCGATTGTCGATCTATCCCCTACATCGAGTCAGTTGCCAGATCCAATTTTAGAAAACCTAGAGGCGATCGAAATTCCGGCGTTTCGACAGGTCCGGGACCTTCCCGGCTGGGGGACAATCTTTTCAAGCAAGGTGTGTTTTATCCGGCCTGATGGGGTTGAGGAAGAGGATTTGTTTAATCAAGTTGTATCGGATTACCTCAAGGTTCTCTCCGATTGCACAGCTCAGGCGATTCCCGAATCGCGTACGGCTGTTTCTACGATCGACCGGTACGAGGGCCAACTGAATTATTGCCTTCAACAGAAGCGCAACGACAAGACCCGCCGGGTGCTCGAGAAAGCGTTCGATCCCGAATGGGCCGATCGTTACATCGAGCTTCTGCTGTTTGATAATCCGCCAACTCCTTAATGCCCCAGATTCCTCGTCCGCTGATCGCAGCCACCGCTGTCGCTATTGCGGCAGGGGGTTGGTTTCTTTTGCGTCCAGAGGCCTCAGAGCTACAAAGCACACCAGTTGTCCCGGTCCAGGTATTGCCAGCGAAAGCAGAAGCGGTGGCGGCTCTCGGTCAATTGGAGCCCGCTGGCGATATTCGTAGTCTTGCGGCACCCACCGCAGGAATCGCGGGAACTCCACGAATTGCAGCCCTTCATGTGAAAGAAGGTGCGGTGATTCAACGCGGTGAGGTGTTAGCCACCTTTGATCACCGTCAGGGACTCTTGGCAGAACTCGATGAAATAAACGCAAAATTACAAAGTCTTCAGCAGCAAATTGCTTTGCAAACTGTTGAGGTTCGTCGGTTTCAAAAAGCGGCTGAGTGGGGAGCTGCTGAACAGGTGTTGGTGGATAACAAGCGGGAAGAGCTGATTCGGATGCAGGGTCAGCACTTAGAGGCTTTGGCCATTCAAAAGGGTTTGCAATTCGATCTTGCTTTGAGCCAACTCACCTCGCCCATCGATGGTTTGGTGCTTGAAATTCATGCCCGTGAGGGAGAACGCCCTGGCAGCAATGGGGTGATGGACGTTGGGGCAAGCCAAAAGATGGAAGCCAAAATTGAGGTCTATGAGTCGGATGTTGCAAGAATCCGCTTGGGGCAGATCGTGCGTTTAACCAGTGAAAATGGTGGTTTCAAAGGCGATTTGAACGGAAGCGTGATTCGGATCAGCCCCCAGATTGAGCAGCGTGCTGTGCTGTCGACGGATCCCACAGGCGATGCGGATGCCCGGGTGGTGCAAGTTGATGTTGCTTTGGATCCTGCTGATGCCAAAAAGGTCATGCGTTTGGCAGGTTTGAAGGTGATTGCCCGTTTCCAGCCCAACTCATGAAGTCGCTCTGGCAGGGACGCCGAATTCCACTCTCGTGGATGTTGCTCACCCGACAACCAGTGCGGTTGTTGGTGGCCCTGGCTGGCATCAGTTTCGCCGGGATTCTGATGTTTATGCAGCTCGGTTTTCGAGATGGCTTATTCGATGCCAGCGTCACGGTTCACCGGCTGTTTGATGCCGATTTGGTTCTGATCAGTCCCCGCTCGGCGAGCTCGGTGCGGATGGCGGGATTTCCCCGTCGGCGCCTCATTCAAACCTTGGCTGATCCATCGGTTGAAGGCGTTACCCCCGTTCATTGGGGTCTGATGTTGTGGCGCAATCCTGAAACCCGTCGCAATCGGGCCATCCTTGCCCTGGGTTTCAATCCCGATGATCCGTTCTTCTTGGACCCTGGACTGGCGGAACAAACCGGGGTGTTGAAGCAGAAAGGCCGAATTTTGTTCGATCAGTTGTCGCGTCCTGAATTTGGTCCGATTGCCGATTGGTACAACGACGGCAGAGTTGTGGAAACAGAAATAGCCGGCAATCGCGTCCGCGTGGAGGGGTTGGTGAGTTTGGGCACCAGCTTCGGAGCTGATGGCAATTTGCTCACCAGTACCGAAACGTTTTTGGACTTGATGCCTCAGAAATCCCCCGGCGGGATTGAGGTGGGCTTGATTCGTTTGCAGCCTGGAACCGATCCAGACCTCGCTGTGGCGCGTCTTCAGCAGCGCCTACCCGGCGACGTCACGGTGTTAACGAAACAAGGTTTTATTGATTTCGAGCAGAACTACTGGAAAAGCAGCACCTCCATTGGCTTCATTTTCACCCTCGGGGCTGCCATGGGCTTTGTGGTGGGTTGTGTGATCGTTTATCAGGTGTTGTACACGGATGTGAGTGATCATCTGCCGGAATACGCCACTTTGATGGCCATGGGATATCGCATCAGTCACTTGCTTGGCGTTGTGATGCGAGAAGGTTTTTATCTGGCGGCCCTTGGTTATGTGCCTGCATATCTCGCTGGACAAGGGCTGTATTGGTTCGTTCGTGACGCGACAAAACTCCCTGTGGGAATGGATCTTCCCCGTGCAATCACGGTTCTGGTGATGATTCTCGTGATGTGCATGTTGTCGTCGCTGTTGGCCATGCGCCGTTTGATCGATGCCGATCCTGCGGAGATTTTCTGATATGGCTGCTGATCACGACTTTGATCCGGTGCCCCCGGCGGTGTCGATTGACACCTTGAGCCATTCCTTTGGCCAGGGTTCGATGCGCCGTCAGGTTCTGGAGAACATCTCCTTGCGCATCAATCCCGGAGAGGTGGTGTTGCTAACGGGTCCCTCGGGATGCGGCAAAACCACCCTGCTCACCTTGATTGGTGCTCTACGCACGGTTCAACAGGGTTCGGTGAATGTGCTCGGTCAACGTTTAAACGGTGCTGGCCGTCGCAGCCGCCAACAAGTGCGCCGTCGCATTGGCATGATTTTTCAGGGCCACAACCTGTTGCGGTGCCTAACAGCAGAACAGAACGTGCAAATGGGTGCAGACCTGTTGCCGGATCTCACCTATCGAGCACGAAGGAACGAAGCCCGGACGTGGCTCAGGGCGGTTGGCTTGGATGATCATCAAATGGGTCAGTTGCCCCATGATCTGTCTGGTGGCCAAAAACAGCGTGTGGCGATTGCCCGAGCCCTCGCCGCCCATCCCCGTCTGCTGTTGGCTGATGAACCCACCGCGGCCTTGGACAGTAGAACGGGGCGTGAAGTGGTGGATTTGCTCAAGAAACTGGCCCGAGAGCAAGCCTGTGCGGTGCTGATGGTGACCCATGATCCGCGCATTCTTGATGTGGCCGACCGTCTTCTTCAAATGGAAGATGGCTGTTTATTGCCTGCTATTCAGTAAGATGGAGGAACTTGAAAGTGACATCAACGGATGGCCAAGCGCAGGAACCTGAAAAAAGAGAAACAGGAGCGCAACCGCGCTTATGCGCGCAAGTTCAAAAAGCGCAAAATGCGTAACGATGGCCGTGGCGAAGGCGCAGGCAACGGAGTAACGGGCACAGCCAATAACGGCGGTGCCGCCGATTGATTGCTTTTGGCGATGTTTAAAAAGCGATTTTTAAAAAAGGGGGGCCTCAGGCCCCCCTTTTTTTGTGTCCGTAGGCTGGAGGTCCCCTTGCTTCGGCTGTCGCGATGTTCGTGAGCGTCGTCATTCCGACCTACAACCGCCGGCCGATTCTCGAGAAATGTCTCGATGCATTGGAACGGCAGCGTTTCGAGGGCGGCCTTGATCAGTACGAGGTGGTGGTTGTCGATGACGGCTCGACCGATGGCACTCCCGCGTGGTTGCAGGAGGAAGTGGGTCGTTTCCCCCATGTTCGATTGGTGGAACAGCAACACGGCGGCCCTGCGGAAGGGCGTAATCGCGGAGTTGATCACGCCAAGGGCGATGTGATCGTCTTTATCGACAGTGATCTGGTGGTGACCGAGTCGTTTTTGGCATGTCACGCCAAAGCTTTGCAACGGAGTTGGGAGCAACGTGGCAATCGGCTTTGCTTCACCTACGGGGCTGTGGTGAATACCGCGAATTTTGCAGACCCCACATCGGAACGACACAAGCTCCGCGATCTCTCATGGGCTTATTTCGCCACAGGCAATGTGGCCATTGATCGAGGGGTTTTGGAGCGCTCTGGCCTTTTTGATTGCGCGTTCCGTTTGTATGGATGGGAAGACTTGGAATTGGGGGAACGGTTACGACGTATGGGGGTTGCGTTGATCAAATGCCCAGAGGCCGTTGGTTATCACTGGCATCCAGCGCTCACCCTCGACCAGATTCCCAACTTGATTCGTGTTGAGGGAGAGCGGGCTCGGATGGGTCTGGTCTTTTTTCGAAAGCATCCCACCCGTCGTGTGCGCTTCATCATTCAGTTCACGTGGCTGCATCGACTGCTCTGGGAGGTCTTAACCCTTGGGGGTTTGGTCAATCAGCACAGTCTTCTGCCGTTGTTGCGTTGGTTAATTCACAACGGCTATTCGGGTATGGCGATGGAGGTGTTGCGGCTTCCGTTGAACAGGATTGGCGTTCGTACTCTTTTCCAAGTGGCAAAGGCGGAAGGACTGCGCTGACGGCAATCGATTTGGTACCGTCAAGGAGTTCCTTATTCCGCACACTTGCCCGTTTCGGGTGTACTTGGACAATTTTTTGGCTTTTGGCCGTGATTGTTCAGTCCCTGGCAGGTGGAGGCGAACCCGAAACCCTCAAACCATGGCTGTTGTTACTCTCTCCGAAATGATGGAGGCGGGTGCCCACTTTGGGCACCAAACCCGTCGTTGGAACCCCAAGATGTCGCGCTACATCTATTGCGCGCGCAATGGTGTCCACATCATTGATTTGGTTAAAACCGCTGTATGCATGAACAATGCGTACAAGTGGACCCGTTCTGCCGCTCGTAGCGGCAAGCGTTTTCTATTCGTTGGCACCAAGAAGCAGGCCTCCGAAGTGGTGGCGTTGGAAGCCGCTCGTTGTGGTGCGGCTTATGTCAACCAGCGTTGGCTGGGCGGCATGCTTACCAACTGGACCACGATGAAAGCGCGAATCGATCGTCTGAAAGACCTCGAACGCATGGAATCCAGTGGTGCCATCGCGATGCGCCCCAAAAAGGAAGGTGCTGTTTTACGCCGAGAACTCGAGCGGCTCCAGAAGTACCTCGGTGGACTGAAGACGATGCGTCGTCTTCCTGATGTTGTCGTTCTGGTCGACCAACGCCGGGAATCGAATGCGGTTCTCGAAGCTCGCAAACTCGACATCCCCTTGGTGTCGATGTTGGATACCAACTGCGATCCGGATCTTTGCGAGGTTCCGATTCCCTGCAACGATGATGCAGTCCGGTCTGTTCAACTTGTCCTTGGTCGTTTGGCGGATGCCATCAATGAAGGTCGCCATGGTTCGAATGAACAGAGAGGCGGCGACGATTACGAGGGCTAAGGCCTTCTTCCGCTAAGTTTTCGCCGCTGGTCTGCTCAGCAGATTGGCGACGATTCATGTTTCCTTTTTATCTTTTTTAAATCCGATGGCTGCCGTAACCGCAAAGCTTGTCAAAGAACTGCGCGACAAGACAGGCGCGGGAATGATGGACTGCAAGAAAGCTCTTGGGGCCACCGATGGTGATACCGAAAAGGCTGTCGAGTGGTTGCGTCAGAAGGGCATCGCCAGCGCCGAGAAAAAATCTAGCCGGACCGCCGCAGAGGGTTCGATTGGCAGCTACATCCACACCGGTGCCCGGGTGGGAGTGTTGATAGAAATCAATTGCGAAACGGATTTTGTCGCCCGTGGCGACATGTTCCAAGAGCTGCTTCGGGATGTATCGATGCAGGTGGCAGCCTGTCCCAATGTGGAATATGTCACCACCGATGAAATCCCCGCGGAGATCAGTGAGCGGGAGAAAGCCATTGAGATGGGTCGTGACGACCTGGAAGGCAAGCCGGAGAAGATGAAAGAAAAAATTGTCGAAGGTCGTATTGCGAAGCGCTTGAAAGAGTTGGCGTTAATGGAACAGCCGTTCATTAAGGACAGCTCCATCACCGTTGCCGAATTGGTGAAGCAGGCTGCTGGCAAGATCGGTGAGAACGTCAAAGTACGTCGTTTCACGCGCTACACCCTGGGTGAGGGCATTGAAGTCGAAGACAACGACTTTGCTGCTGAAGTGGCGTCCATGCAGAACGCCGGCTGATCCCAGTGGCTGCTCCGGACATCAAGTCCGCCTACGACCCCTCTGAACAGCTGGCACGCCTTCAACGGCAGTGTCGGCTCAGTTCTGTTGCGATTTATCGGGATCAAGCGCTGTACTTACAGGTTTTGCGCGACGAGGTTCAGGCTGCCACGCGCCAGGCGCTGTTTAGTTTGTTGAGCGAGGTTGATCCGGCAAGGTTTAGCCGACTGAGTGCTGGTGAGCGGGACCGTTTTCACTTGGCTGTTGAGGACCTAACCAAGCGCTGCTCCGTCCTGCTGACGGTGGAGCAACTCATGCATCTCGTCACACAGATGCACGATGAACAACGCCGCCAACAGGCGCATGCGAGTCGTGAGATGTTGGAAGGTCTCTCCAAAAATTTTCAAGACACCAAATCAGCTCCACAACCTGACCAACCTGATCCGCCGCCTTTGAACCGAAGCGAGCCTGCGGGCTCCGTGCATTTGAGTTTGGCCTCTCCTCTGGGCCCTCCCCCCGTGGCAACGTCCAAGTCTTCCGATGAAAGCCCTACCGAAGCCAGGGATGTCTCAGAGGCCGTCCTGTCTGGTGACGACGAGGACCAACAGAGTTCTGATCTCGATGTCTTGCAATCGTTATTTCAGCTGGCTGGTGATGTGATGCAATCGCCAGGTTCTGTTGAGGATTGGATGCTGGATCCTGCCATTAGTCCATCTCTAGACGGGGACGACTATCTGCTCCCAACCCGTCCTGATGCCTTGCTGCATTGGATGCAATCCATGGATTTGGCCCTCACCCGGCGGCTACGGAATCTGTCCCACGCCGTCAATGTTCAGATGTTGAAAGCGGGACTGGCTCAAGCCCTTCTTCCCATATCCCTATTGGAGGCCGTTCAGCGGGGACAAATGGAAACTCATCCGACGGCCAGCAATGTTTTACGGATTCGGTTGCCCTTGGCCATGGGTGAGCTTGAGCCAGGCATGGATGTTTTTTCGATTTTGATCCGCACGAGTGAGTTGGAATTCGACAGCCATCGGTTGCGCCGATGCCGTAGTCGTTTACGCGAACACCATCACGCGTTGGCCAAAATGGTTGGACAGCAACGTCATTGGGAGCGTCGCTCCCTGGATCGCGAGGCCCGGACCCATTGGCAGACCCCACCCGACTCGAGATCAATTCCGACAGGGGACTGACGAGCGCTCAGCTTGCTCTGTTCCTTGGTTGGTTGCGGCCTTTGCAGCAATCGTTGGGTCTTGAAGCGGATCGCGGTTTTCAAAATCTCCAGGGACGTCAACAGCAGTTTCATCAATTCCTTTCGCAACAGTTGTCGGCACCCCCGTCGATACCGATGCCCCGTGGCGCTGTGGAACGAATGGAGCGGTTGCAAAGCTCCTTTGATGATTACCCGCAGCTCACAGATGCCTCCCGTCGTCGGCTCGTTAGTGACGCCCGTCAGTGGCTGTATGAGTTGCGCCATCGCTTAGAACCATCGGCTCCGATGGCCCCTCCGCGCTTAAAACTGCAATCGGCTGCTGGGCAAGGATCGCCCGATCATTCCAGCCTTGATCTTGAGAGTCCGATCACCCGCATCAAAGGGGTTGGACCGAAGTTGGCTAGTCGCCTGGCGTCACTCAATTTGTTGCTGGTGAAAGACCTGTTGCGTCATTACCCCCGCGACCATGTCGATTACTCGGCAATGCGACGTATTGAGGCATTGGTGGCTGGGGAAACAGCAACCATCGTTGCCACGATTCGCCGTTGCAATGGCTTTGTAAGTCCCCGCAATCCCAACCTCGCCATTCTTGAACTGCAGCTGCAGGACCCGACAGGACGGCTGAAAGTGACACGCTTTCTCGCGGGGAAACGCTTTAGTTCGCAGGCTTACCTCAAAGGCCAGCAACGCTTGTATCCGGCTGGGGCCAGCGTGGCTGTCAGCGGTCTTGTGAAAGACGGCGCCTATGGCCTGTCGTTTCAGGATCCTTTGATTGAGGTTCTCGAGAATCCCTCCTCGCCGGTCAAGTCGGCCAGTATTGGGCGTCTTCTTCCGGTGTATGCCCTTACAGAGGGTGTGGGGGCCGATCGATTTCGAGGCTTGATTGAGCAGGTCTTACCCCTTACAGATCAATGGACTGAGCCTCTGCCTGAGGCCTTGCGACAGACGTTTGGTCTTTTGTCCGTTTCTGAGGCGTTAAAGGCCCTTCATGCTCCGAAGGATCGGGACACGCTGGATCGTGGCCGTCATCGTTTGGTGTTTGACGAATTTCTGCTGCTGCAGCTGGGCTTGCTGAGGCGTCGCCAGGCGTTGCGCTCCCGTCCTGGTCCTGAACTCAGCCTTCTGCCCTCCAGTCAGGGACTTGTTCAGGATTTCAAAGACTTGCTGTCGTTTCAATTCACAGAGGCTCAACAGCGGGTGTTGCAGGAAATTGAAGGAGATTTGTCTCAGTCCAAACCCATGGCTCGTCTCGTCCAAGGCGATGTGGGCTCGGGCAAAACGGTCGTTGCGATTGCGGCTTTGCTCAGCACCATCGCGTCGGGTTGGCAAGGCGCCTTCATGGCACCCACTGAAGTGTTAGCTGAGCAGCACCATCGCAATCTGTGTCATTGGCTGCCCCAACTTCACATCACGGTGGAGCTGCTCACAGGCTCAACCCCCCGTCCTCGTCGTCGTCAGCTTCTGGATGACCTCGCCAGCGGCTCGTTGAAATTACTGGTGGGAACCCACGCCCTTTTGGAAGATCCCGTGGTGTTTGAACGCCTTGGGCTGGTGGTGGTTGATGAGCAACATCGCTTTGGAGTTCATCAACGGGACCGACTGTTGAATAAAGGTCTGCAGCCACATCTGCTCACGATGACGGCCACTCCAATTCCCAGAACCCTTGCACTGTCTGTCCATGGGGATTTGGATGTGAGCCAAATTGACGAATTGCCGCCAGGACGAACGCCGATCAAGACGGCGATGTTGTCCGCTGGACAACGGGAGAAAGCCTATGCCTTGATCCGGGACGAAGTGTCCAAAGGTCAGCGTGCGTATGTGGTGCTGCCACTGGTGGAGGAATCCGAGAAATTGGACTTGCGTTCAGCGGTTGAAGTGCATGCAGAACTGGTTTCTGAGGTGTTCCCCGATCTTCAGGTTGGGTTGCTACATGGTCGGTTGAGCAGTGTGGAGAAACAAGAGGTGCTCTCTTCTTTCTCGTCGGGTGCTTGTCAGGTGCTTGTGTCCACAACTGTTGTGGAGGTGGGCGTGGATGTGCCTGAGGCGAGCGTGATGATGATCGATCACGCGGAGCGGTTTGGCTTGGCTCAACTCCACCAATTGCGTGGGCGGGTGGGTCGTGGGGCGGCAGCATCCCATTGTCTTCTCATCAATGGAAGTTCCAATCCCTTGGCCCGTCAACGGCTCGATGTTCTGGTGCGATCCACTGATGGATTCGAAATTGCCGAAATGGATCTGAGGTTGCGCGGTCCTGGACAGGTTTTGGGAACACGCCAATCCGGCTTGCCGGATTTGGCCTTGGCAAGCCTCGCTGATGATGCAGCTGTTTTGGAAGATGCCCGGTCCGCGGCCCAGGCGCTACTCGGTGATGATCCAAATCTTGAGCGTTGCCCCCAACTTCGAGCCTTGCTTGATGATCAGCAACGTCGCCTTATTGGTGGAACACCTTTGAATTAACCATCGTTCATTGGTTCCACTACAACTTGAATAGCCCAATCCTTGAATCTTTAGCCGATGCGTCCTTGGAGTGATCGTCCGATCCAAGATTGCCTGGAATCACTGGAGCATCTGCCGCCGCAATTGTTTCGGATTGAGCCGCATCCCTATGCATCAATCGGTGCGCCCTATGGGCCAGGTCGGGATCCCTTTCGTCTGCGATCCGGAGTCGTAAGGCGGTTGCTCGAGGCGCAGGATCAATTGTGCAGCCATGCTCCAGAGCTCCAATTCGCAATTTTCGATGCTTGGAGGCCGATCAGCGTTCAGGCCTTCATGGTGAACTACACCATCGATCAGCTATGCCGGGAACGGGGGGTTGAGCGCCATGATCCTGCTCAACAGGCTGCCTTGCATCAAGTGGAAGCAGACGTGGCACGATTTTGGGCTTCTCCGAGTCGTAATCCTGAAACACCTCCCCCCCACAGCACAGGCGCTGCAGTGGATCTCACCCTCGCAACGGGTACTGGCGCGCTGCTGCAAATGGGTGGAGACATTGATGCCATTGGAGCAGTTTCAGAGCCTAATTACTACGCCAATGCAACCAAACCAGAGGCGCAGATGTTTCATCAGCGAAGAGATCTTCTGCGTTCGGTAATGGCATCAGCTGGTTTTATCCAACACCCAAATGAGTGGTGGCACTATTCCTATGGAGATCAATTGTGGGCTTGGAGAAGTGGGGCCGAATGCGCGATTTACGCGGAGGCTGGAAGTAGATCAGCAACCGCTTGATCGCCAAGTTTATTGATGTGATCTCCGAAGCTTCGTCTCCCGCCAGCAGCTTTCCAGCTGAGCAAAAGTGGTTCGAGGGTTTGCTCTAAATCCTTGAGTGGAAGCTTCTCCACATAGGGGCGAGCCAGAACTTGCAGGTTTGGGGTGCCTCCCAGCCAGAGCTGGTATTGATTCACCCCATTTCCCACCAAGGCAAGCTCGGCCATATATGGCCGTGCACAACCATTGGGGCAGCCAGTCATGCGCACTAGCAGGGATTTTTCAATCTCCAGACGTCTGAGCTGAGCATCGAGTCGATCCAACACATCGGGAAGAATCCGCTCGGATTCTGTAATAGCTAAACCGCATGTGGGCAGTGCTGGACAGGCAATCGCATGTCGGGCCAAGGGTGCCGGCGATTCCGGTACGTCAAAGCCAAGTGCTGCTAACTCAGTTCGGATTCCTGCGCGTTGGGCCGTTCCAATGTTGCAAAGAAGCAAGTCTTGATTGGCCGTGAGCCTGATCTCTAGTTGATACGTTTCGACGATTTGACGAAGCCCTTGCTTGAACGGTCCTTCCAACCGTCCGCAAAGCAGGGGTAATCCCACAAACCAGAGCCCGGCCCGCTGCCGATGCCAACCCAAATAGTCGAGAAGTTTCGGTTTGGGTTCGTTGCGGAGCCCTGTTAAGTCAGCCTTGAAATAGTCCTGCTTCAACGTCTGCCGGAACCAGTTGATGCCCTTGTCATGCACCAAATATTTCATTCGTGCATGGGGGCGGATCACACGATCGCCATGGTCTCGCTGCAGCGCAAGGATCGACTGAACCACATCTAAGACGTGCTCTGCTGCAACGTATCCGAGCGGATCAGCAATGCGAGCAAAGGTTTCTTCTTTGTTGTGGGTGCGCCCCATGCCACCGCCCACATAAACGTTGCAACCCTTCAACTCTCCTGAGGGATGGGTGAAGACAACCAATCCGATGTCTTGGGTGAGGAGATCAATTGAGTTATCACCGGGAACAGTGACGCCAACTTTAAATTTTCTTGGTAAGTAGGTATCGCCATAGAGAGGTTCAGCCTCACTGCCTGAGTAGACACCACCTTCCGATTGCCGCAGGCGTGCTTGTTTCACCGCCTTGGATGGTTTGAAGCGGTAGCTCAGGTCGCCATCAACCCAAAGGTCCAGATACGAGCCTTCAGCCGCCTCTGGGCTAAGCAGGTCAGCAATTTCGTCAGCCAACTGCCGGGCGGCTGGGTAACCACCTTTTTCGAAGGGGGCAGGGGGAGCCATCACATTTCTGTTGATGTCTCCGCAAGCAGCAAGGGTGGAACCCAAGTTGCGCACGATGGTGCCGATCACCTCTTTCAGATCTGCTTTAGGAATCCCGTGCATCTGGAAGGCCTGACGGGTTGTGGCCCGAAGGGTTCCATCTCCAATGCGGTTGGAGAGCTCATCGAGGGCTAAAAACAGCTGGGCAGGGATTCGACCACCCGGGCTGCGAAGCCGCAGCATCATTTGCCAGCTGCGGATCTTGTCGGTTTTTCTGAGTTCTCGGTGGTGCTGTTGATAGCTGCCATGAAACTTCAAGAGCTGAACAGCGTCTTCGCTGAAGCGCACCTCATCGTTGCCAAGTTCCGTTAACAACGGCTCGCGCAGATGGTCGCTGTCGAGCTTGCGCTGCTCTGCTTTTGAGAGGCTGTTGGTTTGAGGTTCCACCACGTCCACAGAGCCTTCTCTCGCTCAGATCAGGAGTTATCCACCGACGGTAGCGAAACGGCTTCCAATACAGTCGGCTTGGCTCATATCCGTGTCGTGACAACAACGTTTCTTCTTGAAATCGGCACTGAAGAATTGCCGGCGGATTTTGCGCGTCAAGCGTTAGCTCAACTCCGAGAACGAGTACTGCACGACCTGGCTGAAGCGCGGTTGAGTCATGGGTCGATTTCGATCTTTGGAACACCACGCCGTCTCGTGGTTTCGGTTCCCAACCTGGACGACCGCCAATCAGATCTTCGTGAAGAGCGAAAAGGTCCTCCGGTTGCTCAAGCCTTTAAGGATGGTGTTCCAGGCCCTGCTGCGATTGGGTTTGCAAAGCGTTGCGGCATCGATGCATCGCAGCTCGAGCAACGCGACACCCCGAAAGGCCCGTGTGTGTTTGCCACTGTGTTGACGGCAGGGCGCGAGGGTGTGTCTCTCCTTCGCGATTTCATTCCCACTTGGATTGATGCACTGCAGGGTCGTCGCTTTATGCGCTGGGGAACGGGAACCCAACGCTTCAGTCGACCGATTCGATGGTTGGTCGCTCTCCACGGAGAGGACGTCATTGATGTGGAGATGCCTGGGGCTGATCCAGTGGTTCGAAGCGACCGCTTTAGCCGTGGCCATCGTCTTTATGGCGATCAGCCCCTGAGGATTGCGACAGCGAATCAATACGTCCAAACCCTTCAAGCCGCTGGTGTTTTGGTCGATCGGGACGAACGATCTCGCTTGATCCGAGCAGCGATTGATCAAGGGGCTAAAGCAGCAAAGGGGGAGGCCAACTGCCCAGGCCGTCTTTTTGAAGAACTCGTCGATCTTGTTGAGGATCCTCGGGTTTTGCAGGGTCAAATTGCGGAACGATTTCTGCAATTACCTCCTGAGGTGATTTGCACCGTGATGCAGGCCCATCAGCGCTATGTGCCGTTGCAAATACCTGGCCTCAACCCCGACCCATTGCGACTTACGGCAGAGGCGGTCCTGCGCCCTGAATTTTTATTGGTGGCGAATGGTCTTGAGCAGGCGTCTGCGTTAATTACCCGTGGCAATGAGCGGGTCTTAGGGGCTCGTCTTGCGGATGCAGAATTTTTTCTGGATGTCGACCGTCGTCAGCCCAGTGCGACGCGTCGCGATGCTTTAAGCCGCGTCACGTTCGCAGAGGGGCTTGGCAGCCTTCGCGATCGTTGTGATCGGATTGAACGCCTTACGGACCAGCTCCTGGCTGCGCTTGATCTGTCGGATTCGGTTGCTGCGGCGTCCCGTCGTGCAGCGCATCTGTGCAAGCACGATCTTGTCAGCCAGATGGTGGGTGAATTTCCTGAACTTCAGGGGTTGATGGGGGGGAAATATCTCTTGGAGGAAGGCGAATCGCGCGATGTGGCCTTAGCTGTCATCGAGCACTACTTACCCCGTGGTGCAGGAGACGATTTGCCCAGTACCAAGGCTGGTGCGGTGGTCGCCCTCGCCGAGCGATTTGAGTTGCTGTTAAGCATCTATGCCAAGGGCGAACGTCCCAGTGGCTCATCCGATCCTTACGCCTTGCGCCGGGCGGGCAACGGTGTTCTTTTGATTCTTTGGAATCAAGGCTGGAGGCTCGATCTCAATGGTTTTCTTGCGAAAGCTGTTGCGGCCTGGAATGAGCTTTTTCCAGCCTTCGCCGTGGATACGGTTCAACTGGTCGGTGATCTCTCAACCTTGTTGCGACAGCGCATCACGTCCCAACTGGAAGACGATGGTTATGCAGCTGATTTGGTTCAGGCGGTCGCTGGTGAAACCGTCTCGAGTGCGCGGCTGTTGCAGGATCCCCTTGATGTACAGGTTCGAATTCAATTGTTGCGGGGCTTGAGAGATCAGGGGCGGTTGTCGGCAGTGCAAGCCGTGGTTCAGCGGGCTGCGCGGTTGGCTGAGAAGGGAGATCTTCCTTTGGGTGTGTTGTCCAGCGCTGATGTGGTGGACCCTTCGCGCTTTGAGTCGGCGAGTGAGCAGGAACTGTTTGAAGCCACACAACGGTTGAACCCCCTCGCCTCCAGTGGTTCCTATCAGGATCTCTGTGACGCCCTTGTGGAGTCCACGCCCGCACTGGAGGCATTCTTTGATGGCGATCAGAGTGTGATGGTGATGGCAGAGGATCCGGCCCTTCGAATGAACCGACTCAACTTGCTCGGGGTGTTACGCAATCAAGCGGCTGTCTTCGCTCAGTTTGAGTTGATCCAAAGCTGAGGGCATTGTGGGCAACATCCTCTGCAACGGCTATCGAGGAGCTGCAGCATTGTTTCAACATGACCGATCAAGAGAATGCATCAGGAACGAATTCTCAACAACAAGCTCCGGCTCCGGTCGTCATTCGCTAGGGGGGAAACGGATTGGGAACCGTTGTGGCGGCATTGATCATTGCCGGTGCGGCGATTTATGCCATCAACGTTTGGTCAACCACCAAAAAAGAAACTGCCCCAGGCAAGAACCTGGAGCAGGGCATCGAACGGCTGAAGGAGGCCGCAGGTCAGGCGATGGAATCTCGCCAGTGCGGTTGAAGGAAAGCTGGAGCTAGTTCACTCCGGCTTTTTCTTTGCTCTCTTTTCCTTTGGCTTGAGCTTTGATCTGTTGGGAGGCTTCCTCAGCAAGGAAATCACCATCCGACCGCCCCACTGCCGAAGGCACTGGCTTGTAAACCGGAGGAGCAAGAGCTTCTCCGCGTAGCAAACTCCCCAGGGTGCGCAGCGTGAGCTTCACCTGCTGCCAGGGATTCATCAGCACCACCTTCTTGTAGAGGTAGCTGTCAAAGGTGAGGCGTTGCACATCTTTGTCGGCGCACATTTCGACGAAGGCTTCCCGTGCTGCATCGTTCCGATAAAAAATGCGCTGCAAGATATCGAGCACGGCATAGGTGGCGCCGTATTTGCGATCCCAACGTTTGAGATAGGTGGATTTGATTTGCTTCTCCGTCGGAACGTTGGCTCCGTTGTTGGAGATTTCCACAATCGCTTCCGCACACATCCGACCACTTTTGGCCGCGAAGTAGATCCCTTCTCCAGAACTTTTGGTGACGTATCCAGCGGCGTCACCCACAAGCGCCATGCGTCCCACCACTCGTCGAGGGCGTGGATGCTCTGGGATGGGGTGAGCTTCAACCTTGATCACTTCACCTTTGAACAGGCGTTTGGTGGCGCGTTCTCGAATGCCCTTCTGCAGGCCCTTAATCAGGCTCTGGTTTTGTTGCATCGTGCCTGTACCAACTGCCACGTGGTCGTATTTCGGGAACACCCAGGCGTAGAAGTCGGGAGACACATCTGTGCCGACATACATCTCGGCGAGATCCTCGTAGTACGTCATCTCCTCAGGTGGAAGTTTGATCCGTTCCTGGAAGGCAATCGCAACCTTGTAATCACCGGCATCCATCGCTTTGGCCACTCGGGAGTTGGCTCCATCAGCTCCGATGATCAGATCTACATCAAGGGTTTTTGGATCCCCTGTCGGACCGCCACTGCTGTAGTCGGCGTAGTGGATGCAATACGGGCCCTGCCGGTTTTTACCGGTGTCGATTTTTTGCACCAGGCCGTTGATCAATGTGGTGCCAAGATCTGCCGCGCGGTTCCGTAGGAAGGAATCAAAAACTTCCCTTCGGCACATGCCGATATAGGCATTTTTGTCGTAGCCGAGGGGATCGAGCTGGATATCGACCTCTCGATTGGAAGGGGAAATCATTTTCATGTTCCGCACCTTTCGATCGATGATCGAATCAGGGAGGTTGAATTCCTCCACCATGCAGAGCGGAATGGCGCCGCCACAGGGTTTGGCGTTGTCCAGTTTCCGCTCGAACAACCAAGTTTCGATTCCAGCCTTGGCGAGAATTTCTGCCGCGCAAGAACCACTGGGGCCTCCGCCAATCACTGCGACTCTCAGCATCTCAGCAAATCTCCGCTGGTCTGTTTTTTAAAGCTACTACCGAGAATTGAACTTGTCTTGGTAGCACGGGCTTACACCTTTACGATCGAAACAACATGCATCAGCGCTTTGGTTCGGCCATCCTCTGCGCGACGCACCGAGCGCGATGACATTCCCGTTGCGCAACGCTCCCGACCGCCACGTCCACGCAAACAAAACAGTGGGCTGGGTCTTCTCATGGGCTGCCTTTTCGTCGGCGGTGGAACAGTCCTGGCCGTGATGGTGGCCCCACAGTTGTTGATGGGCATGGCCCCCGTCGAACCGTTTGAAAGTCGTGGGTTCCAGGAGCGGCCCGATGCAGATGGTCGCTTGCTCGGCCATTTCCCGTACCGCGAGGCATCAATCGAGCAATTGATTGTTTTTCAACCCGGCGTTGAATTGCATGTCGATACGGCAGAGGCATTGAATTCGATGATGAATGCCGCCAGTGCAGATGGCGTTGATCTTCGCTTGCTCAGTGGTTACCGCTCTCAATCACTTCAGGAATCGATCTTCTTTGATGTGGCATCGGAACGAAACCAAACGCCCGAAGAGCGTGCGCAGGTTTCGGCTCCCCCTGGGTATTCCGAACACAGCACTGGTTATGCGATCGATCTCGGTGATGGAGAGGCTCCAGAAACCAATTTATCCACGCAGTTTCAGGACACTCAAGCCTTCCGATGGCTTCAAGATCACGCTGCTCGATATCACTTCGTGCTCTCGTTCCCCGATGGCAATGATCAAGGGGTGATGTATGAACCGTGGCATTGGCGTTATGAAGGCTCAGCAGACGCCCTACGTCTATTTGAGTCTGCCCGTCGCTTTTCCCATCGTCGTCCGTGAATCCTCCTCAGTGGTTGTCTCCAACTGACGACTGGGCAGCTCTCGAGGCGTTCCGCCGCTCCGGCGCCAAGAGCGAATCCACGATCTTGGCTTCAGATGAAGGAGCCTGTTGAAGAAGGGGCCGGGAAAGGTCAATGAAATCTCATATTGAGATAGCCTTTTACAGCGCCGTCTTGGCGTTCTTCACAATTCCTGACGAATATCTCGTATGAGCGCCCAGCAAAAGGCGATTCGCAATATCGCGATCATCGCTCACGTTGATCATGGCAAAACCACCTTGGTCGACGCCTTGCTGGCGCAATCCGGAATCTTCCGAGACAACGAAGCGGTGCCGACGTGTGTTTTGGACTCCAACGATTTGGAGCGCGAACGCGGCATCACCATCCTTTCGAAGAACACAGCTGTTACATACAACGACACCCGTATCAACATCGTTGATACCCCTGGTCACGCCGATTTCGGTGGGGAGGTGGAGCGCGTGCTCGGCATGGTCGACGGTTGTTTGCTCATCGTTGATGCCAATGAGGGGCCTATGCCCCAAACCCGATTTGTGCTTAAGAAAGCACTGGAGCAAGGGCTAAGGCCGATTGTTTTTGTAAATAAAATTGATCGTGCTCGAGTCGATCCAGAAACCGCTGTCGACAAAGTATTGGATTTATTCATTGAGCTTGGAGCCGATGATGATCAATGTGATTTCACCTACTTGTTTGGTAGTGGCCTCGGTGGGTTTGCCAAGCCAGATATGAAAACAGAGAGCGATAATATGCGCCCTCTCTTTGATGCGATCCTGCGTCATGTTCCACCCCCTGTTGGGGATGTGAATAAGCCCCTTCAGCTGCAAATCACAACTCTTGATTATTCAGACTTTCTTGGTCGAATCATCATTGGAAGGGTTCATAATGGTGTTATCAGACAAGGTCAAAAAGCGTCTCTTATTAAAGATGATGGCATCGTAAAAAAAGGACGCATTAGCAAACTTTTAGGTTTTGAAGGCTTGCAAAGAGTGGATATCGAAGAAGCGTCTGCTGGCGATCTCGTTGCAGTTGCTGGCTTCGACGATGTCAACATTGGTGAAACGATTGCTTGCCCTGATGAACCAACAGCGCTACCTCTAATCAAGGTCGATGAGCCCACGCTTCAGATGACCTTTGTGGTCAATGATTCGCCTTTCGCAGGAAAAGAGGGCAAGTTTGTTACCAGTCGTCAGCTTCGGGATCGCCTGCAGCGCGAATTGCTCACGAATGTTGCTTTAAGGGTCGAAGATACAGACTCTCCTGATCGTTTCTCTGTTTGTGGTCGCGGCGAACTTCATCTGGGAATTTTGATTGAAACGATGCGCCGTGAGGGATTTGAATTTCAGGTGTCTCAGCCGCAAGTTATTTTTCGTACCATCGATGGCACACCCTGTGAGCCTGTTGAAACGCTGGTGATGGATGTTCCTGAAGCGGCTGTTGGGAGCTGTATTGAGAAGTTGGGAACGCGTAAGGCTGAGATGCAAAATATGGAAACTGGCGCTGACAACCGCACCCAGCTTGAATTTGTGGTTCCTTCTCGAGGACTCATTGGTTTCCGCGGAGAATTCATTCGCGCTACTCGCGGAGAAGGAATTATGAGCCATTCGTTTTTCGAATATCGTCCGATGCAGGGTGATTTTGATAACAGAAGGAATGGAGTGTTGATTGCTTTTGAAGAAGGTACTGCCACATTTTATGCATTGAAGAATGCTGAAGATCGTGGACAATTCTTTATCACTCCTGGCACCAAAGTTTATAAGGGAATGATCATTGGCGAAAATACCCGTCAACAAGACATGGAAATCAATATCTGTAAGGCGAAGCAGGTCACAAACATTCGTTCAGCAGGTGCAGATGTTCTTGATACCCTTCAATCTCCAATTCAGATGACCCTGGAGCGTGCACTGGAATACATCGGACCTGATGAAATGCTTGAGGTGACTCCCGAGTCGATGCGTCTGCGCAAACTGCCAGCCAAAAAGATGGCAAAGCGTTGATGACTGAGGGGCCTCAGGTCGATCACCGGTTCAAGCAAGCCGTTGAGCTCTTTAATAAAGGTGAGTGGTACGAGGCTCATGATGTTATTGAAGAGCTTTGGCATGAAACTGCTGATCCCCATCGACGTAGCTTGCAGGGAGTGCTTCAGGTGGCTGTGGCTCAACTGCATTTGCAGCGCGACAATCGACGCGGCGCAACGATTCTCTTTGGAGAAGCCCTCGGTCGATTAAAGCGTCCAGGAACCCCTGATTTGGGTCTTGATATCCAAGGACTTTGCAGCTGTGTTGAGCAGAGGCTTCGTTCACTTCAACAAGACGAGGACCCCGAGTTATGTACTGTCCCCGTTCTCCGATTTGTGGACTAAACGAGGAGTAAAATTGGTGAAATTGATTTCCAGTAGCGTGAACGCTGTGGCGCCGCTCCGATTAAGAAATATTTACTCACTAAGCCTTCTCGCTTCGTTGTTGCTTTTTTCTGTTGCGACGAATGCTCAACAATCAACCCAGTCTGGGTTAATAACGATCGAATCAGATCAACAAACTGCTGATAATTCGATTGGAGTGGTAACTGCTCAGGGAAATGTTCGTCTTATTCATGTTGATCGTGGCATTGTTGCTACAGGTCGTCAGGCCCAGTATTTCATGAAAGAAGAGCGCATTGTATTGAGTGGAGATGTTGATATTGTGCAAAAGAATGGCGACTTACTTCAAGCGGACAGGATTGTGTATTTCTTAGCCGAAGAGCGAGCGCTGGCGACTCCCTCTGAGGATGGACAAGTTTTCAGTCAATGGAGTTTCGGTAATGATGCTGATGATTCAAACCCGGTAATCCCATGAGTCTGGAGCTTCAAAATGTCTCCATCTCTCTGGGCGGACGGCAGCTTGTTAAGTCAGTCAATATCGACCTTTCTCCTGGCGAAGTCGTTGGACTTCTTGGTCCGAATGGTGCTGGTAAAACGACAACTTTTAATCTAGTCATCGGCTTGCTCCGACCCGATGCGGGTCATGTTCTGCTGGATAAACGAGACGTCACCGAGTTGTCGATGCCCGAACGTGCCAGATGCGGCATCGGGTATTTACCGCAAGAGGCAAGTGTTTTCCGACAACTCACTGTTCGGCAAAATCTTGAAATTGCCCTTGATCAAACAAATTTAACGTCTAAAGAATGCCGCGATCGTCGGAATCAACTGATCGATGAGTTTCATCTTGATGAATTTATTGATCGTCGCGGCTTTCAATTATCTGGTGGAGAGCGGCGACGATGTGAAGTCGCAAGGGCTTTAGCCGTAGGTAGAGATGGTCCTCAATATCTTCTACTTGATGAACCGTTTGCGGGTGTTGATCCTCTGGCTGTGGCCGATCTTCAGGGCTTGATTCAATCGTTGCGTGATCGCGGCATGGGAATCTTGATTACTGATCACAATGTCAGGGAAACGCTTGCGATCACTGATCGAGCCACGATCCTCAACGATGGTGCAATCTTGGCTTCAGGTCATGCTGAGCATGTTTCCAATGATCCTTTGGTGCGTCGCTATTACCTTGGCGAGGATTTTCAGCTGTGATCAGAACCTTGACTCGTTGGATTCATAAAATTCCGCTCCTCGACCGATGGTTGTTGGCAGAGGTCGCAGCTCCCCTTCTTTTTGCCGTTGCGT
Organism: Synechococcus sp. BS30m-G31; assembly: GCA_016777265.1. GTDB lineage: Bacteria > Cyanobacteriota > Cyanobacteriia > PCC-6307 > Cyanobiaceae > Parasynechococcus. The sequence continues at coordinate 27,669 of JADHRU010000005.1, forward strand.
CTTTCACGGTGTTGGGTCTCTCCATTGGAGTGATGTTTGAGCTAGCGAGACGTCTTGTGGATGGTTTGCCGATCTTGGTGGCGTTGCAGCTACTTCTGCTGAATGTTCCAAGCTTTTTAGTGCTGTCACTCCCGATGGCTGCTTTGTTCGCAACACTGCTTGCCTACAGCAAGTTGTCATCGAACAGTGAGCTAACCGCACTTCGTAGCCTTGGTGTATCAACGACTCGCCTTGTTGTTCCTGCACTGGCACTGTCGGTATTCCTAACTGGTATTACATTTATTTTTAATGATGTAATTGTACCGAGGGCGAATACACAGGCTGAAATAACGTTGCAAAAAGGTCTAGGTCGCGCGCTTGCTACTGAAAAAGGAAAAGACATTACTTTCAACAGTTTTGGTAAGATTTACGATCCAAAAACTGAAACAAGTTCCACAGGCTTACGTCAATTGTTTTACGCAAGACGTTTTGAAAAAGGTGAAATGTTAGGTGTCACACTGCTTGATTTTTCCCGTGCAGATTATCGTCAGATGTGGATTGCTGAACGAGCTGTTTATAATGAATCTAAAGCGATGTGGGAATTTTTTGATGGTCAAGTCCTCACCCTTAATCCAAATGGAAGCACGACACGATTGGCATTTGATGAAAACTTCTATCCTCTAAGTTCAGGTCCTCTTCAAGTTGCAAGATTGCCAGATGATGCCAACGATATGACTTTGGCTCAGGCAATAGCTGCAGAAAAAATTGAATCAGATGCAGGAAATATAAAAGCCTCTCGCAAATTAAAGGTTCGTATTCAAGAGAAATTCTCATTTCCGATGGCCTGCATCGTTTTTGGTTTGATCGGCAGCAGTCTCGGTGCGCGCCCAGGATCTCGCACCAGTAGGAGCCAGGGGTTTGGTGTCAGTATTCTGCTTATCCTTGGTTACTACGCCCTGAGCGTTAGTTTTAGCTCATTAGGCGTGAGTGGAATCCTCCCACCCTTCATGGCCGCGTGGCTTCCGGTTTCGATCTCCCTTGGAGCTGGTGGTTTGCTTTTAAGTCAGGCCAGTCGCTAGCACTCCGCGCCAGACTCCTCATACCCCCTGATTTGGTTTGTTGAACGCTCCGTTTGAACTGGTCACCAGCCTTGGGTTTGCGGCTTTTGTTCTTCTATTGGTTGCCTTACCGATTGCGTTCTGGTCTGTATCGAGCGACTCAAGGCCTGGTGCTGTTCGTTTGATGGTGGCGATCGCCAACCTTTTGCTTACAGCACAGCTAATACTCCGCTGGTGGCAGTCGGGTCATTTCCCAATCAGCAATTTGTATGAGTCGCTGTGTTTCCTTGCTTGGGCATGCACGCTCACGCAGCTGCTTGTCGAGCGCGCTTGGCCGTCACCCATTGTTGCTGCTGCTGCAACGCCCATGGGATTGGGCTGCATAGCTTTTGCCAGTTTTGCACTACCGGATCAATTGCAGTCTGCAGCTCCTTTGGTACCCGCTTTGCGGTCGAGTTGGTTGGTGATGCATGTCAGCGTGATCATGGTGAGCTATGCAGCTTTATTGGTGGGCTCGTTACTATCAATGGCTGTATTGGTGATCGATCGAGGCGAAGCCCTGGAACTGCGGAGTAGTTCGATTGGCAGTGGAGGATTTCGCCAAGCGGCAACAATGTCTGAATCGGGTCTTCTGCAGCTTCAATCGGTCGAGCTCAGTACAAACGAACAATTAGATAGCTTGAGTTATCGCACGATAACGGTTGGCTTTTTAATGCTTACCGTTGGCATCATTAGTGGTGCTGTATGGGCCAATGAAGCTTGGGGTAGTTATTGGAGTTGGGATCCAAAAGAAACCTGGGCTCTGATCTGCTGGCTTGTTTACGCTGCATATTTGCACACTAGATTGAGTCGCGGTTGGCAGGGGCGTCGACCTGCATTTGTTGCGGTGATAGGACTCGTCGTGATAGCAGTCTGCTATATCGGAGTTAACTTATTGGGTATTGGTCTGCACAGTTATGGTTGGTTTTTCTAAGCTGTAATCGAGCTCTCATTATTTCCTTCAAGAAATAATGAGAGCTTTGATGGGAGAATTTGCTATTGACCTACCAGAGCTCTTGTTCACAATCTGTTCTCAGAGTTAATTTAGATGTGGCATACGATACGCAGAGTAGTGAGTATCCTTGCTCCATTTGATCGTCATCTAAAAAACTTTGATCAGATTGATCGACTGTCCCTTCTAAAATTTTTCCGACACACGAGCTGCATGCTCCTGCTCTGCAGGAATAAGACATGTCGTATCCAGCTTGTTCCGCTGCTTCGAGGATGTACTCGTCACCTTGCATTCAAATGATTGCAATCCACTAGGGGTATACATCGTAATCTTGAAAACCGACATCTTTTATTGCTTTAAAGATTATTATTCTTCAATTCAACTGGAAGTGCGGACAGTATGTTACCTAGAATAAACCGTTTTGATGCTGCAAATGGTTCCCGTAGTTATATTTACTTAAGAAGTGAAATCGTATCATTTGAGCTTCTGCAAGGTCGCATCTTATGAACAGCATGTGTAAATAAAATCCAAGATTGACCGATCGAAAAGTATCTTTGAAATAGTTAGGGATTAGATTTTGACTATTTCGGCAGCGCCAGGATTACGTCACCTCGGAATCGTCAAAGGATGGAGATGCAAAAGACTAGAAAGCGCGATTGCTTTAAGGAAGCAAGGCTGGACATACGCAAAAATAGCTGATCACCTATTCATGACCCCTAAGACAATAAGGCGTGACATAAAATGTCTTGCAATCAAATCTCATTGCAACAAGAAATATAAGTTTAACTCAAACTTTGAACATCGATAATCAGTTAATAGTTTAAATCGTAAGTTATTGCCCATAATGCTTGAGAAATTGAATCAAAATGAGTCAATGAAGCCTGAAATTTGATTAACGTTATACTTCAGAGCTCGTAACTCTGGCAACAGTTCAGGCTAAAAAGGAATGTGTATAAAATTTAAATTAAAAAAATACTAAAAATATATTAATATATTTATAGTTATCGAAATTAAAAACATAGGAGATCAAGCGATATGAGCCGAGCTTGTTTCTAGCTTGATATGGAACAAAAGATCAACACTGATTACTTGCTCACTATCTTTTTTCGAAATCATACACATCAAATTACATCATCGTAAACATCAAAATATCTGAATCATTGCTATTGCTGGTAATCTCAAAACCAGAATGATTTGGATTGAAGCCGATACCGTCACCACGCCGGAGTATTCGGGTGCTTCCGTCATTATTGATCAGCTTTAGAGTTCCTTCAATGACTTGAATCCACTGTTGATTGTCAAAAGACTTCGGTACAGAAAGTATATCTTTGGTTTGTGGTTTCGCTCGATGGAGTTGCAGTTTTCGCGCAATTGTCATTGTAGATTCGACAGATTCTGGGCAAATCAGGGGTGTCCAGTCTCTGTTAACTGCAAAAGATCTTTGATCATATGCGGGTTGGATTGCAGTTTCTTCTGGCTCAATCC
>JADHRU010000067.1 GCA_016777265.1 Synechococcus sp. BS30m-G31
ACGAAGACCCGATCGCTCAGGCCCTGAATCGGGTGCTGGACACTGTGGTGGGCCAACACCATGCTGCTGCCACCACAACGCTGCGGGACGATCCGAATCGCCGGCTGAGCCGCTGTATTGAACGGCTGCAGGCGGAAGCCTCTGAAGGTGCTGCCCTTGTGGCGGAATGCGCCCCCCACGGTCGGGCCATGGTTACGCAAGCGCAGCACAAACTCGCTGCCCTGGATGCCTTGCAAGTGCTTGCACAAGCTGCCTATCCCGCCTGCTAACAAAGCTTGAACGAAGGAGGCCGCCCCTCCCAGATGGAAGAGACGGCCTATCTCGCTCGTTTGTTCATGTCGCTAACCCACTATTCAGTGAATAAGAACGAAGCGACTGGCTTGGTGGCAAACCCTGGGGCCATTGCGACCAGGTGTGAAACCTCTTTTCCTAATGGGGCACCTCAACGATGCAGAGGAAAGTCGACTGGGTTGACGCTCAACGTTGTCGCGCCAGACGAACGGCTCACGGATGGGTTGAAAGTTGGAGCAGGGGCCAGAAAAGTCAGCTTGCTTCTAGCGCTTGCTCAGGTGGAGTTTCGGCCGTCATGGGCACCTCCGATTTCGATGCCCATACTTTTGCCCAGCGCAGCTCGTTTGCCATCGGTGTAAAGGCGCATTGCCCTCCACAGCAAAACCTCCGACAGTGGAAACGGCGTGCTTATCGACCGCAGCAGTGGTCAAGACTCTCGACGAACTACTGCGATGATCTAAAGCGATCAACTAAAGCGATCAATTGTCGCGATCATCAACGTCAGCGCCTGAGCCCACATCCGCATCAAGTTTCTGCCCAGGACGCCAACCACTGGACCAAATCTCACGGCATTTCGTATTCAGACCGCTGCGATCCAATCCCCAAGAGGCCATCACTTTGCCAAGGTCTTGCTTGATATCTTCCGCTCCGGGGAAATCGCTGTAGCGCATCAACAATCGTCCAGCCGTCGTTAGGTGCTCTGGCCCTGGATCATCCTGGTAGCCCAAGAGAGCATCAACTTCATCGCGATCTGTGGTGTACAGAGGATGGGTTTGCAGTGAGTCGTCGCTCATCTCAATCAGCTTCGTAAGTCAAGAGACATCGCAAACCACCTTGGAACTTAGATATGTCGAACAATCAAGGTATGAGCATGATTGGATGCGCCCCATAAAAAAAACGGGATAACGAGTTCAACAGACCGTAGATACATGAACTCCAGGGAAGACAAAATCATTCCACTGATGCTGCACACAAGCATTCACGACGATGCTCCATGCCTGTGCATCGACTGCCAAAACCTGAGGCGAGTGATTGAGCAAAATGCTCGTGCTCAACCTCCAATTCCCAACGCGGCCTGATCGTTATGGACGCTGGCTAACACAACGTTCTCTTCCGCGCCTGTTTTTCAAGGCAAGCCAATAGCCGCGTTCCAGCGATGTCAACTTTGGATTGGTTTCGTTCACAACTTCGTGGGCGCGCTGTTTAGCCGCATCCATGAAACGTTCTGTTTTGTCGCGCGATTCCATACCTGGAGCCCACGTAGTGATTTAAAAGTTAGTAATGGCTTTGCGATATGCCAACCGATAACCGGAATCCCTCACCTCACCAACGCCATCGATCGCAACACGAGCTTGACGCCACTGGCCTATTGGCCATCATCCATTCCGCGACGCACCAGAACTTGAGTCAGCCAAAGAAGCCCGATAAAACCCGCCACCATCCAAATCAGATTCATCCTGAAGAGCACGCCCGTGCAGACGAGCTTGATCTCTAGAAATCATGCTGACAGCCAATCAGGCCTTCAATGCACAGGCAACGCATTAGATCATGTAGTTTTGTAACGCAAGCCCATTCGTCGCGGCCCATGACCATTGACAACCGCTGTCGCGAACAGCAAAAAGTCGCTGATCGGATGTTCATGGATTTCAAATACACCTCGCCCGGCTCGACCGAACAGCTGCAGGCCCTCAAAACGCTCAGCTTTCTGCTGGGGATGTGGGGCGATTTTCTTGGCCACGAGGTGAAGCGCATGGACGCCGCGTCATCCCTCACCTCAGCCTGAACAAGACATAACTGCTGAGATTTGGGGGAAGATAGGCAGCGCCATTGTCCCCATCCGTCATTAGTCCTGCATGGCCCTTGATCAGCTGAAATCCTTTCTCCTCAAGATGCAGAATGATGCGTCGCTAAAGCAATCAGTGCTTGCAGCATCAACGGCAGACGATGTTGCAAAAATTGGCAACTCGATTGGATTTGAGTTCTCAGGCGATGAATTGCTCCGCTTTTCAGGGAAAAAGGTGGGGCGCGTCACCGTGTCGAAACAGGAAACCCCAGGCGAATACAACTAATCAAGTCAGCAAATCAGCACCAAACCTTTTGTTAGCGAAACCGAACAGATCGTCTGGCTAAGTCGGTAGTGCCCCATTCCGAGTCGTTATGTCGATGAAGCAATTGGTGTCGTTCATGTCTCGAGTGCAAAGCAACGATTCCCTGCGCTCCGAAATTCAGCATTGCGGTGATGACAACAGCTGTGTGTTGAAGGTGGCCGCAAAACATGGCCACAAATTTTCTCCGGCGAGCTTGTCCCGCTGGCAGCGTGACCATCACTAAACCAGGCGTGAGTCAATCCTTTTGAGGGGTTGAATCCGATCCACTGGCCGCCCGTCGCCGAATCACTTCCGCCAACAACTCAAGCTTGGCGTTTTCAGATTCGGTGGCGCGGCTGGCCATCCAGGCACTCGCTGCTTTTTGTTGAGCGACTTGCTGAACCAAAGCCAAGGCCATCTCACGCAATTGCTCAAGATCCCGGCACTCGTTGATGAGCCTCGTGAGCTTTTCCGCTTCAAAGCTGTGCTCAAGCGGTCGTTCGACGGGGTCAATGCTCATTTCGATCCTCGGCGGTGTCCGAGGCTAAGGAGCGATCTATGGCATCGGCGTCAGCCCACAGCCACACGCAGGGGTGATTCAACAACCAGCTCGCGGGTAACCCTGGCTGAGGCGCTGGCAACGTCAACAGTCGTTTGAGGATGTCAGCTTTGGCAGCTCCCGTCACCACGAGGTGAATTTCGTCCGCCGCCAAAATTTCTTGCAGGCCAAGGGTGATCGCCTGGGAAGGCACCGCCGCGGGATCTCCTCCAAAAAGCCCCGAGTTCTGCCGCCGGGTGGCCTCAGAGAGATCCACCACATGACAGGCCTGATCCGCCGCAGTGGGGGGCTCATTGAAGCCCACATGGCCGTTGGTTCCCAAGCCCAAAAGCTGAACCCCCACACCACCGCATGCATCCAACGCAGCGGCATAAGACTGCGCAGCGGCATCACCATCGGGGGCGCTTCCATTGGGCAAATGCAGAGTCTCAGGCCGCAACTGCAATGGCTCGGCGAGATGACGACTCATGTACGTGCTGTAACTGCATTGATCTCCAGCCTGCACACCCAAATACTCGTCCAAATTGAAGCTGCACCATCGCCGACGCAGCTCGACCAGATCCTGAGCAGACCAAAGCATCAGGCGCCGCACAAGGGCTGCATACAGCGGCTCCATGGTTCGTCCGGTTGCCAACCCCAACGGCCGTCTCAGCGCGAGAGGCATCAGGAGCCATTGACGCAAATGGTTCTCAAGCCGCTCAGCTAATCGTTCACAACAATCTGCAGCGCTGTCATACCGCTGTAGCTGGCGGGGGAACCGCAACACGGGAGCATCCGATGGTCAACCCCACCAGCCTGACGCTGGACGGGGCAGCCAAGCGAGGGCGGGGTCGTAGTGCGGTTGGAAGGGGAGCACATCCGCCCCTCGGTAGTAGTGGCGCAAGATTGTGCGGAAATCGGCCCCCTGCCCCGCCAGCCCATGGGCACCCCATTGGCTCATCCCAACTCCATGGCCATACCCCTGACCACGCACTAAAAGTTGCAATCCACCCACCGCTGGGACGCGACGGTCTTTCGAACGGGTCGCTCGAAATCGGAAGGATCGGGAGCGCATCGGACGCGACAGAAGCGGCGGCGGTGGTGCCACCAACAACGCAGCCGATGGGAGGGAAGCGGTTGGTGCCGAGCTGGCGACTGACGCAGTAACGCGATCAATACGGGATCTCGATCCACTCGTCGCAGTCGTACGACGGGCCAAAACGGTGGACGGCTGGGGAGGCTGAGCCGTCGCAGCAGAGACCATTTCAAAGGTCACCAGCGTGCTTTTCAGGTCCAAGCGCTGGCGCAACTCGCGACCGGTCAGCACCAGGGATCCTCGGGGTCCCTCCAGCCGGGCCTGTCGCACACGACCACTCGCACTCCGACTCGTGACATCCACCCGGTTCACTCCGCCGGTTTCTGGGAGGCGTTGGCGCAAGCCCTGAGAACCAAAGCGTTCCTGCCAGCGATGGACCGGACTGTGTTGGTCATGGTCTGGGACGCTCACCAGATAGGGCAGCTGCCTGCTCCAGACCATCCCGCTGGATTCCGTGACGCCACCAGAACTGCTGTGAAACACCGCATTGATCAATTTGCCCCTATGGACCAGCACCAACGAACGGGTATCAGCAACCGCCTGGCGGGTGCTGGCGGTTTCGGCCTCAACTCCGCGATATACCTGACTCGCCACAGTGGCCTTCACATCCCATCCACCACCGCGACTGCGCTGACGCAGGGCATAGGTCCGAGCGGCAACGGCCTGGGCCTTCAAGGCGGCCAAAGGCCAATGGTGGGGCATTTCACTCCCCACAACGCTGGTGAGATAGGTCTCTATTCCAAGCGCATTTACAACCCGTAAACGCCCTCCACGACAGCTGATCTGGAATTCACCCCGATAGCGCCGAGAGTCCAACCAGATCCCCCGAGGATCATCGTTTTGCACCGTCAAAACGGTGGCTGAGGACAAACGGCGGCGTCTGCCATCCAAAACGGCCACAACGCTGCCACCGGATTGCTCCAACTGCAACCGTCGGAGCCTTCGCACTCCTGCACCCAAGCCACGCACCTGCATCCATTGCTCTTTGTCCGCCCGAAGCAGCAGCTTTGGTCCCTCGTGCAACAGAACCCGCATCTGAGGCTCCCGTTCCATCGGCATCGCGTGCTGAGCGGAGCCCAACAGAGCCGCTGTCGCCAATCCCGCCAGCACGACTGAAGCGATCCGCACCGTGCGCAACCAAAGGCGATTCAGTGTGCCGTCTCTAGCCATGTCGAGCCAGATGGCAGCATGATCAACAGAGGATCCACGACCTTGCAGGTCACCTTTCTGGGAACAAGTTCAGGCGTTCCCACCCGGGCCCGCAACGTATCGGCTGTAGCGCTGCGGCTGCCACAGCGATCGGAGATGTGGTTGTTCGACTGCGGCGAGGGAACGCAGCATCAGTTTCTGCGCAGCGAACTCCGGCTCTCGCAGCTCAGACGGGTCTTCGTGACCCATATGCACGGCGATCACGTCTTCGGCCTCCCAGGCCTGCTGGCCAGCCTTGGCCTAGCTGGCAATAGCAACGAAGGCGTCGACCTCTACGGCCCTGATCCCCTCGAGAGCTATCTCAGCGGTGTGCTGCGGACGAGCTCCACCCGGATCGGCTACCCGCTCAAAGTGCACCGCGTCCACGACTGCGCCGAGAACGGAACACTGGTTTATGAAGACGACGATCTGATGGTGCGCTGCACACCACTCACCCATCGCGTTCCGGCCTACGCCTATCGGGTGGACCAAAAACCTTTGGCGGGACGATTCGATATCGCCAAGGCGAAGGAGCTAAAGATCCCTCCAGGCCCCATCTACGCCCAACTCAAGCGTGGAGATACCGTCAGCCTCGAAGACGGAAGGATCATCGACGGAAGAACCCTTTGCGGACCAGAGAGACCTGGAGTGAGTCTTGTGTATTGCACCGACACGGTGTTCTCTGAAGCAGCGATCGAGCTTGCCCAGGGCGCTGATTTGCTGATTCATGAATCGACCTTTGCTCACCAGGAATCGGAGATGGCCTATCAGAAACAGCACTCCACCAGCACGATGGCCGCCCAAACTGCGGCGGAAGCCAACGTTGGGCAACTCGTCCTCACCCACTTGAGCCCGCGCTACGCCCCTGGCAATGCCGTGACGCCAGAAGACCTTTTAAAGGAAGCGCAAGCGATCTTCCCAAACACCTGTCTGGCAAAGGATTTCCTAACTTTGGAGGTAAAACCGCGCTGCAACAGTTTGTGATCCGGCCTCAGGGAGCCTCGGCCCCGTGATACAAGAGCTGGGTGCGGTGAATCCGTCAGTCCCCGGCAACCTTCATGGTCTCTGTTTTCTCCTCTTTGCGACGGTCCCTTAAAGGCCTCCTCCTTCTTGTACCGGTGTTGATCGGCTTGGCATTCATCTCCCCTGCGGAAGCAGTGCAATGGGATGCCGAGACACTCACGGTTCCAGTGAATCCCGACGGAGCAGAGGTGACCTTCACAGACCGCGAGATCAATGCAGGACGCAAGGTGTTCAACACCAGCTGCGGCACCTGCCATGCCGGCGGGATCACCAAAACCAACCAAAACGTTGGCCTCGACCCAGAAACCTTGGCGTTGGCCACACCAGCCCGCGACAACGTCGATGCGCTGGTTGATTACATGAAAGATCCCACCTCCTACGACGGTGAGTACAGCATTTCCGACGTCCACCCCAGCATGCGTAGTGCTGAGCTGTACCCGGCCATGCGCGATCTCGATGACGAAGATCTGCGCCTCATGGCTGGTTACATCCTCGTGTCCCCGAAAGTCCAAGGATCGTCTTGGGGTGGCGGCAAGATTTATTTCTAACGAACAGTCAATCAATTCACTCAATTTAGATTATTAATAACGATTGAATTCAAACAAAAAAGCCGGCTCAAAGCCGGCTTTTTTGTTTCTGTTTCCAACCACTGCCAGACGCCTTGCTTATTCGTCACGTCGGCACGTTACACAGATGCACATCAGCAAACCCAACCACCGGAAAAGACTCAAAAAGTCAAACGGCATCTCGGTAATTCCTGCAAATCCTTTCACTTGAAAATGAATAATTTAAGGACGCTTTGGATCCAATGCAATGACCTTATGGTTTTGAATTAACGATTTACATTTCAATTTTTGGTTCAATATTACCTGGCTCCATAGAGCGTGGGTGACGGCTATACCACCACTCCTGCAATTCAGAAACCAAGCGCACAGAAAACAGCGTCAACACCGTTGCAGTTGGTCGTGATCCAGGTTGCAGCAGCTCCACCGAATACGACGGGCATCGACGCGCTGCCAGATCTGGAACAAAACGTCGGCCTACTCGCCGCCAGCTTGGCTCTTTACTTCTCCAGGCCAAACGACAGCACGGCCATGGAAGCTCTTCTCGATCAAACAATCGGCAGCACGGACCGATCACCCGAAAGCTGTACTGGCCGCCGGGACTGGTGTGGATGCTGCCAGGAGCCAGCAAATCATGAACATCTGAACGGCTCACGACGGCTTAAAGCAAAGAGGACTAGCCATACAAAGCGGCCAAGCAACAAAAAACCACCCCATGAGGGGTGGTTGGACCAACGTTCAATGAACGAAGTGAAGGCTCAATAGAGCTCTTCTTCAGCGTGGGTCTTGATGGTGCAGTCGGAGGTGGGGTAAGCCACGCATGTGAGCACGAAACCGGCTTCGATTTGATCGTCGTCCAGAAAGCTCTGGTCGGACTGATCAACGGTGCCAGCGGTGAGTTTGCCGGCGCAGGTCGAGCAAGCGCCAGCGCGGCAGGAGTAAGGCAGGTCGATGCCTTGCTCTTCTGCTGCGTCGAGGATGTACTGATCATCAGGGACTTCGATGGTCTTGTTGAGACCTTCGCTCTCGCTGACCACGGTGACCTTGTAGGAAGCCATTGATTGATAAATACGACAGGTTCCGGGAAATCC
>JADHRU010000068.1 GCA_016777265.1 Synechococcus sp. BS30m-G31
TCCCGCAGAAGTCCACTCCGGAGAAGGCCACTCCGGAGAAGGCCATCGCTTCGATTCGTTGGCTCGCGGCACCCACGAGTTGGAGTTGGGTTGAACAAGCCAACGCGCGGCCAATGGAGGTGTTGATTGACCATGCCCATTGCGAGCGGAAAGCAGCAGGCTCCGCCGTACAGATGATGTTTCGTTATCTCTGTGAACCAGGTCTGGGGGAGGTGCTGAGCCCCTTGGCGCGGGAGGAACTGGAGCACTTTGAGCAGGTTCTCGCCTTGATCAAATCACGAGGCCGATACCTCGAGCCCCTTCCTTCGCCTGGTTATGCAGCCAACCTGGCGCGTCACATCCGCAAGGGGGAGCCCCAGCGGATGCTGGATTCATTTCTTGTGGCTGGCTTGATCGAAGCGCGGAGCCATGAACGGATGGCTCTCTTGGCCGAGCACAGTCCCGATGCTGAATTGCGGTCGCTGTACGGAGAACTTTTAGAGAGCGAAGCGCGTCATTTCGGGCTGTATTGGGTTTTGGTGGAGGAGCGCTTTTCGCGAGCTGTGCTGGTGGAACGCTTGCAAAGCCTGGCCCTTGCCGAAGTGGCGGCGTTGCAAGGTGTCCTTGATTGTCCGGACGATGTGCGGATGCACTCCTGTGGGGTGTCTCTTGTCTGAGCTACGCCGAAATGTCTTGGGCTGCTATCTGAAGTGCCTCGCGCCGAGAGGCCACCAGTTCTCCATGAACACCGAATTGGCGCAGGCGCTGTTGCAGTTTTGAGTTAGCTCCAGCAATGAGAATGGTTCGTCCGGATGTTTGTGCCTCTTGCACCATCCGTTCAATGGCGAGAGAGGCCGTGATTCCAATTCTTGGCACCTCTGTGATGTCCAAAATTAAAACCTTGTAGTTCTGAATGAGGCCCATCCGGGCACTAATCCCCTTGGCGGCACCAAAGCTCAGCGGTCCGCGGAGTCGGAACAGCATCAGAGCATCGCCGCACCGAACAACCAAGCCCTTTTCCTCGGCATTGAGGTCATGGTGACGGCCTGCTGCAACATCGGGCGAATTATCGGCGTCCATCCCCTCCAGCTGAGTTTGCGTGATGGAATCAACGGTGAGCAAGTTGGCGATGAACATCCCAATTAACACCCCCCAAATCAAGTCCCAAAACACCGTCATCAACAGAACGGCGTACATCAATACAGCTGTCTTTCCGGACAGACGGTGGGCACGAAGAAGGAAGCCCCAGTCGATGATGTCGAGCCCCACTTTGATCAGAATTCCGGCCAACAGTGCGGTGGGAATTTGTGCGGCAAGCGGACCTGCCCCCAGCAGAACAATCAGCAGAACGACTGAATGGCTCATGCCAGACAGCGGTGTGGAGCCGCCGGACTTGATGTTGATTACCGTGCGCATCGTGGCACCAGCCCCTGGCAGGCCAGACAGGAAGCCAGCAGCGGTGTTCGCTATTCCTTGACCAATGAGCTCACGGTTGGAGTCGTGGCTGGTTTGGGTGATGTTGTCGGCAACGAGCGAGGTGAGGAGTGAGTCGATGGCTCCCAATAGGGCGAGGACAACACCGGCCTTCACCAGCTCCGGGAGGTGCTGACTGAAGTTGGGCATGACCAGCTGAAGTCCACCCTCGGGGATGGCTCCAATTCGAGCCAGTGGTTCCAGTCCGAGGGCGTTTAAACGGTTGTCGTTGAAGAACAGCAACGACAGTGGCGTCACAATCACCAGTGCCAGGAGTGGTGAGGGAATCCACTGGCGCAGCCGCAAGGGCGAGAGGAACACCACAGCCAGTGTCATCACACCCACTGCCAAAGCTGCTGGATTGAGGCCAGGGCTGTTGGCCAGTGTTTGCAGCGAATCCACCACACCACCTCGGGTGGTAATTCCCACAAAAGGCCCGAGCTGCAAAACGAGAATGATGAAGCCGATGCCCGACATGAACCCCGACACCACGGAGTAGGGCACGAGCGTGATGAAGCGGCCCAGGCGCAGCACACCGAGCAGCATTTCGCAGACGCCGCCAATCACCACAGCAGCCATCACCATGGGCAGGATTTCCCCTGCAGTGAGGTCTTGATTCACGCCGACGGCAGCGAGGCTGGAGACGACCCCGGCCACGGTGACGCTCATGGGTCCTGTCGGACCACTGACCTGGGCGGGAGTTCCGCCCAGTAGAGCGGCTAAGAATCCAGTAATAATCGCCCCGTAAAGCCCATAAATGGCTCCGCCTGGACCCAGTGCCGCATTACCAAAGGCCAGTGCGAGAGGTAAGGCGACGACTGCAGCGGTGAGTCCACCGAGGAGGTCGCCTTTCAGATTGCGGCGATGGAAGCCGTGAATAAAGCCCATTAAGGCAGTCCACTCCAGCTGCTCAGTGCGTCGAGCGTTTGCAGGCCTTCTCGTCGACGTCCATCAGGCATGACCCAAGTGGGGTAGGCGCGAATGGCTGCGGATTCACAATCAGCGGCTTGTTGGGGAAGTTTTTTGGGTTGACGACACTCCACATAGGGAACGGTTCGTCCAGCTTGTTGGCCAAACAGATTCATTTGGCGAAAGCAAGCCGGACAACTCCAGGAGCCATAAAAGCGTGCTCCGATTGAGCTCAGATGATTGGCCAATGCGATCGCCTGATCACTTGAGGCCCGAAGTGGTTCACCGATTGTGCCCTTCCATTGCTGCTCTGCTGAGGCAGGCAGAACCCAGATGGCAGCGCCCAAGGCCCAACCCATGAAAACGATTCCACCGATTCTTTTCATGCAGGCCAAGCGCTACAAAACGAAGTTAGGTCGGATGGCACCGTTCGGGCTTCCCTCCATCCCGAACCCTCACGAAACGAGCCACCGTTGAGACAGTGGAATTCGGGAACGGGAACCATGGCTGGTAGCGGTTACAAGGATTATTTCCAGGTTCTCGGTGTTGACCGATCCGTGGATGCTGACGGAATCAAGCGCGCTTTTCGAAAACTGGCTCGCCAATATCACCCTGACGTGAACCCTGGCGATGCATCTGCAGAGGCGCGTTTCAAAGAGATCAGTGAGGCTTATGAAGTGCTCTCTGATGCCGATAAGCGCAAGCGTTATGAGCAGTTTGGCCAGTACTGGAACCAGGCAGGGGGGATGGGAGGTGGAGCCCCTGGCATGGATGTTGATTTCGGACGATATGGAAACTTCGACGATTTCATCAATGATTTGCTTGGACGCTTTGGCGGTCCTGGGGGTTCCCCTGGATTCCAGGGGGGTGGTTTTCCCGGTGGCGGATTCCCGCGGGGAGCCCAGGCATCGCGTTCACCGGTGAATCTCGATGCGGAAGCGGCCGTTGGGGTCTCGTTCACGGAGGCCTATCGGGGTGGAGAGCGAACGTTGTCGGTGAACAACGAGCGGGTTCAGGTCCGCATACCGGCTGGGGTCAAAAACGGATCGCGGCTTCGTCTTAAGGGGAAGGGGAATTTGCAGCCTGGAACAGGTCGGCGTGGTGATCTATACCTGAATCTTTCGATCAAGCCCCATGCGATCTGGCGACTTGATGGTGATCAGCTTCGTGCCGACCTTCCCGTCAGTTTCGATGAGTTGGCCTTGGGCGGGATGGTGACTGTGATGACTCCCGACGGCGAAGCTCAGGTTTCGATTCCTCCTGGAACTCCGCCAGGGCGCAGTCTCCGACTTAAGAACAAGGGTTGGCCTTTGAAAGCTGGCCGCGGCGATCTCCTGCTGACACTCACCCTTGAGTTGCCCACCGCGTGGAGTGCGGAGGAGCAGCAATTGCTTGAACAACTCCGTGTTCAGCGTTCTGCGAATCCCCGCCACGACTGGTTACGAAGTGCCGCTCTTTGAACAGCGGACCGTACGATCGCTGATACCTCCCCCGGCCTGATGGAGCTCACTTACCGCCCCCGTCGTTTACGTCGTACGCCGGCCTTGCGCGCCATGGTGCGAGAGCACAGTCTCTCAGCTGCGGACTTTATTTACCCCTTGTTTGTGCATGAGGGTGATGGGGTGGAGCCAATTGCTGCCATGCCTGGAGCCAGTCGGTGGAGCTTGTCTGCATTGATGGGCGAAGTCCAACGAGCATGGGATTTGGGTGTTCGCTGCATCGTGTTGTTCCCCAAGGTGTCTGAGGAACTTAAAACTGAAGATGGGGCTGAATGTTTCAACGAAAATGGGTTAATTCCCCGTGCGATTCGCCAAATTAAAGGGGCTATTCCTCAAATGGCGATCATGACGGATGTTGCTTTGGATCCCTATTCCTGTGATGGTCATGACGGGATTGTGAGTGAGAATGGGGTTGTGCTTAATGACGAGACGATCGAACAGCTTTGTAAACAAGCGGTGGTCCAAGCGCGTGCTGGTGCAGATCTCATTGGTCCGAGCGACATGATGGATGGCCGGGTTGGGGCGATCCGTGAAGCTCTTGATGATGAGGGGTTTGAACATGTCGGCATCATTAGCTATACCGCTAAATATTCTTCGGCTTATTACGGTCCGTTCCGAGAAGCTCTTGATTCGGCACCGAGATCAACCGGTTCAAAGCCGATCCCGAAAAACAAAGATACTTATCAAATGGATCCAGCCAACGCTCGGGAGGCGATTACTGAGGCCCAGTTGGATGAGCAAGAAGGCGCCGATATTATGATGGTGAAGCCAGGTTTGGCTTATTTAGATATTATTCACCGTCTGCGTGAGGAATCGGAATTGCCGATTGCTGCATACAATGTAAGCGGCGAATATTCGATGGTTAAGGCTGCCGCAGAGCGAGGTTGGATTGATGAAAAAGCGGTTGTATTAGAAACCTTGCTGAGCTTTAAAAGGGCCGGTGCCGATTTGATCCTCACTTATCACGCCTGCGACGCTGCTGGCTGGCTTCGAGAAGGTTGATCTCATGCATGGGCTTCTTGTCTTGTAGAGATAACGCTTTTTCTTTCTAAATTGAAGTTCTATTTTTATTATTGCTCGAGCTGATTGATTCGTTCAGTTGTTTTTATTGAGGTGGGGGTGACTGCTAAGGGTAAGTAGTGATTTTGTGAAGCTTTTTGGGTTAAGAGATTGTCTGCTTAAGTTGCCAATTACAGTTTTTAAGACTTGAAGGCCATTGCTGGAGTCTTTGATTAGCTCGAATGCTCGCTGCTTTGTGTTGATCTGCTCCACAATGGTGATCTTCAATCGCTTCTTCGAATGTCAACGGTTGATCGGCTCGGCCACGTCGCCATCCGCGTTGATGATGTGGAACGTGCCGTGTCCTTTTACACGGGGCTGGGCATGCGTCTGGTTTGGCAGGCCGAGGATTGGTGCTACCTCGAGGCAGGCGACAGTCGTGACGGGTTGGCGTTGCTAGGGCCGGGTTACAAGGCGGCAGGTCCCCATTTCGCGTTTCATTTTCGCGATCGGGCTGAAGTGGATGCCATTCACCACCGGCTCAAGGCGCAAGGAACCCACGTTGGTGCAGTGCATGACCATCGCGACGGCACCGCCTCTTTTTATCTGAAAGATCCCGAAGGTAATTGGCTCGAAATGCTGTATGAACCCCCTGGTGGTATCCCTTCCAACTGCGATTGAGACCGTGAGTCCCCCCAACGACCATCAAGCTCTAAGCGAAACGCTCGAGCTGTTGGAGTGGCCTGAGGTGTGTGAGCACCTGGCTACGTTTGCCAGCACACGCATGGGTCTTGAGTCGGCTCGCGCAACTCGGTTGCCTCCTTCTCTTGCGGAGACGCTGAAACGTCAGGCCGAAACCGTCGAGATGGTGGTTTTGGACGATCTCACAGAGGGCGGCTTGAGTTTCCGGGGTGTGAAAGATCTTCGGCCAGTTCTGTTGCGATGTCTCAAGGGTGGTGTGGCCTCAGGAGAGGAGTTGCTGGCCGTTGCTGGAACCCTCGCTGCCGCAAGAAAGTTGCGTCGTCAAATCGATGACCATGAGCTGCGTCCCGTCTGTACAGCTCTGATCGAAACGATGGTTACCCTGCCTGATCTTGAGCAACGCTTGAAGTTCTCCCTGGAAGAAGGTGGTCGTGTCGCGGATCGAGCTAGCCCCCCGTTAATGGGCCTTCGACAGCAATGGCATGGCTTGCGCCAGGAACGACGCGACAAACTCCAAGAACTCACGCGTCGTTACGCCTCCTTTCTCCAAGACTCAGTCATTGCCCAGCGTCATGGACGCCCTGTCCTCGCTGTTAAAGCAGGTGCGGTGGGCCAGATATCGGGTCAAGTCCACGACAGTTCGGCATCTGGGAACACCGTTTTTATCGAGCCCCGCTCAGTACTCACGATGGGCAACAAGCTCGTCGATTTAGACGCTCGAATTCGAAAAGAAGAGCAGCGGGTTCTCGCTGAGTTGAGTGCCTTGGTTGGCCAGGACGAGCCAGTGCTGGACTCGCTCGTGGAGATCCTATTAACCCTGGATTTGGCCTTGGCCCGTGGGCGTTATGGCCGATGGCTCGGAGGAACGCCCCCGACCATGGAGGAGGAGCCTGATGCGCCATTCCTGTTGAAGGATCTTCGGCATCCACTGCTGATTTGGCAGCACAAACGATCGGGTGGCCCGCCGGTGGTTCCCATCAGTGTCGATGTATCGGCGCAGTTGAGGGTTGTTGCGATTACAGGTCCCAACACTGGGGGGAAGACCGTCAGCCTTAAAAGCTTGGGCCTTGCTGCACTGATGGCCCGCGCTGGCATGCTGATTCCCTGCTCTGGTCAGCCCTCATTGCCTTGGTGTGGTCAGGTACTCGCTGATATCGGCGATGAGCAATCTCTTCAACAAAGCCTGTCCACATTTAGTGGTCATATCAAACGGATTGGCAGGATCCTGCAGGCGCTTGAATCCGGACCCGCTCCAGCCTTGGTGCTATTGGATGAGGTTGGGGCAGGGACAGACCCAAGTGAAGGCACAGCTTTAGCGACAGCGTTGCTGA
Source organism: Synechococcus sp. BS30m-G31 (assembly GCA_016777265.1). Lineage (GTDB taxonomy): Bacteria > Cyanobacteriota > Cyanobacteriia > PCC-6307 > Cyanobiaceae > Parasynechococcus. Next base: position 6,893 of record JADHRU010000068.1, read on the forward strand.
AAGCGTTAGCCGATCGGGCTCGACTCACGATCGCAACAACACACTTTGGCGAGCTCAAGGCGCTCAAATACAACGATGACCGTTTTGAAAACGCCTCAGTTGCCTTTAACGCTGAAACCCTTTCTCCCACCTATGAACTTCTCTGGGGAATCCCAGGGCGAAGCAATGCCCTAGCGATTGCGATGCGTTTAGGACTTGATGCAGGGGTGCTGGACCAAGCGCAAGCCCTCTTGGCTCCGGCTGCGGAAGGCGAAGTGAACACGGTGATTCAAGGCCTTGAGGAGCAACGTCAGCGACAGCAAGCAGCTGCGGAAGATGCAGCAACACTCCTGGCGCGTACTGAGCTGCTGCATGAAGAGTTGCTCTTGCGCTGGCAAAAGCAAAAGCAGCAGACGGCCTTGCATCAAGAACAAGGACGTCAGCGACTGGAACATTCCATCCGTGAAGGACAGAAGGAGGTGCGTTCCTTGATTCGCCGGTTGCGGGATGACCGAGCGGATGGTGAAACAGCGCGCAAAGCAGGACAACGTCTTCGCAAGCTGGAAGACCATCACCGTCCAACAAAAGAAAAGCGTGCACCAAAACCAGGCTGGCGTCCTGAGGTTGGAGAACGCGTTCGGTTACTGGCGTTAGGAAAGGCAGCAGACGTGTTGGCCATCTCAGAGGATGGTCTGCAACTCACGGTTCGTTGCGGTGTGATGCGAACGACCGTCGAACTCAACGCCGTTGAAAGCTTGGATGGCCGGAAGGCGGATCCTCCTCCGGTCCCCGTTGTGAAAGTGCAAGCGCGCTCAGGATTGGGAGCAGGCGCTCAAGTGCGAACGAGCCGCAACACCTTGGATATTCGTGGGATGCGTGTGCACGAAGCAGAATCCACGGTGGAAGAGCAGCTCCGCAATGCCAATGGGCCACTGTGGGTGATCCATGGA
>JADHRU010000069.1 GCA_016777265.1 Synechococcus sp. BS30m-G31
ATGGGCATCCAAGTCGCCCGCCATCGAAACGATCAGCTCATAGTTGTGACCATGACCTGGCGCGAAACTACAGGGACCAAAGCGCGCAGCATTGTCGTCTGCTGATAGCTCCGGCAACCAGTAACGATGGCTGGCACTGAAACAGGCCCGTCGCGTGATCACGCAAGAACGGCCCTGGCCATGCCGGGCAATCGACTTCATTTCAGTCATGTGACATTCCGGCCGGGGAGCATCCTAATGAGCTAGCGGCAATTTCGAGCGATGACAGGCCTCAATCTTTCCCTAAGAGAACGCTTAAGCGGACGCAGCATCTACCTCATCGGAATGATGGGAAGCGGCAAAACCAGCACTGGACGCCCCCTAGCCAAACGTCTGGGTTATGGCTTTGTCGATGCCGATGCCGTCATCGAACAAGCCGCTGGCTGCTCGATTCCAGACATTTTTGAACGGGATGGGGAAGCAGGCTTTCGCGCCATCGAACGTCAAGTGCTCAACACCATCAGTCAGCGCCATTCCTTAGTGGTGGCCACAGGCGGTGGGGTCGTGACCACGCCAGAAAACTGGGGACAACTGCATAGCGGCATCGTGGTTTGGCTTGATGTGGATCGGGGCCAACTGCTCGCGCGCTTGCAGGCCGACTCCACCCTGCGTCCGCTGTTGCAACAGCCAAACCCTGAAGCAGCACTGGACACGCTGCTTCAGCAACGACGGCCTCTTTACGGCGAAGCGGATCTCACGGTAGTGATCAACGACGAAACACCGGAAGCCGTCGCCGACGGCATCTTGCAACTGCTTCCCGGACTCCTCAAAGATCCAACCCAACAACGCGAGCGATGACTTCAGCGCGATGACTTCAGCGCGATGACGGTGGCTCCAAGCGAACCGCAAACCACTGAATCGAAACTCCCGGACTGAGCTCCAAATCACAGGCTGTATCCAGCAACCTCTGGGCAGCCGCCTCCACACTCGCTTGATCAGCCAAGTCGGCTGGCAACTGATCCATCGTCTGCAACCAGCGACTCAGCCATGCCAAGGTATTTGCAACATCGAGCAGCTGTTCTGGCTTGCCGGGTTCCAACACCACATAGTCGTCACAAGCACGAATCAAAGGATCAGACATGGGCCGTGACTTGCTTGCGCTTCTGATCGGTTTCTCCATCCTGCTCGGTGGATCCCCCGCCTGGGCATCGCCTCTGGAGCAAAGGCTGGAACTGTGGCCCAACTGGACGTTGCCGGCCCCTCTCAGCCGCCCCTCCAGCCGTGACGACCTGATCTATCCGCAGTGGTTCCAGGGCCGATGGCAAGTGGAAAGCCTCGACCTCGACGCCCTCGACCAGCCCGCCATCACCCACGAGGCGCGCTTCATTTCCGACGGCCAAAACAGGCTTGTGGGCGATCGCGCCTTCAACGCCATTGCCATCGGTCGCGCCCTACTCGGCGAACAGCTATTGCGCGTCGAGGACGACCCCAAATCATCCAACCGGCAAATGGCACAGCTCAGCGGCGACCGACGCTTGGAAACCACGGTGACCGGCAGAAAACAGCAATCCCCCGATGCCAACACTTTCCTGGCCGACGAGCTGGTGTTGCAAATCCTCCACGCTCCTGGCCCCCCAAGGTTGAGTCAGGTGGAAACCCTCAGCCGCTATCAGCGCTGCGGTTCAGCGATCTGCGCCGAGCAGTGGCAGGGGATTTACCCCCCGCCAGGAGAAAATTTGCGCGACACCATCAAAAGCAGCCACCACTACCAGCTGCGCTTCACACCTCTTCCAGAGTCCGCTCCATCAACTTGAGCTCCAGCTGGTCTCGCCACTGGAAGAGGGGCTGAAGTTTGGGGTGATCACTCAACCCAGGAACCCCTTTCCCAGCCAATGCTGCACCCGCAGAGGAGGGGAAACACAACAACGACAGTTGGGCGGCCACGGACAAGTCGGCCATCGACATGGCATCTCCCACAAGCCAAGGTCTGTGTTGAACGGATGCAGACAACTGCTCAAGGCTGGTGAGCAAATCAGCACGATCGTTCTGATTGACCAATTCGCTGACGCTGCCGACCCAGCCACCGGGGATGGCACCCATCACGGTGCGCACCGGATCGGGGAGATCATCGGGGAGCAGTGCAACACGCAGCGATGCATCCATGGCGGCTGCCTGAATCAGGGCTGAACGTCCAGCCGCCGCCAACGTTGTATCCGCCCAATCCTCGATCAGGTGCGCCTGAGCAGCCTCACGCACATCCACAGGGATCAGTGGTGAACTGGTTTCTCGCTGTTCAAGGTGCCGGGCAATCGCAGAAGAATCGGCCAACACAACGTCGCCATCCACCAGGACAGGAACCTGTCGCTGGCCAGACATTCGGAAGACAGCAACCTGGCCGATCCCAGGGGTGACATCAACGGTGCGATAGCTCAGCCCTTTGGCTTGAAGCACCATCCGAACCTTCAGGCAGAAAGCGGAATGGCGAAATTGGTGCAGTTCCATCATCACCGAAGGTCCCATGAGGACGGCAGAGTAGCTATTAGAAACCAGAGCTCGCCAGCACCATGCGGGAGTTTTTCCTCAACGTCACCCGTTATCCGCGTTATTTAGTCACCTTCACGCTCGGGGTGATGAACTCCGTGGCTGAACCTCTCGCCCAGCGACGCAGCAATCCGGTGACGGCGGTGGCCATGATTGGCGCCCTTATCAGCGGTTTCATCAGCCTCTCGTTGGTGCTTCGTGCCATGGTGAATGGAGTACCAATGGCGTAATGGCTCAGGGGCGTCGGGTTGAGCGGGTCGCAGCCCTGATCCGCAAAGAAACCAGTGAACTGTTGATCAATGGCATCCGCGATGAACGGGTGCACAAGGGCATGGTGAGCATCACGTCGGTTGAAGTGGCTGGAGATCTTCAGCACTGCAAGATCTTTGTGAGCATTTTTGGAGAGCCAAACGACCAAAACGACGTGCTGGAAGGACTCGAAGCAGCCAGCGGTTACTTAAGAGGTGAACTCGGACGACGACTGCAAATGCGTCGAGCACCCGAGGTGAAATTTCAACTGGATCGCGGCCTCGAGAAGGGAACATCCGTGCTTGGGCTCCTCAACCAACTCGAAGATCAACGCCAAGAACGCGGTGAAATCCCCCTGGGAAGCGATGAGCTACAGCCCGACTGATCGATTGCAGCGACAGGTCGCCGAACTGATCGTGATCCGAGCCAGTGGCCACCTCGCCGATCAACAACGTCGCTATCCCCGTTGGGAACTCAGCAACACAGATCTGCAACGTCTCCTCCAGCAAGGCGTCGGGGGGGTGATCCTGTTGGGGGGAAGCGCTGTGGAATTACAGCAGCGCACCTTGATGTTGCGGCGATGGAGTGATCAACCTCTTTTGCTCTGTGCGGATGTGGAAGAGGGCGTTGGCCAACGCTTTGAAGGGGGCAGCTGGCTGGTCCCACCGTTGGCTCTCGGCCGGTTGTACCAGAGCGACCCTCAGCGGGCCTTGGACTTCGCCGAGCGCTACGGCCGTTGCACCGGAGACCAGGCGCGCCGCTGCGGACTGAACTGGGTGCTCGGCCCCGTTTGCGACGTGAACAACAACCCCGCCAATCCGGTGATCAATGTGCGGGCTTGGGGAGAAGATGCCCCCACCGCCGGAGCACTTGCTGCTGCATTTCAACGCGGACTCAGCCGCACTGGGGTGCTGGGTTGTGCCAAGCACTTTCCAGGCCACGGAGACACCAGCAGCGACTCGCATCTCGACCTTCCCGTCCTTCCCCATAGCCCGGAGCGATTGGCGAATCTTGAACTCCCGCCGTTTCGGGAGGTGATCGCCGCCGGCGTCGACAGCGTGATGACAGCCCACCTCCTGCTCCCAGAGCTGGATCAAGCCCATCCCGCAACGCTTTCAAAAGCAGTGCTCACCAACCTGCTACGCGACGACTTGCACTTTGGCGGTTTGGTGGTGACCGATGCCCTTGTTATGGACGCCATCACCAAGCGCCATGGAGCTGCTGAGGCCGCAGTGCTGGCCTTTGAAGCCGGCGCCGATCTGATTTTGATGCCCGCCGATGCCGATGCCGCGATCAGCGGTTTGTGTGAAGCCTTCAGCAGCGGACGGCTGCCCGAGCAACGCTTAGAGACGTCGCTGCAGCGACGGCGCCAAGCCCTGGATCGGATCCAAAAGCCCCCATCACCAGACCAGCCGCAAGACACCCCTCTCCCCTCAGAAGCCGAGCGAACCCTCGAACAGGAGCTCGTTGCTGCTTGCCTTCATCTCCAACCCAGCACCGGCATCAAAGCGAGCCAAGGCGTCAACTTGATCCGGGTGGATGGTCTCTTTCCTTGCCCTGTTCTCAGTGGCACAGCGCCTGCGCTTCGCCTACCCGAAGGTCAAGGATTCAAGAGCCTGGTGATCCACAGCCAAGGCATCTCCCCTTGGCAACACCAAACCGATGCCCCCCTGGCCCTGGATCGCCTTGGGGAGGGTCCGGTGCTTCTGCAACTCTTCATGCGGGGCAATCCCTTTCGCGGCTCACAAGACAGCATCGAGCCGTGGTCGGCAGCGGTGCAGCAGTTACAAAGCCTCCATCGGCTGGCTGGTCTTGTGATCTATGGAAGTCCCTACGTTTGGGAGCAATTGAAAACCGTGCTGAACCCCGACATACCTGCCGCCTACAGCCCAGGACAAATGCCTGAAGCACAACGTCAAGTTTTGACGACTCTGCTGAACCACTCACACACCACAACCGGTAACGCTGACTTCACCGACTAAGCGCTTTAACCTCGGCCGATCCAACGGCCGCAACTGATGCTCAGCCTTTCCATGATCGTGCGCAACGAGGAAGCACGACTGGCGGCCTGCCTGGCCTCCGTGAAGGGGTTCGCCGATGAAATGGTGCTGGTCGACACCGGTTCCGTTGACGCCACCGTGGCCATCGCCGAACAAGCCGGGGCTCGCGTCGAACGGATGGAATGGCCTGGGGATTTTGCCCCTGCCCGCAACCACGCTCTGCAATACCTCAAGGGCGATTGGGTGCTGGTGCTCGATGCGGATGAACAACTTCGGCCGGAGGTGATCCCGTCTTTGAAAGCCTTGATGGCCCAGCCCGATGTGCTGGTGATCAACCTGCTCCGCTATGAAATCGGAGCAGCCATGGCTCCTTATTCCAGCGTCAGTCGGTTGTTTCGCCGTCATCCCAGCATTCAGTGGAGTCGCCCCTATCACTCGATGATCGATGAGAGCGTCCAAGCGCTCACCACAGCAGAGCCCCAGTGGCGCATCGCGGATTGCAGTGAACCCGCCATCCTTCATGACGGTTACAGGCCTGAACTTCTCGCTGGTTCCGACAAAGCCGACCGGCTGCGTGAGGCCATGGAGAACGACCTCAAACAACAGCCTGGTGACCCCTACGCATGCGCCAAGCTCGGGGGACTTTTGATCAGCGAAGGACGCGAGTCAGAGGCCATTCCGCTGTTGCGCCAAGGCCTTGAAGGCGCAACCGCCCAGAGCAGCGAACGTTATGAACTGCTCCTGCATCTCGGTTTAGCGCTCAGCGAATCCGACCCAGATGAGGCCATGGCCTTCTATCGCCAAGCGCTGGACATACCACTGGACACCCGCATCACCCTTGGCGCTCGCCTCAACCTGGCCGCGCGATTGATGGAACACGACCAACTCGAAGAAGCGATCCAACTCACCCAAACCGCCACGCAACGGGCTCCGGAAGTGGCCTTGGGTTGGTACAACCTCGGCTTGATGCTCCGCAAGAAAGGCGACATCGCCGCGGCCCTCGATGCCTATGGCCGTTCCCTTGCCTTGGATCCCAACAACGCCGCCTGCCATCAAAACCATGCCGTGGCCAGGTTGCTCGGCGGTGATATCGAAGCCGCACGCAACGGTTTTCGTAAGGCGATTGAACTCTTGGCGGCCCAAGGTCGCGCCGATGAGGCCCGCCAACTGCGCGACAAGATTCAAGGAATCGTGAAACTTGATGCGGAGCTGATGGTGTGAGCCTCCGCGACTCAACCTCGCACCAGCCACTGCAACACCGCACAGTGGTGGTCACGCGTGCGGCCGAGCAGCAGGGAGAGGTCAGAGAACTCCTCGAGGCCAAGGGTGCCAACGTTCTCGACTTGCCAGCACTGGTGATCGTTCCCCCAGACCACTGGGGCCCTCTAGATGATGCCTTGGCAGACCTCGACCATTTTCATTGGCTGGTGTTTTCCAGTGCCAATGGTGTCTTGGCCGTTGAACAACGACTGCAACGACAGCAGCGCAGCCTATGCCGGCTGCCCAAGGGCCTAAAAATTGCAGCCGTTGGACGGAAGACAGCACGGCTTCTTGAGGAGCTTGGAGCCCCTGCCGATTTCGTACCTCCCAGCTTTGTTGCTGAAAGTTTGATTGATCATTTCCCCGTATCCGGCTGGGGATTAACCATGCTTCTGCCCAGGGTTCAACACGGCGGCAGAACAGTGTTGGCCGATGCCTTCGGCGAAGCAGGGGTGCGCGTGGTGGAGGTTGCCGCCTACGACTCCCGCTGCCCAGAACACATGGCAGAACCAGCAGCCACGGCCCTAGCCGATGGTGCGGTGGATGCGATCGCCTTCACCAGCGGTAAAACTGCATTGCATACCGCCCAGCTCATGGAAAAACGCTTCGGGAGCGGATGGAAACAACACCTAAACGGTGTTGCCGTGGTGTCGATCGGGCCTCAAACCAGCCGCAGCTGCCATCAACACTTCGGCCGTGTGGATGCAGAAGCAGACCCGCACGACCTGGAGGGCTTAGTCAACGCCTGCACTCAAGTGATGCAGAGCAAATCCTGAGCTTTGCCGTTCTCAGCCAACTGAACACAACCGTTCTGATCATCAATGGTCAGCACCGACCACCCCTCAGGCAGGACGAGGGGATGATCCGCAGAACAATGACCCCGGGGACCAACACAAATTTCACCACGACGCGTCCCGAAGGCGAACAGGGCACGCGTTTGCGTGCCCACGGTGAGGACACCCAGCAAACGGGAGCCCCCAGAGGCAGGCTGATCAGCTCCAGCTGCAACCGTTAGGGGACTGAAGGGGTCAGCTCGTCCCGATGGCACCGCACCCTGCACCTGTTGAGCTGTCGGCAGTGCTTTTAAACCGGTCGCCCCAGACACCAGTGGCGGTTTCTTAAGCGATGGAGCATCGCTCTGCTGGGACTGCGGGGCCAAGGGTGGGGCACCACTTTCAGCAGAAGGGGATATGGACGATTGGTCTCCACAAGAGGCAAGGCCAATGACCAGCACCAGCCCGCCAATGCCCTGCATCAAGCCAGCCTTAGCCGTCAACTTCCACCAAATCACGGAAACGGTCAAGGTTCGCCTGAAGCTCCTTCGTCACAATCCCCCCCAAGATGCTTGGATCCATCAACGGTGCCAAGACCCTGGGTAGTTCGTAACTCACGCTGAGCTTCACAACGGTGCAGTCGGGCGTTTGGGGGTAAAAGCGCACCGCTCCCTTGGTGGGCAACCCACCGACCGATGACCAATGCAGTTGTTGCTCTTCCACACGCTGAGTGATCCGCGCTTTCCAGGTGAATCGAAAACCCTGGGCCGCAAGGATCCAATCGGTGAGATCAGGATCATCGTCCTGGGTTTTTACCGATTCAATCCAACGCATCCACTTGGGCATGGCCTCAAGGTCGCTCCACACCGTCCAAACCTTGTCTGCAGAGGCCTGAACTTCCGTCGTTACCGTGTTTTCTAGCCAGCGTCCCATCTAGGCCACCGCTGCGTTTGTCGCCAACTTGGCGGGCTGATCGA
>JADHRU010000070.1 GCA_016777265.1 Synechococcus sp. BS30m-G31
ATTGCAATGGTTGCTGCCGTAGCTGATCTACGTCGTGTGGAGAGCTCAGAAACCAAGCTGTCAAAGCACCAGTTGCCAGAGTTGCTGGCCACAGGCTGGAGCCAGGTTCCAGATTTGTTGGCGGCACTATCGAGGCGTCGGCCCCACGGACAGACGCTGCTTGGTTTTGCCGCCTTGGCAGGCGAGGACGCAGCCTTGATCGCCCAGGGCAAGGCCAAGCTCCTTGCAAAGGGGTGCGATTTGTTGATGGTGAATCCTATTGATCGGCTTGGCCAGGGATTCGGTGACCAGGCCAATGGCGGTTGGTTGTTGGGCCATGACTGGATCCGCGAGATGCCATTGATGTCGAAACTCTCGATGGCTCACCAGCTTCTCGATGCGATGCATCAGTCCCATATCGCTGCGGTGGCCTCAGTCGAGGGTCGTAATCAAACGAGTTGTTGAGACCTGCAAAAGCTGGCTCTGTCTTGAGTTTTAAGCCCTGTAAGATCGAGATTCGACGGCATCGCCGTTCGTTAAAGCGTTAAGTCGTCAGGCTCCTTTCATGCGCATTCGTTCCCTGCTGGCAGTAGTGCTGGCCTTATGCCTCACCTTTTTCACTACGGCTTGCAGCGGTGGCAACGATGCAAACCGTGGTGGGTCCAACGTCACTTATGACGACATCCGCAACACGGGTAAAGCCAATGATTGCCCCACGATTGGCGATTCCGCCCGTGGCTCCATTCCGCTAGTTGCAGGCCAGAAGTACGAACTTCGCGGGATCTGCATGCACCCTGTGCAGGTTTATGCAAAGGAGGAGCCCAAAAACATTCGCCAGCAGGCCGAATTTGTTGAGGGCAAAATCTTGACCCGGTACACCTCAAGCCTCGATGAGGTGTACGGCGATCTGACGGTGACCGAATCTGGCCTTCAGTTCCAGGAAAAAGGCGGTATCGACTTTCAGCCGATCACGGTGCTTGTTCCTGGCGGCGAAGAATTCCCGTTCTCGTTCTCGAGTAAGTCTTTGAAGGCCACTGCTGACGGTGTGGCGATCACAACCAGCACTGATTTTGAAGGCACCTACCGCACGCCGAGCTATCGCACGAGCAACTTCATCGACCCCAAGGGACGTGCTCTCACCACAGGTGTTCAGTACGCCCAAGGTTTGATTGCTCTCGGCGGTGATGAGAAAGATCTCGAGAAAGACAACAACAAGCGCTACATCGATGGAGTCGGCACGATGAGCATGTCGATCACCAAGGTGGATCCCGAAACCGGTGAGTTCGCTGGAGTCTTTACTGCGATTCAACCCTCCGACTCCGATATGGGCGGTCGTGAAGTGGTTGATATCAAAGTGACTGGCGAACTTTATGGGCGCTTAGAAGAAGCTTGATCCCGGGGTTTGATCAAGCAATTGGTGGGGGGAATGCCCCCCCTTTTTTTTTGGGGCTGTGCGTTTCAGCGTTCATCTGTGAGAATCGCGCGGTCTTAGTGAGTTGTTATGACCGCCAGTGCTTCTGCCTCAGCCCAGAGATCCGGAGTGATCGCGCCCTATGGCGGCACACTTGTGGATCTAATGGTGCCGAGTGCAGAGCAAGCTGCGCTCAAGGCATTAGCAACCAAAACGTTGGAATGCTCCGACCGCAACGCCTGTGACGTGGAGTTGCTGGTGGTGGGAGGTTTTTCCCCTCTGCGTGGCTTCATGCACCAGGAGGACTACGACGCTGTTGTATCCGGTCATCGCACTTCGGCAGGCCATCTATTCGGTTTGCCAATCGTGATGGACACCGATCGCAACGATGTGGTGGTGGGAGACAAGCTTTTACTGACTTACAAGGGTCAAGAGCTTGCTCTCCTTGAGGTTGAGGACAAGTGGGAACCCAACAAAGTGTCTGAGGCGCAGGGGTGTTACGGCACAACATCGCTTGAGCACCCCGCTGTTCGCATGATCGCGATGGAGCGCAAATGTTTTTATCTAGGCGGAACGCTCAAGGGCTTGGAGCTGCCAAACCGCGTTTTCCCCTGCAAAACCCCGGCTGAAGTTCGCTCTGGTTTGCCCCATGGCGAAGACGTGGTGGCCTTCCAATGCCGCAACCCCATTCACCGCGCGCACTATGAACTGTTCACTCGGGCTCTACACGCACAAAATGTGAGCGAAAATGCTGTGGTGTTAGTGCATCCCACCTGTGGACCAACCCAACAGGACGACATTCCAGGTGCTGTGCGTTTTGAAACCTATGAGCGCCTGGCGGCCGAGGTGAACAATGATCGGATTCGGTGGGCTTATCTGCCCTATGCGATGCACATGGCTGGGCCAAGGGAGGCGCTGCAGCACATGATCATTCGCCGGAATTACGGCTGCACCCACTTCATCATTGGGCGCGATATGGCCGGTTGTAAGTCATCGCTCAGTGGCGACGATTTTTATGGCCCCTATGACGCTCAGAACTTTGCGAAGGAGTGTGCACCGGAGCTCACCATGGAGACGGTTCCGTCCTTGAATCTCGTCTACACACAGGAAGAGGGCTACGTCACCGCTGAACATGCTGAAGCTCGTGGCCTCCACGTGAAAAAGCTCAGCGGTACCCAGTTCCGCAAGATGCTGCGTGGTGGCGAGGAGATTCCTGAGTGGTTTGCCTTCAAGAGCGTCGTTGACGTGCTTCGTTCCTCTTGAATCCCTAACCCCGGTTAACATTCCTTCATCTTGTAGAGGCAACCTGTGAACAAGCGTTGGCGAAACATCGGGCTTGGTGCCCTATTGGTCTTGGCAATTGTCGTGATTGCACCAGCCTTTTTTGGCGGTGGCAGCGGAAATCAGCCCCAGGTCAACACCATTCGCTACAGCGAATTTGTCGAGGCTGTTAAGGACGATCAAATCAGCCGTGTGCTGATCGCACCTGATCAAGGCACGGCTCAAGTTGTCGAGAACGATGGTCGTAGAGCGCAAGTCAACCTCGCTCCCGATCGTGAGTTGCTTGGTCTGCTGACTCAACACAACGTCGACATCGCTGTACAGCCGTCCCGCCAAACTCCCGGTTGGCAGCAGGCCGCAGGAAGTTTGATCTTCCCGCTCTTGCTCCTCGGTGGATTGTTTTTCTTGTTCCGCCGTGCCCAGGGTGGCGGTGGTGGTGGTAATCCCGCCATGCAATTCGGTAAGAGCAAAGCGCGGGTCCAAATGGAACCGTCAACGCAAATCACGTTTAGCGATGTCGCAGGTATCGAAGGCGCCAAGCTCGAACTCACAGAGGTTGTCGACTTCCTTAAAAACCCTGACCGTTTCACCGCTGTAGGAGCCAAAATTCCTAAAGGTGTATTGCTGGTTGGCCCTCCAGGAACCGGCAAGACCCTTCTTGCCAAAGCAGTCGCTGGTGAGGCGGGCACTCCTTTCTTCTCGATCTCCGGTTCAGAATTTGTCGAAATGTTCGTCGGGGTTGGTGCAAGCCGCGTGCGCGACTTGTTCGAACAGGCGAAAAAGAATGCTCCTTGCATCGTTTTCATTGACGAGATTGATGCCGTCGGACGTCAACGTGGTGCTGGCCTAGGTGGTGGCAACGACGAACGGGAACAAACCCTGAACCAACTCTTGACGGAGATGGATGGTTTTGAGGGAAACACCGGCATCATCATTGTTGCTGCCACCAACCGGCCTGATGTGCTTGATGCTGCACTGATGCGCCCAGGTCGTTTCGATCGTCAGGTCACTGTCGATCGGCCTGATTATTCCGGTCGTCTTCAAATCTTGGAGGTTCATGCCCGCGGCAAGACGTTGGCGAAGGACGTGGACTTGGACAAAGTTGCGCGCCGTACTCCTGGGTACACCGGTGCGGACCTCGCCAACCTCTTAAATGAGGCCGCAATTTTGGCAGCCCGCCGTGAGTTGACTGAAGTCAGCAATGACGAGATCAGTGATGCGATCGAGCGCGTCATGGCTGGTCCTGAGAAAAAGGACCGCGTGATGAGTGAACGCCGTGCTCGTTTGGTGGCTTATCACGAGGCGGGTCATGCCTTGGTCGGTGCTCTGATGCCCGATTACGACCCCGTGCAAAAGATTTCGATCATTCCTAGGGGTAACGCAGGCGGTCTCACCTTCTTCACCCCAAGTGAAGAACGGATGGAATCGGGTTTGTATTCACGCGCTTATCTCCAAAATCAAATGGCGGTTGCCCTAGGGGGGCGTGTTGCCGAAGAGATCGTCTACGGGGAAGACGAGGTCACAACGGGTGCCTCGAACGACCTTCAACAGGTGGCCTCCACTGCACGTCAGATGATCACGCGCTTTGGCATGAGTGATGTGCTTGGACCAGTGGCCTTGGGCCGTGCGCAAGGAGGCATGTTCCTGGGTCGAGATATCGCTGCTGAACGGGATTTCTCAGAGGAGACCGCTGCCACCATCGATCAGGAGGTTTCTGAACTTGTTGACGTCGCCTACAAGCGTGCCACCAAGGTTTTGGTTGATAACCGCAATGTTCTTGATGAGCTTGCGGGGATGTTGATCGAGCAGGAAACTGTTGACGCCGAAGAGCTTCAAGAGCTCTTGATCAAACGAGACGTACGGGTTGCTGAATACGTCTGATTCCGACCATTCCATCTGGCTGGCGCGGCAGGAGGCATTGATTGCTTCCCTCCGGTGTCAGCCTTTTTTATTGGTGGTGCGTCCACAGTTGGATGATCCCTTGAGCTGCCAACGTCTCCTCGATCAACTGAAGGATCTGCATGAAGCAGGCCTTCGTCACCTTGAGGTGGCCTGGAGCTCACACGCGGGTTGGTGCCGTTTTGTGCAAGAGATCCAAGAGTGCTGCCCTCGCTTTGCGCTGGGAGCTGCTTCGGTTGTGGCGATCGAGGCTCTTGACGACTTGCAGTCTCTTGATCTTGCCTATGCAATGGCTCCCTGTTGGGACCCTGCGTTAGTGGGTGCGGCGCGGGATCTGGGACAGCTGCTCATTCCAGGAGTCTTAAGTCCGACTGAAGTCCAACAGACCACTGCATTTGGCTGTCGCCTCGTCAAGTTGTTCCCGGCTGCAACGGTTGGCGTTGCGTATTGGAAAAGGCTTGAGGCTCCCCTAGGGCCGTTGCCTTTTGTGATAGCCGCAGGTGGCCTTACGACGATCGATCTCTCGGCTTGGCTTGATGCAGGCCACGACGCCATTGCTCTTGGTCGTAAAGCTATCGGCGATAACGGCGTCGATCCCGTGCTGCTTGGCTGGCTAAACCGGTCGTCGACGCCAGCTTGAAGTTACCTGGGCAGTCGCAGTTACTCCGGAATGCTACAGATGAGATAGTCGATGCATTGCGTGATGTCGCAGATCACTATCAAGCTCAGCGATAAAGCTGATGCTCTGATTGCTCAGCTTCAGAAAGAAATTTTCAACCGCCGCCGCAAAAAGGTCACTGCGGCAGGAGTTGTAGAAACTCTTGTCGAGAGTGGCGCGAAATCTCAGTCGGATAAAAGGTTTGCCACGTCCTGGACAAACTTGATCAAAGACATCGAGAAAGCCGCCAAGTTGGCTTATGCCCATGGCAGTAAACCCTCCACCCTCACCGACGAGGAATGGGCGTTAGTGCTGAGTCATCGCAGCCGTTCGACTGCCTCTCGTTCGCGAAAGACAGTTACCAAGAAGCTCGCTGCCAAGAAACCTGCGCGTCGAACGCGGACGCGTGCCTCGTCTAAATCAGCGGCTGAATTGTCTTCAGCCACGCGCGATCAAGCGGCTGCGCTGAAGGCTGGCTGAGCTTCACCAAAGGCTGCACTGGCCCTGTTGCCTGAGCAGATGATCTGCCAACGTCAGGGCCACCATCGCTTCAACCATGGGTACGGCCCGAGGCAGTACGCAGGGGTCGTGTCGTCCTTTGGCGGCCAGAGTTGTGGGGTTGCCGTCAGAGTCGATGGTCTGCTGTTCTTTGCGAATGGTGGCGGTTGGCTTGAATCCAACCCTGAGCACGATTGGTTCCCCGTTGCTGATCCCGCCTTGGATGCCTCCAGAGTTGTTCGTTGCGGTATGCAAGCGACCATCGTCTCCTGGAATGAAGGCGTCATTGTGTTCGCTGCCTTTCAAGAGCGTTCCTCCAAAACCTGAGCCGATCTCAAATCCCTTCGTGGCAGGTAGGGACATCACCGCCTTGGCGAGATCGGCTTCCAATTTGTCGAAGACCGGCATCCCGAGGCCCATGGCAGGGCTCCTGACAACGCACTCGATCACCCCACCGCAGGAATCACCGTCTCGACCAATCGTTTCAATGCGCTCGATCATCTGGCTGGCTACGGCTGCATCTGGGCAGCGCACAATATTGGCCTCGATGTCATCCATCGAAACTGTGGATGGGTCGATGCCATGGGCTTCGATTGAGTGAATCCGCTTCACCCACGCCAGGATTTCAGTTCCGGCTGCTTTACGCAAAAGTTGTTTGGCAATGGCGCCAGCCGCCACTCTGCCAATCGTTTCTCGGGCTGATGCTCGTCCGCCACCGCTACGGGCTTGGATGCCGTATTTGGATTGATAGGTGGCATCTGCATGGGAGGGGCGAAAGGCCACGGCCATGTCCGAGTAATCCCCCGGTCGCTGATCTTTATTGCGCACCAACATGGCAATGGGGGTGCCCAGGGTGGTTTTTCCGTCCAGCAAGCCACTCAGAATCTCCACCTGATCGGCTTCTTTTCGTGGGGTGGTGATGTGGCTTTGTCCTGGTTTGCGACGGTTGAGTTCTGCTTGGATTTCGTCTAAATCCAGTTCCAGCCTTGGAGGGCAGCCCTCCACAATCACGCCAACGCCTCCGCCATGGGATTCACCGAAGGTGCTGATGCGGAAGAGATCGCCGAAGCTGCTGCCCATGGCTGATAGTCGGTCAAATAGAGGCTACGAAGCCGTCGACTGCTCCGCTCACCTTGTGACGGCCTCAGATCAGTTCTGGATGGGGCAACACCGGGCGTTTCGATTCCAACTGTTGCCGCAACATTTCAAAGTCGGCGAAGTCGAAACCTGGACCGACGCAGCAGCTCACCAAGGCGTAGGAGCCGTCGCATCGAGCTGCCTGCCAGCATCCAGCAGGCACCACATGAAGTGGATTGTTCCTGTTCAGCCTGGTCTCCTGCAGTCCTGAACCATCTGGCTCGCATTGGAACAGGTTGAGATCAGCGCCATCGATGTGGGTCCATGCTTCATCAGCGCCGCCTACCCGATGCCAGCAACTGATTTCGTCTTTCGGTAAAAGGAACAAAATGGCGGTTAAACCAGGGCGTATCGCCGCATCAGGCCTTTGGACCAGCGCTGTGCTGCGATGCAGTTCTCGATACCAACCTCCCTCTGGATGGCGTTTGAGCTGGTGTTGTTGGATGAGTCCCTCAAGGTTGGTCATCGCAATAGGGCACGCTCGCGCATGTTTTGAAGGTGTTGCCAAATTTGGGCGACCCAGAGGAAGACCCAACTCATGCCGACTAACCAAAACGGCTGGTCATGCCGGAAGACATCAAATAACAGAACCACCCGCGGTTGTTCAGAACGATTGACCGCGGAGTGGAGAAACGTGTCGTCCCAGAGGAATCCCTCGCCTTCCTGGAGGTAATACGTGACTCCATCGATCATCAGTTCACAGGATGTTGTTGTGTTCTCAAGCGTTTCCACATACAGGGGAAGGTGAAAACGCCACACTCCTTTGAACGGTCCTTTGTGTGGCCGCAATATTTTTCCAGGTGGGAACAGGCTTACGGCAGCAGACACCACATCGGGGTGCC
>JADHRU010000071.1 GCA_016777265.1 Synechococcus sp. BS30m-G31
TCGATGCGGTGAGTCGATGCCGTAAGGTCATCCGGTCGCTAAAACGACAACGCCTGCGGATGTGGCGGAATTGGTAGACGCGCTAGTTTCAGGTACTAGTGGTGGCAACATCGTGGGAGTTCAAGTCTCCCTATCCGCACTGCTTTTACGATGCGAACAACACATTTTCAACCATGATTGTCCTGAAGATCTCTAACGCTTCGGAAGTTGTGGCTTCAAAGGTCGGCCGGTTTTTGGAGCGTCTCACCCCTGATTCCATCGACCAAACCACGGTGGAAGACCAGGTTATTAAAAAATTGATCGAAAATTTGGCTGCCGAGGGATTGCAAGGTGAAGTTGCAGCGATTAACGGTCTTGAGCTTCAAGGCGAAAATCTGAGTGTGCACAAAGGCCTCAAAGTCCGCAAGCACATCACCTTTTAGAGGCGGAGTTCTCGAGAATTTTGTCGGATCCGTTGATCAGCAGCCGGCGTAATCCGTTGGTCAAGCGTCTGCGAACGTTGTCGTCTCGGGTTGGTCGCCAAGAAGCGGGGCTGCTTCTTCTCGAAGGCACCCATCTGCTTCAAGAGTTGTTGGTGATGGGTGGACAGCCCACCGAGGTCATCGCTACGGAGGCTTGGTTGGACCGCCATACCGATCTGGTCCAGGCGTTGGATGCCTCTGTTGTTGGGCGACGTGTCACCGAAGAGGTTTTGGGGGCTGCTCTCACTACCGTGACTCCCGATGGTGTGGCTTGTCTTTGCCGATTGTCACTGCTGCCGGAACCACCCAAAACCTGTGATTTTTGGTTGGTCTTGGACCGAATTCAGGATCCTGGAAACCTTGGATCCCTGCTGCGCACCGCCTTGGCTGCTGATGTGCAAAGCGTTTGGATGGGATCTGGGGTGGATCCGTTGGGGGGAAAGGCCTTAAGAGCATCGGCAGGGGCGCTGTTGCAACTGCCCCATCACCGCTTTGGCCCTGAGGAAAAACAGGCGATCGACGATCTTGATCAAGCCTTGAGACGTCTGGTGGACCAAGGGATCCAGGTGGTAGCCACCTTGGTACCGGATGCGACGGGTCCGCTTCGTCCGATTCCCTATTGGGAGTTGGATTGGAGTAAGCCCACCGCGTTGGTACTTGGCAACGAGGGCGCTGGTCTTCATCCACGCCTACAAGCCTGCTGCACCCATGCCGTCACCCTCCCGCATGGATCAAGGGTTGAGTCGTTAAATGTGGCGGCTGCTGCGGTTCCGCTTCTTTTGGAGCGCCGAAGGGCGAGAATGGGAGGTACACAGCAGTAGTTCGGGTGAGCGACGCCAGCTTCGACTTTGACGTCATTGTGATCGGTGCCGGTTATGGAGGCTTTGATGCTGCAAAGCATGCTGCCGACCATGGATTGAAGACAGCGATTATCGAATCGCGCGATATGGGCGGCACCTGCGTGAATCGAGGCTGTGTGCCGTCGAAAGCACTCCTGGCCGCCAGTGGAAAGGTTCGTGAGCTTGCCGATGACAAGCATTTGTCGAGCTTCGGCATCCACGCAGCGCCCGTGCGCTTTGAACGCCAAAAAATTGCTGATCACGCCAATCAGTTGGTGCAGGCGATTCGCACCAACCTGACCAAAACGCTTGAGCGTTCAGGAGTCACCATTCTGCGCGGCCATGGTCGTCTTGAAGGGTCTCAGCGGGTTGGTTTGCGGGAACCCAGTGGCGTCGATCGTGTCCTTACCGCTAAGGACGTGATCCTGGCCACGGGCTCTGATCCCTTCGTTCCACCTGGTATCGAAACCGATGGTCGGACGGTGTTCACAAGTGATGAAGCCATCAACCTTGAGTGGCTACCCCGTTGGATTGCCATCATCGGCAGTGGGTATATCGGCTTGGAATTTGCCGATGTTTATACGGCCCTTGGCTGTGAAGTCACGATGATCGAGGCCCTCGATCGTGTGATGCCAACATTTGATCCAGATATTGCGAAGATTGCACGCCGCAACTTGATTGAGGGGCGTGACATCGATGCTCGCTCTGGTGTGTTGGCTCGAAAAGTTACGCCTGGTTGTCCTGTACAGATTGAACTCGCCGACTTCAACAGCCGCGAATTTGTCGAGACATTGGAGGTGGATGCTGTGTTGGTGGCCACTGGCCGTGTGCCCACGAGCAAAGGGCTCAATCTCGAATGCTTAAACATCGAAACCAACCGTGGTTTTGTGCCGATTGATGATGCAATGCGTGTGTTGGTGAATGATTCACCAATCCCCCATCTTTGGGCTGTTGGTGACGTCACCGGAAAGCTGATGTTGGCGCACACGGCTGCAGCGCAGGGAACTGTGGCCGTCGACAACATCCTTGGCCACGCTCGAACGATTGATTACCGCAGCATTCCTGCGGCCACGTTTACGCATCCAGAGATCAGTTCCGTTGGCCTAACGGAAGCTGATGCGAAGAACCTTGCTGAGCAGGAAAATTTCCCCTTGGGGGCTGTACGCAGTTACTTCAAAGCCAATTCCAAAGCGTTGGCAGAACTCGATAGTGACGGTGTCATGAAGCTCCTCTTCAACAAGTCAAGCGGGGAGGTCCTTGGCGCCCATATTTATGGGTTGCATGCCGCTGATTTGATTCAAGAAGTGGCCAATGCCGTGGCACGACGTCAAAGCGTGACCCAGCTCTCAACAGAGGTGCATACCCATCCCACGTTGAGTGAGGTGGTGGAAGTGGCTTACAAACAAGCTGCCTCCCAACTGGTGGCTTGATTCGGGTTTTGCTTCACTTCTTGCTTCACTTTTTGCCTAACTGGTATGGAGATTCGTCGTCGTTCGCCTAGTCCCAAGATTCGAGTTTCATACCTTGAGTATGGCGTTCCCCATGAGGAGGAGGAGCCGCGCAACATTCTCGAAAAAATTGTTTGGGAGAAAGACCGGGAAGTGGAGTTGGCACGACAGAAAGTGCCGTTAGATCAGCTCAAAAAACAAATTGGCTTGCTGCCACCCACGAGGTCTTTCATTGCTGCACTCAAGCGGGCTCAGGTGAAGCCAGCGGTGATTGCAGAGGTCAAAAAGGCCAGCCCAAGTAAGGGGGTCATTCGTGATGATTTTGATCCTGTGGCCATCGCGAAGGCCTATGCCGCAGGGGGGGCAAGTTGCTTGTCGGTGCTCACCGATAAGCAGTTTTTTCAGGGTGGTTTTGACGTGCTGGTGAAGGTGCGTGAAACCGTTGATCTGCCCTTGCTCTGCAAAGAGTTTGTGCTGAGTCCCTACCAGCTTTTTCAGGCGCGTGCCGCTGGTGCGGATGCGGTGCTGTTGATCGCTGCGATCCTCACGGATCAGGATCTTCGCTACCTCAACAAAGTGGCTCAATCCCTGGGTTTGGATGTGTTGGTTGAGGTGCATGACGCCGCTGAGTTGGAGCGGGTGCTCGCGATTGGAGGCTTTCCGTTGATTGGTATCAACAACCGCGACTTAGCCACATTCGAAACCGATCTGGCCACCACAGAGGTGTTGGTGAATCAATTCCGTGATCGTTTGCATTTGGAGACCACGGTTTTGGTGAGCGAGTCGGGCCTGTTTACGCGTTCCGATCTCGATCGGGTTCAGGCCGCTGGCGCTGAGGCTGTGTTGGTGGGTGAAGCCTTAATGCGTCAAGAGGATGTGGAAACGGCCCTCCATGCATTGGTGGGGGCGTGATGTCGCTCAGTCCTGCAGAATTGTTATCTATCGCATCGAGCTTTTGCTGATCAGCCTCCTCACGGGGTTCGCCGCTGGTGCCGTCCATGTTGTGGGTGGTGCTGACCATCTCGTGGGGATGACGCCTTTTTCAATGCGACAGCCTGTCGCCGCGTTCCGCTCCGGTTTGGCTTGGGGTGCGGGGCATTCTGTCGGTGTTGTGTTGCTAGCCCTCGCGGCGATCGTCTTTAAAGATGTCGTTCACATCGAAGCGATGTCGGCATGGGCTGAATTCTTCGTTGGTGTTGCTCTATTGGTGGTGGGTGGCTTGGCGGTGCGTACTGCTTTTGGACTCAAGCTGCACAGCCACGAGCACCATCACAACGGTGCGGCGATTCATCGGCACCTCCACCTACACGTCCGTGGCCAGAGCAATCATCGTCGCCACGCCCATGCCGCCTCGGGCCTCGGCCTTTTGCATGGCTTGGCGGGTGCGAGTCATCTCCTAGCAGTGATTCCTGCTTTGGCGCTGCCTCCCATGGGAGCCTTGGCCTACTTGCTGGCCTATCTGGGTGGATCGATTGCAGCAATGGCGGCTGTTGTCAGCACCTTGTCGTTTCTCACCCTGCGCAGTGGTGCTCGAATGCTGCCGTTGTTGGTGGGATGCACGGGTGCGCTGTCAATTGCTACCGGTGCTTTTTGGTTGCAAAAAACCTCTGCGGTTGTGTTCTGAAGCATTTAAATCCTGATTTATTTAGACGATCTAATTAAGTAACAGGATTGATTTGTAGCGGTTTCTTGGGGGTCATTGTCATCAACTTAATTGATATTGATACGGGTGTGTATGGATGCCAAAGAAGCCCCAATTGAAAGTGATTTTATTGAATCTTTTTTGATGGAGTTACGCGGGATACGACGATGCCGATCAACGCTGATCGGGGAATGGGACCCAACTGCCGACTGTCGGTGCTGAATGAAGGGTTATCTCCCAGCAACATCATTCCGTTGTTCTCCAGGCTCTGAAGGCGTTTGATTAGGCGAAGTCCTGGTTGCGATGGATGCCATGCCACCACAACAGTTCCTAAGGCTGGAGTGTCTTGGATGGCCGAGACCCGTTGAACCAGCACGCGGTCGTCAGGGTTGAGGGTGGGAGCCATGGATTGGCCCTCCACTTTGAGAAGCAAACGACGTCCACAAAAAAGCAGCAACAGGTCTTGGAGACCAGCTGCTGCAATCGATTCTGTTGATGAGCAGATGGAGCTCAGGAGGCTGTGACCCAGGCGTCGTTGCGGCCCTTGGATTGCCAGAACATGCCGTGGATTTTCTCAACAGCAGCCATCAGTTCCTCGGCTTTGCCTTGGTCGATGTGCACCTTGCAAGCGCTGCAAAGCTTGGCCGCTTTCCAGAAGGTGTCGTGGAGATCGGGGAACGTGGCGAGGTGCTCTGGCTTGAAGTAGTCGGTCCAAAGGATCAAGAGTTCTTTCTTGGTCTTTTGGGCTTCGTCTTCTTTGACCGCAACGAAGCGGGAGAAGGTGTTGTTGTAAGTGGCAAGCGCTGCAGCATTTCCTGCAGCAGGTGCTTCCAAAGCCTTGAGCTTTTTCGTCATCGCGAGCACTGCTTCAGCGTGAACACGAGCTGAAGCGGGGTCATAGACGCCGCAAGGTCCATCGCAATGGGCTTCCACGACGGAAGCTGGCAGAGCGCAGACAATGGCGTTGAGGGCCGAGCGCAACATTGTTAAAAGAATTTCTTGGTAGGAGCCTAGCTTCCGCTTACTTCTTGACGTCGAGTAATTCGACTTCAAAGAGCAATGTGGCATTTGGTGGAATCACGCCACCAGCACCACGCTTGCCGTAAGCCAGGTCGGGGGGGATCACCAGCTTGCGCTTGCCGCCCACCTTCATCCCCGCCACACCTTCTTCCCAGCCTTTAATCACGCGACCAGCTCCCAGCGGGAAGCTGAAGGGTCCGCGTCCGTAGCTGCTGTCGAATTCGGTGCCGTTTTCGAGGGTGCCTCTGTAATTCACCACCACCGTCTGTCCCGCAGTGGCTTCGTCCCCGGTACCCAGCTCGAGCTCCGTAATTTTCAAGCCACTGGGCAGAAGGCGGGTGTCGGGGGCATCCATGGGGCCGCCAAGGTTGGATGCATCGGCTTGGTTGCTATCGGGAGCCATAGCGAAGAGCGTCGGGTTGGGGTTTTCCGGGTCTAGTTCAAAGCTTGATAAGGCAGCTTTTGATTCGGACCGCACCACAGCGGCCTGAGCCTGAGGCGCAGCCGTCACCGTGGACGGAGAAATCAGTTGACTGACAAAAGCCAGAAGCAGGCAAGCCACACACACCGATGTGGAGATCAAGATGTCGCGCACACAAGCTGAGTCGGATGATTCTGATTCTGGCCTCTCGCAGGACCGAGATGATTTATTCGGGACGGTTCAGTTGACGAAACTGTTGTTCGAGTCGGTCGAGTCGCCCTCGCAGTTCATCCATCTCTTTTTGGCTTGGAACGCCGATGTCTTGAAGGAGATTGTCGCGGTTGCGTTCCAGGTTCCGCCCCATTTGTTGCTCGAGCTCTGGGGTCTCTCCCCGCAAGGCTTTAAGCACCTCGTCCACGAGTGCGGAGGCCTGGTTTGGATCGAGCTGGCCGTTGCTAACCCATGCTTGGGTCACCCCGCGCAGCCGCTCGGCCACCAGGGTGGTGGTGCCGAGTCCACGGAGCAAAAGCTGCTGAAGCGGGTTGGCGTCCATGGGAGGCAGCAAAGGGCTGCCGTTCAGGATGGCCTGGTCTTGCCCCGATGAAAATGGGCGATCACCGACTGCTGTTTGGCTGGCGCGCCGTTCTGGGCGGGGTGCTTGCAGGGCTGGCCCCTTCTTTGGGCGGTCCTCTTCTGATGCTGCCTGCGCTGGCGTTGTTGTGGTCGTTGGCAGAGCGCACCCGTTGGTGTGCGGTGTGGGGTCTGCTCGCTGTGCTGGTCAGCCATGCCTGGCTGCTGTCTTTGCATCCACTCACCTGGATGGGTGTGCCCGCCCTAATAAGTCTTCCGGTGGCGACCACCCTTTGGTTGGTCTGCGGCATGTGTGCTGCAGTGTTGCTGGCGTTGTGGTCGCTGGTGCTGCAGCGATGTCGTCGTTGGTTTCCGCGCTTAGCGCCTTGGTTGCTTGCGGGTGTTCTCGCGTTGATATGGGCCTGGGCCGAACTGGTGCTGTCTAGTTCGCCGTTGTTTTGGATCGGGATTGGCGGCAGCACGTTGCCCTGGGATCTTCCGCTGGCTGGCTTGTCCCGTTGGTTTGGCTCGGGGGGTCTGGTTGTGATTCAGCTGATGTGGGCCTGGTGGATTTGCGGCTTGGTGAAGCATCGAGCGACCCACCGAGTTGCCCACCGAGTTGCCCACCAAGTTGCTAGCCGTCGTGGTCTATGGATCGGTTTTGGCAGTCTTCTGCTTGCCCATGGCCTGGGTGCTGTGCTTTTGGCGACAGCACCTCCGGCGACCGGTGCCATCTCTTTGGCCGTATGGCAGCCTGCCGTTCCAACCCGTGAAAAATTGGATCCAGAGCGGCAGCGTCAGCTCCCTCAGGCGTTGTTGGCTGCGTTGCAAATGGCGGAAGGTGAGCCGGTTGATGCTTTGGTGGCGCCTGAGGGCGTGCTTCCTTCCGGTTGGCGCATGCCCCAAGGATCTCCGCCCGTGCCATTGATCAGTGGAGGGTTTCGTTGGGTTCGGGGGCAGCAGCGCAGCTCATTGCTGTTGTTCCCCCCAGGCGCTGAGCGCCCAGATCCTCTCCTTGATAAACATCGGCTGGTGCCCATCGGGGAATGGATTCCGCCGCTTCCTGGGGGATTAACTGCCGGTTTATCGGCAGTGGGGGGACTGCATCCCGGTGGTGCATCGCGACTGTTCTCCCTGTTCGACTCCCCTGCTGCTGGAGCGATTTGCTACGAAATTGCTGATGGCAGCACCCTGGCGCTGGCTACAGCTGAGGGGGCGGATTGGCTGCTCTCCATCGCCAATCTCGATCCCTACCCCTT